>NZ_JAGKRK010000030.1:41813-81237 GCF_017939325.1 Aeromonas sp. MaB10011B | reverse complement strand
GCTAGTGGGAAAGAGGAGGGTAAATTTTCAGCGTTGCTGGCTCCCCGTCAGCCGGATTGGGTTGCATCGCAGGGGTGTCGAAAGAGTCAACTGCGGTCCAAAGCTGTTGGACTTGGGTGAAAAGGGCGTTTATTCTTCCTATACGTTGTCGGCAGCGGGCCAAAAAGGAATACGTCCATGCCCATCGAGGTGAAACCGGCTGTGAGCGCGGGTTCAAGCATATAGCCCGACAGGCGCGTATCCTTGCCGATCACGACACGATGGCGGTGGTCACCGCGACGAAAGACACGGCCAGCCGCCATGCCGACGCGCAAGGCGGTTTCCGCCGTCATCGCGCCTTCGTTGGCTTTGCCACGAATACCGTCTGTGCCGAAATATTTGCGCACCATAAGGTCGATTATCCTGTCGTCGGGTCGCCCTCAAAGGGGACATGCCTGCTGAACCGCGAATATAGAGAAATATCCCGAATGTGCAGTTAACGAATTCTTGCGGTTTCTTTCAGCGCCGCCAATACCGCCAGCCCGTCGCGCAAGGGGCGCGGCTCGTGTGTGCGGATGAAGTCAGCTCCACCTGCGGCGGCGGCAAGCTCTGCAGCGAGTGTCGCGGCCCCGACATCCCCCGGACCACGGCCTGTGAGCGCGCGCAGAAAGGATTTGCGCGAAACAGACAGAAGCACCGGCAAATCGAAGCGCAGCCGCAATTCATCGAACCGCGCCAGCACCGAGAGCGAGGTTTCGGGAGCAGCCCCCAGAAAAAACCCCATGCCGGGATCAAGGACAAGGCGGTTGCGTTTGATACCGGCACCCGTCAGCGCCGCGATGCGCGCGTCAAAGAACGCCGCAATGTGATCCATGATGTCGCCAGCGGGTGCCTCGCGCCGATCTGCCTGCCCGTCTTGCACCGAATGCATAACGACGAGTTTGGCAGATGATTTCGCCAATTGCGGATAGAACGCAGCGTCTGGAAAACCGCGAATATCATTGAGATAGGCCACACCACGCGACAAGGCATAGGCTTGCGTCGCGGGTTGATAACTGTCGAGCGAGACGGGAATGCCATCTGCCTTGAGCGCGTCCAGCACCGGCGCGATACGCGCGATTTCTGTGTCGGACGAAACAGGCGCGGCGTCGGGATTGCTGGATGCCGGACCGAGGTCGATCACATCTGCCCCCTCGGCCATCAGCTTACGCGCCTGCGCAATGGCTGCGTCTGGCGCCAGATACCGGCCTCCATCGGAGAAACTGTCCGAGGTTATGTTGACGATGCCGAAAATGATGAGCGATTTATTCATGGGGGCTTCTATAATAATAATAATCGAGCATGAGTCTCATACGGATGCTCGGGTCGAAAGGGAATCCCCAGGCGAGTAACCTGTTTGCGGTGATCCATTAGCTGCAGGAGCAGAATAGCATACATCTGGAAGCAAAGCCAGGAAAGCGGCCTATGGAGCTGTGCGGCAGCGCTCAGTAGGCAATTTTTCAAAATATTGTTAAGCCTTTTCTGAGCATGGTATTTTTCATGGTATTACCAATTAGCAGGAAAATAAGCCATTGAATATAAAAGATAAAAATGTCTTGTTTACAATAGAGTGGGAATAAGCGGCTAACGCCTCTCCCTGCGATCACGCAAAACTGTCAAAAAGGCGCCCTTGAGGCGCCTTTTCTTTTTCCAATCGTTTGCGAGAAAATTTTGCTCCTGGCGAAGGGGGTGAGGACTCTGTTGCCAACGTTGTCGTGGTGAGTTCCGGAGTCGATCGGAAGAGCATCATCCATCGCGTCCACACAAGGCGGCAGGCTGTGGTTTCTCCGGGCAGGGGAAAGGCTTTGCTGTATAGCCTCTGAAGGCCATCCACGAGTGTTATGCCCAGAAAGGTAAGTGCCACTGTGTCCAGCATCAAACACTCCTTCAAAATCCCCCCAAGTGATAGCAGGCGTACCAGTTACCGTTTCAAATGCAAAACCACGGTGCCGCTGCCCAACCCGATCCACGGGGAAGCTGTGGTGCAAATCTTCCAATCCCTGGATGGATCGGCCCATATCACCTCCATCACCCCGATCTGATTTGGCTACGGGGCAAAGCGGGGAGGGGTCATAGCCTCCAACCAGTTGGCTCCAACACCCAACAATAAGAAAGACTCCCGAGTAGTGTCTTTTCATTTTCATATCGTTTGCGTGGTAAAGTAGATTTCCTAACACTGCAAGTAACATCGAAAGGAGAAGTCGATGGCGAGTAAACCTTCAGCGATGAAGATGCCCGAGTTATTAGTTTTCGCGAGGATGCTCTTTATTGGCTTTGTTGGAGCTGAAGTCGCACATATCTTTTTTCTCTTGGGAACTAGCTTCGCACAGCAAATTGTTGATGTTCCTCTATGCCTAAAGGCGATGGGAGTAATGGCTGGTTTAGGTATTTGTCTGCTTTACGCTGTCAAGCGAAATGCTCACTGTGCAGCTATGCGTATAGTTCGGAGCTATCGTATTGATTTACTTGCAGGTGTAGTTATTGGTGTTTGGTCAAATAAATTAGCTTCACCTTGGCTTGCAAAGGTACATACAGTGTTCAAATCCGCTGATCCACATTGGGCTCCGGTTATTCTCCTTTTTTTCTGTGTTATTTTTCTATCACCAATTTTGCAATGTAGAACTCGTTCTAAAAAACAGACTTCCCAGCTCTATTTCATCGCTGATGAGGAAATTTATGATAGAAAGGACGATCTCCTAGAAAGCGAAGTTCAGGCTAAGTCGTTTGCAGAAACTGTTCTTGCAAGTGGCTCCCATCCTGGTCTTATTTTTGGTGTTGATGGCCCATGGGGCGTAGGTAAAACGAGTTTTGTCAATCTGGTTGAGCGTTATTGGGAAGATGCTGCTGACAAGGTGCTTGTTTGTAGATTCGAGCCACTACGTTATGCAACTGAACCTGACCTTGCTGACCGTCTAATTCGCGATCTATCTGCTGTTATTCAAGAAAAGGTATTTGCGCCAGAATTTAAGCCAGCAGCTTCGAGATATTCCCGCCTCATCAAAGGAAAAGCGGACGTTTCATTCTTGGGATTCAAGCTTTCGCTAGAGCCTTCTCAGGAAACGATCGATGAACTTCTCGATGATATTGATGATGTTTTGCGCCGTATCGATCGACGTGTAATTATCGTAATTGATGATCTAGACCGTCTGGACGCGAAAACGGTAAACAATGTTCTATTCGCAACGAGGAGGACATTCAAGCTGTCTCAGGCAACATATGTTCTTTGCTATGATACTGAATTACTTACGGGAAACAATGACGAAGGGGAAAGAGCACGCGAGTTTTTGGAAAAATTTGTAACAGTAAAGCTAAGCCTATTTGTGGATAGCTCCAGTCTTTGTGAATTTTTGCGGCGTGATTGGGCGCGTGATGAGAACCAGCTTGGTTTGGTGCCCTCTGACACAATGATAAAACTAGGTGTCGTCCTCAACGAATTGGCGGATATTTTAGGGAGTAACTTGTCGGCTAATTATCAACCGTTAGTTGGAAATTTGCGAAAACTAAAACGATTTGTCAATGCGATGCTATTGATGCAGATAGAGAAAACTGACTTGGGTAGAACAGACTTTCACAAGCGGGATCTTATCAACCTGATGCTATTGCATTTGAATTACCCTGGACTGTTTAGACGTATCTATGCAGAAGAAACAGAAGGACTAAGCGGTTCCTTTTCACTACAGAAAAAATATGGGGATACAGAGTTCAAAAATTCCGAGACGTTTTCTGCATTGGAGAATGAAGTACCGGCGCCAGCTTGGTTCTTGTTATCTCAGTTATTTGATAAAAGCATTCTGGATAAAGGCTTCGATAGTCATTTTGATGAGGCGGAACGTCGATCTAGAGCGTGTTTTAATAGCGGCAGATTTAGAAATTTAGAGGCATATCTCAAGCTTATTGTTCGATTTGCAACGCCAGAGCCACAACAAACGTTTATTCTGTACCAAAATGCAGTGTCTCAGGTTAAAGAGGGAGAGCCGATTGCTTCAATATTAATGCTGTCAGAGTTTGATTTGGAGCGTGGAGAATATTCTCATGATCAATTTTGGCGTGTGTTGGTCAACCAATCTCATGAGCTTACAAATAAGCAGGCAGAGGATGCCATAGATACACTCATTGAACATATACCACGTTATTCATCATTCGATAATAATGATCAGGGGTTGCGTCAGCGAGCTATTTACTCTTTGTTACGATTATTAGATCGCGTTGGATGGAGGAGAGAATCTGGACGGCAAATATCAAATAGTGATGAAAAAATAGTAGAGATAGCGTGGTGGTTATTTGGTGAAAATAGCTATCAAGGTAATAGTATACTGGATAATCTTATAAACTCTGAACGTGGCGTTCTTGGTTGGTATGATCTCATGATATTCAGGCTCGAGTGTTCTGCTGATCGTGGTGGGCAACTATATAATTTGCAGAGAGCGCTTATTGTGCATCAAGATAAGAGTGCTCCCACTTCAGGATCAGTCCGAGACCTTGCTCTGCTAGAAATGAGGAGGCTCTCACAGAGAATATTCGCTATCTTCAAGAAAACTTATATCGATTCACAACGTAACTTTTTAGCAGATGTCAATGATGTGGCTGTCAATGAATTTCTTGGTACTGCTTTCATGAAGTGTGTCGGAGATGCATCACAAGACCCCATTGTAGCAGAAGGTAATTCACTAGCTCGAAGAGTCGCTATTGCGCGTAATATAGTTAATGTGTTCGTCATCTATCAATTTAGTAATACCAACCCCCCTAATGGCTCAGGTGTCGGTTGTGGATATTATGATGAGACTGGAAGCAGTGATAATCATGGGATCGCACAGGTGATGAACAACTATATTTTTGATGTTTGCTTCAATCCCGAGGTCGATGAAAAGAATATATTCTTCTTCCTTGATCACTGTTTGTCAAATCTAAGCAGTTCATTCTTTTCTGGTCGGGGCAATGATGGCTACATTGCAACCAGAGAAGCACTTTCAGGTGGTTTGGATAAAATAGCAATGGGGAAATACTGGATTAAATACCACAAGCTAATTCGAGGGCTTAAACTGAACACTACTGAGCGATGTGTTTTTACATCGAATTACACAGCCTTCTATCGTGATGATCTCGATGGAGTATTCGCAGTGCTCGATGAACTGGCTGATGAATGTTCTGTGTCGTGACTTAGTACTTGGTACAGCTCAGTCTGGGGTTGAACCAATTTCTATTTGAAAAATTAAGGGGCGATCTGCGTCTCGACATCATCTGATGTCCCTGCTTTAAATCGCTGCATGCTCGTTCGGCGGGCCTGATAGTCCGCGGCCGCACAACCAACAGCTCTGTTTTCCCCTTTCAGGCAGAGAAGAAAGGTCCCACCTCATTCATACCTTGCCGCTTCCCAGGCGTGTATCGCCTGTTTGCGGGTCTCGCCCCAGTGATAGCCGCCGAGCTTGCCGTTTTGCTGGATAACCCGGTGGCAGGGGATCATCAAGGCGACGGGGTTGGCGCCCACCGCCAGCCCTACGGCGCGTGCGGCCTTGGGGTTGCCGACGGCGCTTGCCACCTGGGCGTAGCTCACCACTTTAGCGGGCGGGATCTGCAGCAGCGCCCGCCAGACGCTGATCTGAAAGTTGGTGCCGCTCACGTGCAAGGAGAGGGGGCGATCCGGCGCCTTGCTGCCATCGAACATGGTGTGGATGACCCCCTGGGTGCGTGATGGTGCTTCTCGCAGTTCTGCCTCAGGCCAACGCTTGGCGAGGGCACTCAGCGGCGTTTGTGGGGCCTGGTCATCGAGAAACGAGAAGTTGCACACCCCCCGCGGGGTCAGGGCGACGAACGCCTGGCCGAAGGGGGTGTCGTGCACCCCGTGATCGATAACCAGACCGGCCCCGCGCTGCTTGTACTCCCCCGGCGTCACCGCTTCGAGCTGCACGAAGTGATCATAGAGCCGCGAGCCGCTGCTCAGGCCCAGGGTGTCGGCCACCTCCAGCAGCGGGCGCGACTCCTGCAGCAGCGCCTTGGCCCGCTCCAGGGTCAGCACCTGCAAGTAGCGTTTGGGCGTCACCCCGGCCCAGCGGCTGAAGAGCCGCTGGAAGTGAAAGGGGCTTAAGTGAACGTGCGCCGCTATCTCGTCCAGGGTGGGCTGGCGCGCCACCTGGCTTGCGATAAAACGGATGGCATCGGCGATGCGGGCGTAATCAGACATAAGGCGCTCTCACGATAAGGTTGCGGTCGCAGGATCTTGGGGCGACAAGGTCATGTGCGACAAATAGATACCCCACCATCGGCCAGCAGGGCAATGCCGGTGGTAAAGCTGGAGGCATCGGACGCGAGATAGAGGGCCGAGCGTGCGATCTCCTCCGGTTGGGCCAGCCGTTTGAGGGCATGCATATGCTGCACAAAGGCGAGACTCTCCGGTGTATCGGTAAAGGCCCGCCCCATGGGGGTGTCGGTGCCCCCCGGCAGCAGGGCGTTGACCCGCACCCCTTGTGCCCCATATTCGGCGGCCAGCACCTGGGTCAGGCCGATGAGGCCTGCTTTGCTCGCAGCATAGGCCGCCATGCCGGGCAGTCCCAGGGTATGGCCAACGAAGGTGGAGGTAAAAATAAGGGAGCCACCCCCGCGCGCCTGCATGGCGGGGATCTGGTACTTGGCCCCCACAAAGGCGCTGGTGAGGTTGGTATCCAGGGTCTCTTGCCACTGCGCCAGTTCAAGCCCCGGCACGCTGCCCGGTGTCCCCGTGCTGCCGGCGTTGTTGAAGGCGATATCGAGTCCGCCAAAACGGGTCAGCGCGAGATCCACCAGGGCGCGGGCATAGGTTTCGCTTTTCACATCCCCCGCCAGGCTCACCGCCTGGCCCCCGAATTCCCTGATCTCCTCCACCAGCAGATCCAGCTCAGGCTGGCGGCGGGCGCCGACAACGACGCTGGCCCCTTCCCGGGCAAACAGGATGGCGCTGGCGCGGCCGATGCCGGAGCTGGCACCGGTGATGATGGCGACCTTGTTGGACAGTAATGACATGGCAGTTCCCTCGCGTGATGTGCATGGCGCCGGGTGGTGACGCTCATGCAGGGTTGGCAGACAAGTGGATGGGTTCAACCCCCTCCTGGTTCAAACCTCCTTTGGTTCAACCCCTTGGGGGCCGAAAGCACTTTTGGTTTGAAAGCAATATGGCGGCGAACCTTTGTCACGACGACCCGGATCTTGCTCACTTGTGCCATCGGCGATGGCCCATCACGGTATCGGGAGATATCAGCGTTTATTGAAGGGAGTGGAAGGAAGTGGGAAGGGAGCGGGGCTGTGGCGCCGCTTTCCCAGGTGGTGGTGACCTGGGTTTGCAAGGGCAGGGCATGGAAAACAGTGCCACCGGTGTCGGCGGCACTGACGCAAAGCCTGGTGGGATAACACTCTTTTAGGGGTTATCAGGCCAGGGCGGGGCTGGATGTGGCGGCGCAGGGCAGGGCGGCCAACTGTGCAAGGTGCTCGCCCAGGGAGACCCCGGCGCCGGTGGCGTTGACCGTCTCGAAGTAGTCGTGCCAGCCCGATGCGGCTATCCCCTGGACGAGGGCATCGATGGCTGCGGCATCCGGCCCGCGCCAGATGGCGAAGAAGGGGTGGGGCGCACCATGGAGGGGGGCAGCATCGGTCTCGCCCAGGGCGATGGGCTCCACCCCGAGGGCGGCGAGGTTGGCCATGCCTGTACCAATGGCCTCGAAGAACTGCTGACGGGCCGTCTGGCTCAGTGCCAGCCAGGCGGGAGTGGGGGTGTAGAGCTCTGCCAGATAGTGGGTCATAGGGGTTCCTTCGGGAGTTGGCCCTTGCGCAAGGTGCGCAAGGCGCGTTGACAAATCCGGGTTGTCGCGGGGCTGGGGCTTTCGTGAGACCAGCGCGCGCAGAGGTCAGTGACCCACTGTGGCCTGTCTTTGCTCGCATCGTTCAGCCAGTTGGCGACGGAGTCCTGCACATAGAGGGCGGGATCGGCCTTGAGGGGCTCGAGCAGCATCAGGGCCTGCTCCGGCGCTTGTCGCAGGGACGCAAGATGGGTACACCAGACGCCGCGGGGCCGGGTCGCTTCGCTGGCAAAGCGTCGCAGCCGCTCGGACGGCTCCGCCGTCCAGGGTACCAGGGCGGCAATGGCCACCTCGAGCTGCGCAGCAATGGTCGTTCGCATTGCGAGCCAGGCCCACTCGCGCACCCCAAAGTGCGGGTCATCGGCGAGGGGGCGAATGAGGGCCAGGCGGTCGCTGAGCGACAGCCCCTCGCTCGCGCCCACCATGAAACAGGCCCAGCCCCGCACGGTATCGGAGGGATGACGGCTGAGCGCCGCAAGATCCCTCGTGCCGTTCTCGGTCAGGAGCAGCCTGGCGGCCAGTGCCATGCGCCGGGTAATGCCCTCCCCGGATGCGGCGTGCATCGACGCCAGCGCCTGGGGCCCGAGCGAAGGCCGGGTGCACTGCATCAGGGCGGCAAAATCCACCGCCAGGCATTCGGTCAGGTTGCTTGCCTCAGCCTCTCCCCGGTTGAGCTGGGCGAGGCGTGAGGGGGTGATATCCGTGATGCGGCTGCGTGTCATGGGTGCTCCTCTGTGGCGGCCTCTGTGCAGCCTGCCCGGGATGAGATGACATTGAGCCAGGCCCGCTTGAGCAGGGCACTCAGGGTCTCTCGCTCTGCCTGATCGAACCCGGCAAACAGGGAGCCTATCCACTGGCTGTGCTCATCGAGCAGGTGCTGCGCCAAGGCCTGGCCCTGCTCTGTCAGGCGCACCGAGATCTTTCGCCTGTCCTGGCTGTCGCTGTGGCGAGCCAACAGGCCGTCCCGTTGCAGCCCGTCGAGCAGGCCGGTGATGGTGGCCCGTGTGACCCCCGCCTTGTCGGCAAGCTCGTGGGGAGCCAACCCTGCTGGCAGGTCGCGCAGCAAAAACAGCAGCACGAACTTGCCTTCGGAGAGGCGGTGGGGAGCCAGGCGCGCCGCGCACGCCTGATCGATGGCAGCGGCGAGGGTCAACACCTCAAAGCAGACGCGCATGTTTTGGGTGTCCGCGTGTCCGCGGCGCTCTGCATCCTCGAGCAGGGCGAGGTGTTTCTGTTCCAGCGTGATCATGATGGTGAGTCTCGAATGTCTTTGTATGGCGCCATACTATATGGCGCCAACCAAATGATCAACCACCCAAGCGTGCGACCGGAATGGTCCATGGCAACGGAGAGCGGGAGTGTGGCGATGGGGGGCCTTTGCAAGAGCAGGCGTTGCAAGAAAATCGGCCATTTTTGGCCGTCATTCCCTATAATGCCCCTCCTTTGTGGTCTGGGGGGGAGTGCCCGCAGTGAGCCACCGCAAGCCCGAATGTTGATAGAGACGATCCCATGCATACCCTGGAACAGCTTCGCGCAGGCGAGCTCTGCGGCGCCCGCCACCTCAAACTTGCTGAAAACCTCGCGGTGTTCCCTCCCGAGATCCTGAGCCTCAAGGAGACCCTGGAGGTGCTGGATCTCACCGGCAACCAGCTGAGCGAGTTGCCTGACGAGCTGGCCGAATGCAAGAAGCTGCGCATCCTCTTCTGCTCCGAGAACAACTTCACCGAACTGCCAGAGGTGCTGGGGCGCTGCCCTGCGCTCACCATGGTGGGCTTCAAGGCCAACCGCATCGCGACCGTCCCGGCCGCCTCCCTGCCCGCCAGATTGCGCTGGCTGATCCTGACCGACAACGAGATAGAGACACTGCCCGGAGAATTGGGGCGCTGCATTGATCTGCAAAAGCTGATGCTCTCTGGCAACCGGCTACATGAGCTTCCCGAGACGCTTGCCGGTTGCCACCGTTTGGAGCTTTTGCGCATCGCCGCCAACCGCCTGCCAGCGCTTCCGAGCTGGCTGCCCTCGATGCCGCGTCTGTCCTGGCTGGCCTTTGCGGGCAACCCTTTCTGTGATGAACAGGCGTGTCTGAACGGCACATCGGAGTTCACTACCGAGATCCCCTGGCAGGCGATCTCACTGGGGGATGTGCTCGGGGAGGGAGCATCCGGCGTCATCTATCGCGCCGAGTGGGCGAGGGCTGAAGGGCCCGGGGCGGTGGCGGTCAAGCTCTTCAAGGGGGCCGTCACCAGCGATGGCTTGCCCCTGAGCGAGATGACTGCATCCCTGGCCGCCGGTCGTCATCCAAACCTGGTCGGTGTGATGGGGAGAGTGAGCGATCATCCCTCCGGCATCCCGGCACTGGTGATGCCCCTGATAGACCCGGCCTTCGCCACCCTGGCGGGCCCCCCGAGCCTGGACTCCTGCACCCGGGATGTCTATGGGGTGGATCTGAACTTCACCCCGGCCCAGGTGATGGCCATGGTGCAAGGGGTGGCTGCGGCCGCCCGGCACCTGCACGAGCGGGGCATCCTCCACGGCGATCTCTACGCACACAACCTGCTGTACTCCTTGCAGCCCGCGATGCCTCACTCGTCGCAGGAGGCGCCGGGCCGGGTGCTGCTCGGGGACTTTGGTGCCGCCTCCTGTTACGACCGCGCCGATGAGGTGCTGGCCGGGCGGCTGGAGCGCCTGGAAGTGCGGGCCTTTGGTTGCCTGCTGGCCGAGCTGCTGGCGCGCTGTGATGGGGGGGACGCCGACCTCGACCCCCTTCATCGACTGGCCGGGGAGTGCGGCTTTGAGGTGCCTTCCCGGCGACCCACCTTCGCGCAGATCCTGACCCGGCTGGCAGCGATGGCGACAAGCCTGCCTGGGGTCGTGGCCTGAGGCCTGCCCATCGTGGGCCTTCTCTTGCACAGGGGCGGGATCATGGGGCTTGCGCCACTTCGGTGAAGTTGTGATAGTGATGCACCATTGCAGATGACGAGAGGAAGATGATGGAAGCGGCATTTTGGCACCAGAAGTGGAAAGAGAACCGGATTGGCTTTCATCAGGCAGATTTCAACCGCTGGCTGCAATCCTGGTGGTCGGCCCAGCAAGGGAGCGACCCCGTGCTGGTGCCCCTTTGCGGTAAATCCCGGGACATGCTCTGGCTGCGTGAGCAGGGGCATCCGGTGGATGGCTTCGAGCTCTCCGAGCTCGCCATTACCCAGTTTTTTGACGAGAACAACCTGAGTGCAGAGAGAAGCGAGGTGGGTCCCTATCAGTGCCACCGGCACGAGGATCTGCGCATCTATCAGGGGGACTTCTTCGCCGCTCCGGAGCTTGGTCAGCGTTATCGCCTGGTCTATGACAGGGCGGCCCTTATCGCCTTGCCGGGCGCCATGCGCCGCCAGTATGCCGCCCTGATGAGCCGCCTGGTGGAGGCGGGGGGGCAGGTGTTGCTGGTGACCCTCGAGTATCAGCCCGAGCAGCAGCAACAGCCGCCGTTCTCGGTGGGGGAGATGGAGGTGCGCACCCTGTTTGAGCGCGACTTTGGTGTCGAGGTGCTGGGCCGGGGGGCTGAGCTGGATCACCCCAGGGTGCTCTCGGGGCAGCTCTCCTATTTCGACGAGGTGGCTTACCGGCTGATCCGCCGGGGCTGAGAGGGCGCGAGGCCGATGCCAAGGATGGAAGTGGCGCTTGTTTTACCTCCTTTGACATAGATCAACGTGGAAAATCAGGGAAATGCCTAAGATGAGGCTGTTTCTCAATCACTGCTGGTGCCGACCGATGAGCTCTGGTTTGAACGCCGGTCGAACATCAACCCAGTGTCTGATTTTCACGCTCATGTTCACTTTTGGCGGCTCTGGTCGCAATTGATTATGGTTTTTCCAGCCGACCCCACGGGGTCGGCTTTTTATTGCCTGCGCGTTGCCAACAGGGGAGGTCAGCCTTCGAAGGTGGCGGCGTTGAGCCGAAACGCCCTGGGATCGTCGACAAACTGGCCGGTGATCCGCTCGTCGTGCTCGTGGCCCAGGCCATAGCTGCAGAGGATGAGGCGATCCGAGGTACGGGATCTCAGCTGGGTGATGAAGCGCACCAGATCGGCACGGCTGAGCCTGCCCACCTCCTCGCGTACCCGTTCGCGCTGATCAAAACCCAGATCCTTGTTGCCGATGCTGACCCAGAGCCGCTGGCCGCGGCTGCGCAGGTTGGCATCCCGCTCGCTGAGCTGGGCCTGCAACCCCGCCTTGCTCTCCTGCCACTGCTGCTCGGTGAACTCCAGCATGGCGAGCGGGAAGAGATCGATGAACTCCTCCACCGCATCCAGCAGGATCTGCGGTCCCGCTACCGGCGACTGGATATAGAAGATGAGACCGGGATGGCGGTTGAGGGGCAGGTTGCCGGCTCCCACCACGTAACCGAGCTGCTGGCGGGTGCGCAGCTCGTGGAAGAAGGTGGATGACATGATGTGGTTGGCCAGGGTGAAGCAGGCGAGATCCCGCGCCCGGGTGGTGCGCGACTGGTAGTAGACCAGCAGCGCCGAGTCCTCGTGATCGCACCCCTGCTCGCGAATGAGGGTGCCTCTGTCCTGGATGGAGATGAGGGGGCGGCGGGTCTCGGCGCTGGGCTGGCTGTTGGCACCGAGGTGGCGCTCCAGCAGGGCCGCGAGTTCGAGGGCCTCGGCGGCCGTCCAGTCTCCATGTACCAGGGCCTCCAGATGCACCCTGGCAAAGAGCTCGGAGACGAAGCCGGGCATCTCCCCGAGTTCGACGGCGCGCAGGTGGCGCAACAGCTGCTCGAAGGGCGGGTTGTTGGGTTGCAGCAAACTGGTGAGCTGGTTGAACAGCTGGGAGATGGGGCGGGTCTTGGCCTGGTTCTCCCAGTTGCGGATAAGCTGCTCCTTGATCTCGCTAAAGCGGGCCGGATCCGGATACCCCAGGGTGCGGTTGCCGAGGATCATGTCGAGCAGCAGCGGTTGCTTGTCGGCAAAGCCGCTGAGGTTGATGGTAAAGCCCCCCTGATGGGCATAAATCTGGTAGCCAAGACCCGCGAGCTCCGCCGGGTAGGTGAGGGCGTTGAGGTGATCCGTGAGCAGTTCCACGGCCAGACGCGCCATGGCGATGTGACGCGGGCTCTTGACCGCATGTTCGCTGTCGACGGAGATATAAAGGCTGCCCTTGGGCACGCTGAACTGATGCTCGTGCAGGTGCCAGAGCCGGAAACCGGGCCTGTCGATGAGGCAGGACGGTATGTCGGCGGGCAGCGCCGGCAGACGGGCGTCGAGGCGGGTGCTGATGAAGGGGTTGGGCGCCGGCAGGTGCAGGGCGGGATCCGGTTCACTCTGCTGCCAGCGGATCTTCTCGGCCTCGCTGATGCTCTGGACGCTGTAGGGGGTCTGGTACCAGCGGGCGAGGCGATCCGTGCTCACTTCCGGGGCCTGGATGGTCACTCGCAGATTGTGGGGGGTCAGCTTGGCGAGGAAGCGCCGGATCAGCGGCTCATCGAACTCGCGCATCATGTAATCGCCGTAGAGCAGATCGTCCGGCCCGTAGCTGAACAGGTTGAGCACGAGGCCGGAGACGGTGTCGAGGGCCCGGCCCCGCTCCTGGAAGCGGAAGGCGGACTCCAGCACGCTGCGCTTCTCCTCATAGCGCCAGGCCTGCACCCCGCCCCGCTCGATGAGCTTCAGGTAGCCAAACAGGGCGGCGATGATCTCGTCCACATGCTCAAGCCCAAGGGGGGTGAGGCCAAAGCTCACGCCAAAGTCCTTGAAGTTGGCGCCGCTGATGCCGCCGCCGGCGGCGAGCTGATTGACCCAGCCTCGCCCCTTGAGCAGAGAGAGCAGGCTGCCTTCCCCCTCATAGCCGATGAGGTGGCTCAGGAAGGTGAGGGGTTTTTTGTCGTAATACTCATCCACGCACGGCAGCGGGAAGGTCAGCGCCAGCTTGCGGGTCTCCTTGACCGGGGTCAGCAGGATGCGAATGCCGAGATCATCGAGCCGGTAGAGAGGATGGCTCAGTACCGGAGGCCCGAGGTGGCGATCCGGAATGGCTCCAAAGAAGCGATCACACCAGGCTAGCTGGGTCTCGATGGGTGCCGGTGAAAGCATGACCAGCGCCATGCGATCCGCACTGTAGTGGGTTTCGTAGAACGCAATGAGGTCCGAGCGCAGATCTCGGCCGGGGAGATCCGCCAGGGTGTCGAGGTTGCCCACCGAGAATTTGGAGAAGGGGTGGTCCGGATTGACCGTCTCCTTGTGCACCTGGTAGCCGCGGCGCACATCGTCCTGCAGCTTGAGGCGGTACTCGGAGTCCACCGCGTTGCGCTCCTTGTCGACCCACTCCGGTGCAAAGGTGGGGCAGATGAAGAACTGGGAGAACCGGTCGAGCCCCGCCTCGAAGAAGCCGTTGTCGATGTCGAAGAAGAAGTTGGTGAACTCGGTGCCGGTCCAGGCGTTGTTGCTGCCCCCGTGGCGGCTCATGAATTGCTGGTATTCACCGGGTTTGGGGTAGGTGCGGGTACCGAGAAACAGCATATGCTCGAGGAAATGGGCCATGCCCTGGCGATCCGCAGGATCGTCGAAGTGGCCGGTATTCACCGCCAGGGAGGCGGCGGATTTGTCGGTCTCGGGATCACAGATCAGCAAGACCCTGAGCCGGTTTGCCAGCTCCAGATAGTGATACCGCCGATGGTCATTGGGACTGGCATATGGGCTCATTGGGGAGGGGCTCGCGGTGAATTTATTTGAATTTAAACATGATTATCGACCCCGCTATCTTGCGAGGCAAACCCTTTTCTGAGAGGTGGCGCAATTGTTTCCCCCGGCATGGCGGGGTAAGATCCCCCCGCTATTTAAACAGGCCCCCTGGGCGAGGTTGTAATGAAAATCTACATCATGCGTCATGGCCAGGCTGGCATGAACGCAAAGACTGATGAACAGCGTCCACTGACCGAGCAAGGCATCGAAGAGTCCATCCACATGGCGGGCTGGCTGGCTCCCCAATTGGCAGGCTCCCTGAACCTGGTGATCCACAGCAACTACCTGCGTGCCAGACAGACTTGGCAGGCCATCGCCCCCGTGTTGCCCAAGGCCCTCAAGGTCGAGGAGAGCGGCGACATCACCCCCTACGGGGATCCGGCTTTCGTGGCGAGCTACCTCACTGCGCTGGCGGCGGAGCATGACAACATCCTGATGGTCAGCCACCTGCCGCTGGTGGGGTATCTGGTCCAGAGTCTCTGCCCGGCGGCAGGGGCCCCCATGTTCGCGACGTCCGGGCTGGCCTGCATCGAATGGCAAGATGGCAAAGGAGTCTTGCTCTGGCTGGAAGGACCGCATACAATACGGTAAAAGTTAATAATAAGTTACAGTTTGGTTTTTTGGGGAAGAGAGAGTCGATTTTTCCGGTTTTTTATATAAATTTAACGGAATTATTTCGCATAAGCTGCTGTCATACGGATACAACTTCAAGAGGTTGCAAACGATGAGAGTGTTCAAGAAGTACCTGCCACTGATGGTGGCAAAACATGTCAAAACCTTCTTCAAGGGGCGGATTTACATCCACGGCAGGGGGCGCTTCGATTTCCAGTCGGGCTTGCTGATGATGCCATTGCAAGCCGACATTCCCCATCGCCAGACGGTGCTCGAGGTCAATGAACTGATTTCAAGGCTCCACATGGATGCCGCTTGAGACGCCTCAGGCTGACCCTGGTCCCCCTCATGCCCGCCCCTGTGCGGGCATGATTGTTGATGGCGCCTGGGCGCGGCGCCAACCGTTCGCGTCATGGCGCTTCTTCCTGCGTTGGCAGGCTTGCTTATCCTGATTGCCTCTCTATACTCGCGCGCAATACCCGCCTTTTTATTCTGGATATCGCAATGCCCCTTGCCTTCCTGTTTCCCTTCTCCTGCATGGCCATCTGGGCCGGCAATGGCATCGTCAGCAAGCTGGCGGTCGGGGTGTTGTCTCCTGCGGCGCTCGCCTGGTCGCGCTGGATGGTGGCGGCCCTGGTGCTGACCCCGTTTCTGGCTCACCGGGCCTGGCGTGAGCGCCGCAAGCTGCGGGCCGGTTTCTCGAAGCTGGCGGTGCTGGCCCTGCTCGGCATGGTCTTGAACCAGACCTTTGGCTATTACGCGGCCCAGACCCTGGGGGCTACCGAGATTGGCCTGATGATGGGGCTGACCCCCTTGATGACAGTGCTGCTCAGCATCTGGTTGCTGCGCGAGCGGCCCACCTGGGGGGCGCTGCTGGGAGGCGCCATCTCCATTCTGGGGCTGGCGATTTTGTTGGGGCAGGGGGATCCGGCCCGGCTGCTGACCCAGGGCATCCATATCGGTTCCGTCTACATGCTGCTCTCGGCGGCCACCTATGCGCTCTACAGCGTGCTGCTCAAGCGCTGGGATCTGGGGCTGGACAACTGGTCCATGCTCTACGGCCAGGTGCTGTGCAGCCTTCTGTTCCTCACCCCCTTCTATCTGCTGGTGGACGGGCACTGGCCCGATGGCAGCGCCCTCTGGCTCATCCTCTATGCGGGGATCCCGACCTCGGCCCTCTCGCCCTGGCTCTGGATGCAGGGCATTGCCCTGCTCGGGGCGAGCCGTACCGCCATCTTCATGAACCTGTTGCCGGTCATGACGGCCGCCCTTGCCATCAGCTGGCTCGGGGAGCGGCTCACCAGCTATCACCTCATCGGTGGCGGCATGACCCTGATGGGGGTGTTGCTGGCGCAGTTGCTGGTGAGGCCCGTGACGGTGCGAAGACGCGCCCGGCTCGCGGTGGCGGGCTGTCAGGAGAAGTAGGATAAAAAAAGACCGCCCTCGAGGCGGTCTTTTTGGTTCGGTGCCTAGCGTCACTGCGCCGTCAGATAGAGATCCTTGGCATAGACCAGGTCTTGCGGGTTCTGGTAGGGGTAGCCTTTGACGTTGGGTTTGAGCAGCCGAGATTTCACGTAGAAGTAGACAGGCGCGATGGGGGCCTCCTCGTCGATCAGCACCTCGGCCTGCTGATAGAGGCGGTTGCGCTCGGCCGGATCCTTGGCGTCATGGGCCTTGGCCAGGAGGGCGTCGTACTCCTTGTTGAACCACTTGCCGCTGTTGGCGCTGCTGCTGGAGGTCATGATGTCGAGGAAGGTGGAGGCATCGTTGTAGTCTCCGTTCCAGGAGTAGCGGCTCACCCCGAAGTCACCCTCGTTCAGGGCCGACACCATGGTCTTCCACTCCATGTTGTTGAGCTCCGCCTTGACCCCCAGGTTGTGCTTCCACATGGAGGAGATGGCGAGCGCTATCTTCTTGTGCCCCTCGTTGGTGTTGTAGAGGATGTCCACCGTCAGCGGCTTGCCCGGGCCGTAACCCGCCTCGCCGAGCAGCGCCTTGGCCTGCTTGATGCGCTCTTCCTTGCTCATCAGCTCGCTGGCGGGGCGTTTGAGCTCGAAGCCGTCCACGCTCGGCGGGGTCAGGCTGAAGGCGGAAAGCTGCCCCTGTCCCAGGATCTTCTCCGTGATGGTGTCCCGGTCGATGGCAAGGGAGAGTGCCTTGCGTACCCTGACGTCGTCAAAGGGTTTGCGCTGGGTGTTGAAGACGTAGTAGTAGGTGGCGAGCATGGGGGCGCTCACCAGCTCCTCCGGGCTCTGGCGCTTGATCTGCTGATACTGCTCCAGGGGATAGGTAGTGTAGTGCAGCTCGCTCGCACGATAGCGGTTGTAGGCCGCGGTATCGGAGACGATCTCCAGATAGATCACCTTGTTCAGCACGGTGTGCTCGTTGTCCCAGTAGTGGGGGTTGCGCTCGGCGATGAGGCGCTCGTTCGGGGTCCACTCCTTGAGGGCGAAAGCGCCGTTGGAGACGATGTTGGCCGGTTTGACCCACTCATGACCGAACTTCTCGATGGTGGCCTTGGGCGCCGGGAAGGTGGTGTAGTGGGAGAGGGTCTTGAGGAAGAAGGGGACCGGGTTTTTCAGGGTGATCTGCAGGGTGTAGTCATCGAGCGCCTTGATCCCCAGGGCATCCGGGCTCTGCTTGCCCTGCACCACGTCGCTGGCATTGGCGACGCCGGTCAGCTCGATGAACCAGGCGTAGTTGGAGGCGTTCTTGGGGTCCGCCGCCCGCTGCCAGCCATAGACGTAGTCCGCCGCCGTCACCGGCTCGCCGTTGGACCATTTGGCATCGGGTCTGAGCTTGAAGGTGTAGACGGTGCCCGTGGCATCGAGCTCGTAGCCAAGGGCGCCCGCCGCCTGCAGCTTGCCGTTGCCATCCAGGGTATAGAGCCCCTCGAACAGATCGTTGACGACGTCGCTGCCCGCGCTCTCTTCCACCATCTGGGGATCGATGGAGGCAGGCTCGGTGCCGATGTTGCGCACGAACACTTGCTGGGCGGCTGGCAGAAGCTGGGTGCCTTCAGGCACCTGGGCGGCGAGGACGGGGAGGGTGAGCAGAGCGGCAACCGCCCCGGCGATAAGCGACTTTTTCATTGAATATCCTTATGTTTTTTTGCTTCCAAAGCGCAGCCAGTGTGCGGGATTGGGGGGCAGATCTCAAGAGGGGAGCCTCTGGCGCAACATTGCCGGGCGCCAGGGGGAGCAAGGCGGGCAGCCGCGTCGGCCCGGATGCATTCTTGTCACGAATTAACCCCCCAAAAGATGCCGGATGGCACCCTTGTTTCACGCCGAAAGCCCGTGGTGGCGCGGTTTTCTGGCGATTTAAAGAACGGCTTAATTCGCTGCAAAAACAAAAAACAGGCGTTACATTGGGTTACAAAACAACGCTGCCGGGGATCGGCACTTTTTTTGCCGACACCTGCAAACGTTTTCAACGGCCAACGGAAACGATCTTAAAGGAACAAGAATGCGAAACATGATCACCATGGGCGAGTTCATCGTCAAAAAGCAGGCGGACTACCCGACCGCGACCGGCGAGCTGACCTCCTTGCTCAGCTCCATCCGCCTGGCCGCCAAGGTGGTGAACCGGGAGATCAACAAGGCGGGTCTGGCGGACATCATCGGCTCCATCGGCGCCGAAAACGTGCAGGGCGAGGTGCAGCAGAAGCTGGACGTCTATGCCAACGAGCGCTTCAAGGCGGCGCTGGAGGCCCGTGGCGAGGTGTGCGGCATGGCCTCTGAGGAGGAGGAGGACTTCGTCTCCTTCGATTCCGAGCTCTCTCGTCACTCCAAGTACGTGGTGCTGATAGACCCCCTCGACGGCTCCTCCAACATCGACGTCAACGTCTCGGTCGGGACCATCTTCTCCATCTACCGCCGGGTCAGCAAACCGGGCGCCGGCGTCACCCTGGAAGACTTCCTGCAGCCGGGTCACCGTCAGGTCGCGGCGGGCTACGTGGTCTACGGCTCCTCCACCATGCTGGTCTACACCACCGGCTTTGGGGTCAACGGCTTCACCTATGACCCCTCCATCGGCTGCTTCTGCCTCTCCCACGAGAACATCCGCATTCCGGAGGAGGGCAAGATCTACTCCATCAACGAGGGCAACTACATCAAGTTCCCGGACGGGGTGAAGAAGTACCTGAAATACTGCCAGGAGCGTGACGAGGCGACTCACAGGCCCTATACCTCCCGCTACATCGGTTCCCTGGTGTCGGATTTCCACCGCAACCTGCTCAAGGGGGGCATCTACATCTACCCGTCCGGCACCAACTCTCCGAACGGCAAGCTGCGCCTGCTCTATGAGTGCAACCCCATGGCCTTCCTGGTGGAGCAGGCCGGTGGCAAGGCGTCCGATGGCTTTGGCCGCATCATGGACATCCAGCCTACCGCTCTGCACCAGCGGACCCCCTACTTCGTCGGGTCCACCAGGATGGTGGAGCGGGCCGAGGCCTTCATGCGGGAGTTCTCCGCCCACGAGGATCCGGCCAACCAGGGCTAAGCCCGGGCCAGCGTCCCTTCGTCACGGGAGCCGTCAAGGCTCCCGTTTTTATTGGCGTGCAGGCGGGTGTAGCCAGGTTGATATGCTGACGGACTGACGGACTGACGGACTGACGGACTGACGGGCTGACGGGCTGACGGACGGACGCGGTGCAATGGCTGGTGGCCCCCTTGCCGGAATACCGGGTCTGGATACGTGGGCGGGATAAATACGGCACGGGCCATCTGCGGGGCTATCGAGGCGCGTTGAACCCGTTTTTTGCCCACAATCCTCCCCACATCCATCTGTTTTTCAGATGGGTTATGACCCAATGCATCGTATCAGTGGATGGATTCGGCGGTAAAACGGTGCTGCCAGGAGGGCGAACCGAGGCGTCGGGGACAAGAAGGGGGGCCGGGGGCGAGATGCCGCCCCTTGCCAGCAACGAAACGGGAGCCCTGGGGCTCCCGTTGTTATGGGCGGCAGGTCGCGCCCTGCTGACGTCATGCTTACCCTCAGGGGGTGGCATGGCGGGCGAGATCCGCCAGCAGGCCGTCCACCAGTTTGAGGCGCATGGCCCTGTCCTGGGTCGGCACCTGGAAGCGCAGCCGGGTCGGTCCGTCCATCTTGTAGATGCGCGGCTGTTCCGAGAGCAGCTTGACCAGATAGGCCGGGTTGACGCGGGTTTCCTGGGTAAAGTCCAGATAGCCGCCGCGCTCGCTCATCTCCACCCGGCGAATCCCCAGCGCCGTGGCGCGCTGGCGGAAGGCGGCCAGCTCCATCAGCGTCTTGGTCGGCTCCGGCAAGAGACCGAAGCGATCGATGAGCTCCACTTTGAGCTCCCGCAGCTCCTGCTCATCGGCGGCACTGGCGATGCGCTTGTACATGGAGAGCCGCATGTTGACGTCCGGGATGTAGTCGTCCGGGAGCAAGGCGGGCAGGCGCAGTTCCACCTCGGTATGCTGGCTCATGAGCTGCTCCAGCGACGGCTCCTTGCCATGTTTGAGCGCCTCCACCGCCTGCTCCAGCATCTCCATGTAGAGGGTGAAGCCCACCGATTCAATTTGGCCGCTCTGATCGTCGCCGAGCAGCTCGCCCGCGCCCCGGATCTCCAGATCGTGGGTGGCGAGCGCAAAGCCGGCGCCGAGATCTTCGAGGGATGCGATGGCCTCCAGCCGCTTGGCCGCATCCTTGGTCATCAGCTTGGGATGGGGGGTGAGCAGGTAGGCATAGGCCTGGTGGTGGGAGCGACCGACCCGGCCCCGCAGCTGGTGCAGCTGGGCCAGGCCAAGGTGATCCGCCCGGTCCATGATGATGGTGTTGGCGCTCGGCACGTCGATGCCGGTCTCGATGATGGTGGTGCACACCAGCAGGTTGAAGCGCTGGTGGTAGAAGTCCGACATCACCCGCTCGAGCTCCCGCTCGCGCATCTGGCCGTGGGCGATGCCGATGCGCGCCTCCGGCACCAGCTCGGCAAGATCGGCGGCGCACTTCTCGATGCTCTCCACGTCGTTGTGCAGGTAGTAGACCTGGCCGCCGCGCTTCAATTCCCGCAGTACCGCCTCGCGCACCACCGCAGGTTCGTGCTGGCGCACGAAGGTCTTGATGGCGAGCCGCTTGGCGGGCGGGGTGGCGATGATGGAGAGATCTCGCATGCCGGACATGGCCATGTTGAGGGTGCGGGGAATGGGGGTGGCGGTGAGGGTGAGGATATCCACGTCGGCGCGCAGCGCCTTGATCTTCTCCTTCTGGCGCACCCCGAAGCGATGCTCCTCGTCGACGATGAGCAGGCCCAGATCCTTGAAGGTGAGCTCGGCGCTGAGCAGCTTGTGGGTGCCGATGATGATGTCCACCTTGCCCTCGGCCATCTCCTTCATCACCGCGCTCTGCTCCTTGGCGGAGCGGAAGCGGCTCAGTACCTCCACCCGCACCGGCCAGTTGGCGAAGCGGTCGCGGAAGTTGTCGTAGTGCTGCTGGGCCAGGAGGGTGGTGGGCACCAGCACGGCCACCTGCTTGCCGCCGTGCACGGCCACAAAGGCCGCCCGCATCGCCACTTCGGTCTTGCCAAAGCCCACGTCGCCGCACACCAGGCGGTCCATGCTCTTGGCCTGGCACATGTCGCCGAGCACAGCGTTGATGGCATTGAGCTGATCCTCGGTCTCCTCGAACGGGAAGCTCGCGGCAAACTGGCGGTAGGCTTCGCGGTCGTGCTTGAAGGCAAAGCCGTGACGGGCTGCCCGCATGGCATAGACATCCAGCAGCTCGGCCGCCACGTCCCGCACCTTCTCCGCCGCCTTGCGCCGCGCCTTGACCCAGGCCTCGCCGCCGAGCTTGTGGCTGGGCGGGTTGTCGGAGCCGGTGTAGCGGCTGATCAGGTGCAAACTGGTGACCGGCACGAACAGCTTGTCGCCGCCGGCGTATTCCAGGGTCAGAAACTCGGTGGGCAGGCCGCCTGCGTCTATGGTCTCGAGCCCCAGGTAGCGACCGACCCCGTGATCCAGGTGCACCACCGGCTGGCCCTGGGTCAGCTCGCCCAGGTTTCGGATCACCGCATCCGAGCTCAGGTTCTTGTTCTTGTCCCGCTGGCGCTTGCTGCGGATCTTGCCGCCGAGCAGCTCGGCTTCGGTGATGAGGGCAAGGGGCGTCTGGCCGGGCTCTTGCAGCAGGAAGCCCCGCTCCAGGGGACAGACCAGCAACCCGTGGCGCGCATCGCTCACCAGGAAGGCGTCGAGGGAAGCAAACTCCCGGGGTTGCAGGTTGATCCGTGCGAGCAGATCCCCGAGCCCCTCGCGCCGCCCCTCGGACTCCACCGCAAACAGGGTGCGCCCGGCAAAGCCTTGCAGGAAGCCGTCAAGGGCCAGCAGGGGTTGCTCCTTGCTGTGGTCGAGCTGCAGATCCGGCAGGGGGGCGAGGGGCAGATCGTGCTGACCCGCTCCGCCGTCAACGGTCGCCTCCTGCAGACGCACGGCGCCATAGTCCCCGAGGGCGGCGAAGAGCTGCTCCACCGGCAGATAGATCTGCTGGGGCGGCAGCAGGGGACGGGTGTTGTCCCAGCGTCTGTCTTCATAGCGCTGGCCGATGTCGTTCCAGAAGCGCTGGGCCGCGGGGTAGATCTCCCCCACGGTGAGCAGCAGGGTGTTTTCGGGCAGGTAATCAAACAGGCTGGCGGTCTGCTGGAAGAAGAGCGGCAGGTAGTATTCAATGCCGGCGGGCCAGCGCCCCTTGCTCACCTCCTGATAGACGGAGCCCTCGGCGCGGGAGATCTCGAACTGTTCGCGATACTGGCCACGAAACAGCTCGATGGCCCCCTCGTCGGTGGGAAATTCCCGTGCGGGCAGGAGGCTCACCGACTTCACCGGCTCGCTGGAGCGCTGGGTCTCGGGGTCGAACGGGCGGATGGAGTCCACCTCGTCGTCAAAAAAATCAATGCGATAGGGGCGGCTGCTCCCCATGGGGAAGAGATCCAGCAGGGAGCCGCGGGCGGCGAATTCGCCGTGCTCCAGCACCTGTTCCACCGCCACGTAGCCCGCCTCCGCCAGACGCCCGCGCAGCTGCTGCAGGTTGAGGCGCTGGCCGCTTGTGACCATCAGGCTGTATTTGTCGAGGTAAGCCTGGGGCGCCGTGCGCAGCATCAGGGTGGAGATGGGCACGATGAGCACGCCGTGGCGCATCTGCGGCAACTGGTAGAGAGTCTCGAGGCGCTGGGAGATGATGTCCTGGTGGGGAGAGAAGCTGTCGTAGGGCAGGGTCTCCCAGTCCGGGAACAGCAGCACCGGGCAATCCTGATCCGCCAGCAGGAACCCCAGTTCCTGTTCAAGGCGCAGGGCGCTCGGGGTATCGGCGGTGACCAGCAGGACGGGTCTTCGGGCTTCCCGGGTGAGGCGGGCGGCAACCAGAGCCAGGCTGCTGCCGACCAGCTGGCCGAACGTTGTCTTCTGGCCCGCTTTGGCGGGCAAGGCGGGGAGGGTCATTGGCATCATCGGAGTCTTTTACTGTTGGCGTTCTTTTGACATGGACCTGGGTTAGCGCTGACGTTCCTGGGCACGCAGCTTGAGCTGTTTCGACTGCACATGCAGGCTGGCGCGCACCAGCAGCTCCCGGTCATCCTCGCGGATGCGCACGTAGTCGAGCACCACGTGGGTGCCATGCTCTCCGGCGTCCCGCTGCACGACCTCGCCGTAGCAGTAGACGGCGGAGGCCTCTTCCCGCAGGAAGATCTTGAGCCGCACGATCTGGTGCAGGGCGGGGGCCTCCCCGTGCCCCTGGTGGGGGTGCAGGTAGGTGAGCTGCCCGGCGCCAAAGCGCAGGGTGTGGAAGCGGTGCTCGGGGTGATCCTGGGCCGCCAGCACATAGCCCATGATCATGTCGATCTTGCGGGACTGCTGATTGATGATCTCCACCAGATCGTGCATGGACTCGTTCTGGCTGCGCAGCAACCGGCTGCTCACCAGATCGATGGAGGTGATGGCGGAGGCGATGCGAAACGGCTCGGGCAACTCGGCCTCCAGGGCCTCCAGCGTCGGCAGACGAAAGTCGGCCGGCATGGGGATCACATTGACCGGCGTGGCATGGGTGACGCTGAAGAACTGTTCCTGCATGGAGGCTATCCCTTGTTGTCATAGACGGTTTCCCTTTATTATCCGGTATCTTATTTCGTTGGCAACGTAGATATCCTTGAAGACCGGACTTTTTCAGCCACTGTCGCTGGCCATCGGCCTGCGTTATGCAGGCTCGCGACGCAGTAACCGCTTCGTCTCCTTTATCTCCCTGTTCTCCACCTTTGGCATCGCCATCGGGGTCGCCGCCCTGATGGTGGTGATCTCGGTGATGAACGGGTTCGAAGGACAGCTCAAGGGGCGCATCCTCGGAGTGATCCCCCATGTGGTGGTGACCAATCAGGCTGGACGCATCGAGGCCGAGCCCGAAGGTCTGCCCGATCTGGCCCGCCTGCCCCACGTGGTGGCCACGGCCCCCATGCTCGACAGCGAAGGCATGCTGCAAAGCCCGGGTCAGCTCACCGGTGTGAGCGTGCAGGGGATTGATCCCGCCCGCTGGCCCAAGGATGACATCCTGCACGCCCAGATGCTGGGTGGGCGCCTTGACAGCCTGCAGGCCGGTGAATACCACATCGTGCTGGGGCAGGGGGTGGCCAGCCGCCTCAAGGTCTCCATCGGCGACCAGGTGCGTCTCATCCTGACCGAAGGTACCCGCTTCACCCCCTTTGGCCGGGTGCCGGCCCAGCGTCTTTTCACCGTCTCCGGCATCTTCGGGGTCGGCGCCGACGTGGACAGCCAGGTGGCCCTGATTGCCCTGGGGGATGCCCAGCGCATGCTGCGCCTGCCCGCAGACAAGGTGGGCGGCATCCGCCTCTGGCTGGACGATCCCTTCGCCGCCGACGAGGTGGTGAAGACCGCGTTGCCGGACGGGCTGGAGTGGCAGGACTGGCGCCGCGAGCGCGGCGAGCTGTTCCAGGCGGTGGCCATGGAAAAACGGATGATGGGGCTGATGCTGGTGCTGATCATCGCGGTCGCCACCTTCAACATCCTCTCCGCCCTGGTGATGGTGGTCACCGACAAGGAAGGGGAGGTGGCCATCCTGCGTACCATGGGCATGAGCGAATCCGGCATCGTCAAGATCTTCATGGTGCTGGGGGCGTCGAGCGGCGTCATCGGCGCCCTGTTCGGGGGGCTGGCGGGGCTGGCGCTCTGCTTCGGCCTCAATCCTCTGCTTAATGCCCTTGGGCTCAACCTCTATATGGCGGCGGGGGGCAGCGGTCTACCGGTCATCGTCGAGCCGGCCCAGGTCATGACCATTTTGCTGGGCGCCGTGCTGCTCAGCTTCAGTGCCACCCTCTACCCGGCCTCCCGCGCGGCCCGGGTCAAACCGGCGGAGGCGCTGCGTTATGAATAATTCATCTTCTGTTGTTACTGGTGCAAGTGGAGCCCCCGTTATGAATCAATCCGTCTCCTGCGAGCCGCTGCTGCGCTGCCAGGCCCTCAATCATGTCTACAAAGAGGGCAATCTGGAGACCCAGGTACTCAAGGGGATCGAGCTGGACGTTGCCCCCGGGGAGATGCTGGCGGTGGTGGGGAGCTCGGGCTCCGGCAAGACCACCCTGCTGCACCTGATGGGGGCGCTGGACAACCCCTCCAGCGGCGCCGTGCTGTTCAAGGGGCAGGACATCCATGGCTGGGACAGCCGCACCCAGGCGAGGTTTCGCAACCAGGAGCTGGGTTTCGTTTACCAGTTCCACCACCTGCTCTCGGAATTCAGCGCACTGGAAAATGCGGCCATGCCGCTGCTGATCGCCGGTGAGTCGGTGGCCAGCGCCACCGAGAAGGCGAGCAAGATGCTGGGGCGGGTGGGGCTCTCCCACCGTCTCAACCACAGACCGTCCGAGCTCTCCGGTGGCGAGCGCCAGCGGGTGGCCATCGCCCGAGCCCTGGTCAACGAACCCAGCCTGGTGCTGGCGGATGAGCCCACCGGCAACCTGGATCACGCCAGCGCCACCGCCGTCTATGAGCTCTTGTGCGAGCTCAATCGCGAGCTTGGCACCGCGTTCGTGGTGGTGACCCATGACTTGAGCCTGGCGGCCAAGCTCCACCGCCGGGTCACCCTGGTGAGCGGCATCATGGCGGAGGTCGCCTGATGTTCAAGCCGCTGCCCCTGTTCCTGGGCCTGCGTTACAGCCGCTCCCGCCGTCGCAACGGCTTCATCGCCTTCATTTCGGCCTCCTCCCTCATCGGCATCGCCCTCGGGGTGATGGCCCTCATTCTTGGCCTCTCCGCCATGAACGGGTTCGAGCGGGAGCTCAAGAACCGGGTGCTCTCCGTGGTCCCCCACGGCGAGCTCATCGGCATGGAGGCGCCACTGCCTGACTGGCCGCGGCTCAGGGACTACCTGCTGGCTCAGCCCGGGGTGGAGGCGGCTGCCCCCGTCATTCGCCTGGACGGCCTGCTGGAGCACGGCTCCGCCCTCAAGGGGGTCCAGCTGCGTGCGGTGCTGCCGGAGCTGGAAGCCAATCTCTCCGATGCGGGCAACTTCATGACGGGTCGGGGCCTTCGCGAGCTGCAGGCGGGTGAACACGGGGTCATCCTCGGCAAGATCATCGCCGACAAGCTGGGGGTCAAGACAGGGGACACCGTCACCCTGCTGCTGCCCCAGGCGGGTGATGCCGCCGGCATCAAGAACCCGAAACGGGAGGCGCTCACCGTGGTGGGGCTGCTCGAGATCGGCGGCCAGCTCGACGGCCTGCTCGGCTTCATGCACCTGGCGGACGCCCAGGCCATCACCGGCATGGGCAGCGCGGTGGAGGGGTTCAGCCTCAAGGTGAACGAAGTGCTCAAGGCCCAGTCCATCACGGTGGCGGCGGCCCAGAAATTCCCGCACTACGTCTATATCAGTAGCTGGATGAGCCGTCAGGGTTATCTCTATCAGGACATCCAGATGGTGCGCACCGTGATGTACGTGGTGATGCTGATGGTGGTGGCGGTGGCCTGCTTCAACATCGTCTCTACTCTGGTGATGGCGGTGAATGAGAAGCGCAGCGAGATTGCCATCTTGAAGACCATGGGGGCGAGCCCGGGCCAGATCCGGCTTACCTTCGTCATCCAGGGGATGGTGAACGGGGTGGCGGGAGCCTTGCTCGGCGCCCTGCTTGGCGGTCTGCTCTCCAGCAAGCTGACCCAGATCCTGAGCGCCATCGAAGGGGTTATCGGGCACCGTTTCCTGAATCCCGACATCTACTTCATCGACTTCCTGCCGACCGAGCTGCACATGCAGGACTTGCTCATCGTGACCGGCGCCGCCATCCTGATGAGCCTGGTGGCGACCCTCTATCCTGCCTGGCGGGCGAGCGGCCTGGTGCCGTCCCGGGAACTGGGGCATTGATGCCCATGGATGTGATAAAGGGCCCTGCGGGGCCCTTTTTATTGTCACTCTTTTGTGGGGAAACCCCCGACGTGGCGGTTATCGGGGCAATACGCAGGAGGAGATGATGCCCGGTGCCGTGTTGATGGCATCAATGGGCATTCAACTCATCGAGAGGCAGTGAAAAACTCCCCACGAAGACATCGATGAAGTAGCGCATGGCGGGGTTCATCCTGGCGTCCAGCATCTGCTCGAGGCGCTTTCGCGCGGGCTCGAACTCCCGGTTGCCGACGCTCAGCTCCTCCTGACACTTGGTGTAGGCACAGAGGGTGTCTGCATCCTTCACCAGGCTGGTGAGGGCCTCGTCCTGGGCGCCGGAGTCGAGCAGGGGGCGAAAGTCCTCGACCAGCTCAGGCGGCAACATGCCCAGCAGGCGCTGCTCGGCGGCAAGCTCAATCTTCTTGTATTCACGGGCGATTTCGGGATTGAAGTACTTGACCGGGGTGGGCAGATCCCCGGTCAGCACCTCGCTGCTGTCGTGGTAGAGAGCCATGACGGCGGCCCGGTCTGCATCCACCTGAGCGCCGAACAGGCGATTGCTGATAAGGCCGAGGGCGTGGGCCACCATGGCAACCTGCAAGCTGTGCTCGGCGATGTTTTCGGGCTGGATGTTGCGCATCAGGGGCCAGCGGTAGATGAGGCGCATACGGGCGAGGTTGGCAAAAAAATGGCTGGGCAGCATGAAAGACCTCGAATGGGGCAATGAAAAAGGGCAGACCCTAGTCTGCCCTTTTTTCCACCCGCAAGGATAGTCTGAGATGGGCTGTCAGCGGATGTAGCGGCCCGATTCGGCCTCGTGGTTGGTCACTATCATCTGGCCGATGGGGGCAAGGCTGATGAGGGCCAGCTTGAGGTGCTGGATGCCGAACGGGATGCCGACGATGGTGACGAAACAGGCCAGCGCCGAGGCGATGTGGCCGATGGCCAGCCAGACCCCGATGAGCACAAACCAGAGAATGTTGCCAATCAGCCCCAGGGCACCGGTGCCGATGTCGCTCTGGCCCGTCATGCTCTTGCGGCTCACCGCCTGCTTGCCAAACGGGAAGAAGGTGAAAGTGCCGATGACGAAGCAGGCGCGTCCCCAGGGGATCCCGATGAGGGAGATGAAGCAGAGCAGCCCCGCCAGCCACCAGGCCAGCCCCATGAAGACGCCTCCCAGCACGAACCAGAGCAGATTGAACAAGAAGCGGAAAAAGGACATGTGGGTGACTCCAGCAGCACGTAAATTGGTTGTCACCATAGCGAGCCCTGCCGGGGGACGCAATGGCGCAGGCGAGAAGGTGGACAATTTGGGTCGCAGCACGCCATTTTTGTGCCTGATTGGCGGCGGATGGCGATCAAAATGGCCCGTTCGCCGTGAAAAAGAGTGAGCCAGTGCAAATTATTGCGGATGGAATGCTTGAACTCGGTGCAAGGCTTCCCCATATAGGAGAAAGTCTTGCGCAAATTGTGCTGTCTGTGCCCCGGATGGGGGATGTGCGGCTCGACGCGACCACTGCACGCCGCTATAATGTCGCGTCATATTTTCTCATCACAAAGACAGTCGTTGTCTTTATAAACAGGAAGACTCCGGGCTTGCCCGGGGGCAATAAAGGGTCAGCACGCAGTGCTGAGTTGAACGAGGTAAAAGAATGCAAGTTTCTGTAGAGACAACCCAGGGTCTGGAACGCCGTCTTACCATCACTGTACCGGCCGCTACCGTTGACGCCGCCGTGCGCAAAGAATTGAATGGCCTGGCCAAAACCCGTCGCATCGACGGTTTCCGTCCTGGCAAGGCTCCGGTTGCCATCATCAAGAAGATGTTCGGTGCCATGGCTCACGCCCGCGTTGCCGATGAAATGATGCAGAACAACTTCATCAAGGCCATCATCGAGAACAAACTGAGCCCGGCTGGCGCCCCGACCATGGATCCGAAAGAGATCAAAGAAGGTCAGGATTTCGAGTTCACCGCCACTTTCGAAGTGTATCCGGAGTTCGAAGTTGCCGGTCTGGAGAGCATCAAGGTCGAGAAGCCGGTTGCCACCGTTAAGGATAGCGACCTGGAAAACATGATCGACACCCTGCGCAAGCAGCACGCCACCTGGACTGAAGCCGCTGTGGCTGCCGCCAACGGCATGCGTGTGACCATGGACTTCGTCGGTTCCATCGACGGTGAAGAGTTCGACGGTGGCAAGGCTGAAGGCTTCACCCTGGAACTGGGCGCTGGCCGTATGATCCCGGGCTTCGAAGACGCCATCCTGGGCAAGAAAGCGGGCGACGAGTTCACCATCGAGGTGACTTTCCCGGCTGACTACCACGCCGAAGCCCTGAAGGGCAAGGCTGCCAAGTTTGCCTCCAAGCTGCACAAGGTTGAAGAGCAAGTGCTGCCCGAGCTGACCGAAGAGTTCGTCAAGCGTTTCGGCATCGAGAGCGGCAGCGTTGAAGAGCTGAAGGCTGAAGTGCGCAAGAACATGGAGCGCGAACTGGCCCAGGCCCTGAAAAACAGCGTGAAAGAGCAGGTACTGAACGGCCTGGTTGAAGCCAACCAGATCGATCTGCCGAAGGCTGCTGTTGCCCAGGAAATCGACACCCTGCGTCAGCAGGCTCTGCAGCGCTTCGGTGGCTTCCAGGGCGGCAACGCCCCCGAGCTGCCGGCCGAGCTGTTCCAGGCCCAGGCCGAGCGCCGTGTCCGCGTTGGTCTGCTGCTGGGTGACGTCATCCGCACCAACGAGATCAAGGCTGACGACGCCCGTGTGACCAGCATCATCGAGTCCATGGCCACTGCCTACGAAGATCCGAAAGAAGTGATCGAGTACTATCAGCAGAACGAGCAGATGCTGAACGGCGTGCGCAACCTGGCCATTGAAGATCAAGCCATCGATCTGATCCTGTCCAAGGCGCAAGTCACCGAGAAAGAAGTTGCCTTCGACGAAGTGATCAACAAGTCCGGTGCCGCTGCCTAAGAATATTTGACTTAAGGTCAAAACTGTTAAGTATAATGGCTCGTGTGATCTCCACTCGGGCCATTTTATTTTAGGGACAATGCCTTATGTACAAGAACTATAACGATGTGACTGAATCCCCACGCAATGCGCTCATCCCGATGGTGGTAGAGCAAACCGCGAAAGGGGAGCGTTCCTACGACATCTATTCCCGTCTGCTGAAAGAGCGGGTGATCTTCCTGACCGGTCAGGTCGAGGATCACATGGCGAACCTGGTGGTGGCCCAACTGCTGTTCCTGGAGTCCGAGAACCCGGATCAGGACATCAGCATCTACATCAACTCGCCGGGTGGCGCCGTCACTGCGGGTATGTCCATTTATGACACCATGCAGTTCATCAAGCCGGACGTGAGCACCGTCTGCATGGGGCAGGCCTGCTCCATGGGGGCCTTCCTGCTGGCCGGTGGCGCCAAAGGCAAGCGTTTCTGCCTGCCCAATGCCCGAGTGATGATCCACCAGCCGCTGGGCGGCTTCCAGGGCCAGGCTTCTGACATCCAGATCCATGCCCAGGAGATCCTGAAAATCAAGAATACCCTGAACGATCGTCTGGCGTTCCATACCGGTCAGGACATGGCCACCATCGAGCGCGACACCGACCGTGACAACTTCATGTCCGCCGAACAGGCCGTTGCCTATGGTCTGGTTGACGGCATCCTGAGCCAGCGCGGCTGAGCAGGGTACCCCGTCCTGTTGTAAACTCAACAGGACGATCCATCCTCTATTGATAAAACGAGGTCGCTGAATGACAGAGAAACGCAAGGGTGAGGGCGACAAGCTGCTGTATTGCTCTTTCTGCGGCAAAAGCCAGCATGAAGTGCGCAAGCTGATCGCTGGCCCTTCCGTCTACGTATGTGATGAGTGTGTCGAGCTGTGCAACGACATCATCCGCGAAGAGATCCGCGAGATCTCTCCCAAGCGCGATGGTAGCGAGCTGCCGACCCCTCATGAAATCCGCGCCCATCTGGACGACTACGTGATCGGTCAGGAGTACGCCAAGAAGGTGCTGGCAGTGGCTGTCTACAACCACTACAAGCGTCTTCGCAGCGGCAGCGAGTCCGGTGGCGTGGAGCTGGGCAAATCCAACATCCTGCTGATTGGCCCCACCGGCAGCGGCAAGACTCTGCTGGCCGAGACCCTGGCTCGTCTGCTGGATGTGCCCTTCACCATGGCCGATGCCACCACCCTGACCGAAGCCGGTTACGTGGGCGAGGACGTGGAGAACATCATCCAGAAGTTGCTGCAAAAGTGCGACTACGACGTGGAGAAGGCCCAGCGCGGTATCGTCTACATCGACGAGATCGACAAGATCTCCCGCAAGTCGGACAACCCCTCCATCACCCGCGACGTCTCCGGGGAAGGGGTGCAGCAGGCACTGCTGAAACTGATCGAAGGCACCATCGCCTCCGTGCCGCCCCAGGGCGGTCGCAAGCACCCGCAGCAGGAGTTTTTGCAGGTCGACACCTCCAAGATCCTCTTCATCTGTGGTGGTGCTTTCGCGGGGCTGGACAAGGTGATCGAGCAGCGCTCCGTCAAGGGCACCGGCATCGGTTTTGGCGCCGAGGTGAAATCCAAGAATGCCAAGGCAACCCTGAGCGAGAACTTTGCCAAGGTGGAGCCGGAAGATCTCATCAAGTACGGTCTCATCCCCGAGTTCATCGGCCGTCTGCCGGTGGTCGCGACCCTGACCGAGCTTGACGAGGCTGCCCTCATCCAGATCCTGAAAGAGCCGAAAAACGCGCTGACCAAGCAGTATGCCGCGCTGTTCGCCCTGGAAGAGGTGGAGCTGGAGTTTCGTGACGACGCGCTCAATGCCATTGCCCGCAAGGCCATGGAGCGCAAAACCGGTGCCCGGGGTCTGCGTTCCATTGTCGAGGCCGTACTGCTCGACACCATGTATGACCTGCCCTCCCTGAAAGGGGTCAGCAAGGTGGTGATCGACGAGACGGTGATCAAGGGAGACTCCGCGCCCCTGATGATCTACGACAATCCCGAGACTCAGGCCGCAGCCTCAGAGTAACTGTCTGATTTTTAATCACATAAAGGGGCTTTTTGCCCCTTTCATGCTTTTTACGGCCAAGGCGATTGAATCTCATCTTTGCGCCCCCATATACTCAGCCAAGCCTTTGCCAACGGTATAACAAGCCGAGAGGACATATATGAACCTAGAGCGTTCAGAACGCATCGAGATTCCCGTCCTGCCTCTTCGTGACGTGGTGGTCTATCCCCACATGGTCATTCCACTCTTTGTGGGGCGGGAAAAATCCATTCGCTGTCTGGAAGCGGCCATGGAGCAGGACAAGAAAGTCCTGCTGGTGGCCCAGAAGGATGCGTCGACTGACGAACCGACGGTGGAGGAAATTTTCTCCGTCGGGACAGTGGCCAATATTCTGCAGATGCTCAAGCTGCCGGACGGCACCGTCAAGGTGCTGGTGGAGGGGGGCCAGCGTGCCCGCCTTGAGCGGATGATCGACGATCGCGACTTCTTTGTCGGGGAGGCCCAGTACATCGCGTCCGCCCCCATCGAGGAGAAGGATCAGGACGTGCTGGTGCGCTCTGCCATCGGCCAGTTCGAAGGTTACATCAAGCTCAACAAGAAGATCCCGCCCGAGGTACTCACCTCGATTTCGGCGATTGACGATGCGGCGCGCCTGGCCGATACCATGGCTGCCCACATGCCGCTCAAGCTCGAAGACAAGCAGAAGGTGCTGGAAATCGCCTCCGTGTCCGAGCGCATCGAGTTTCTGATGGCCATGATGGAGTCGGAGATCGACCTGTTGCAGGTCGAGAAACGCATCCGCTCTCGGGTCAAGAAGCAGATGGAGAAGAGCCAGCGGGAGTATTACCTCAACGAGCAGATGAAGGCCATCCAGAAAGAGCTGGGTGAGCTGGAAGACAGCCCGGATGAATTCGAAGCCCTCAATCGCAAGATTGAAGAGGCCGGGATGCCGGAGGATGCCCGCGAGAAGGCCCAGGCCGAGCTCGCCAAGCTCAAGATGATGTCCCCCATGTCGGCGGAAGCCACCGTGGTGCGCAGCTATGTGGACTGGATGGTGCAGGTGCCCTGGAAGGCCCGCTCCAAGGTCAAGAAAGACCTAGGCAAGGCCCAGGAGGTGCTGGATGCGGATCACTATGGCCTGGACAAGGTCAAGGATCGCATCCTCGAATACCTGGCAGTGCAGGCGCGTGTGAACAAGCTTAAGGGCCCCATCCTCTGCCTGGTCGGGCCTCCCGGGGTGGGCAAGACTTCCCTGGGCCAGTCCATCGCCAAGGCCACCGGCCGCAAGTATGTGCGCATGGCCCTGGGTGGGGTGCGTGACGAGGCGGAGATCCGTGGTCACCGCCGTACCTACATCGGCTCCATGCCCGGCAAGCTCATCCAGAAGATGGCGAAAGTCGGCGTGAAGAACCCGCTGTTCCTGCTCGACGAAATCGACAAGATGAGCTCGGACATGCGTGGCGATCCCGCTTCCGCCCTGCTGGAGGTGCTGGATCCCGAGCAGAACAGCAGCTTCAACGATCACTATCTGGAAGTGGATTATGACCTGTCGGACGTGATGTTCGTGGCCACCTCCAACTCCATGAACATACCGGGTCCGCTGCTGGACCGGATGGAAGTGATCCGTCTGTCCGGTTACACCGAGGACGAGAAGCTCAACATTGCCAAGCAGCACCTGGTGGCCAAGCAGATCCAGCGCAACGGCCTGAAGCCTTCCGAGATCACCATCGAGGATTCGGCGCTGATCGGGGTGATTCGCTACTACACCCGCGAGGCGGGTGTGCGCAGCCTGGAGCGTGAAATCTCCAAAATCTGTCGCAAGGCAGTCAAACGCATCCTGCTGGACAAGAGCATCAAGCATGTTCAGGTCAACCAGGAGAACCTCAAGGAGTTCCTGGGGGTACAGCGCTTTGACTATGGCAAGGCCACCGACCAGAACCAGATTGGTCAGGTGTGCGGGCTGGCTTGGACCGAAGTGGGGGGCGATCTGCTCACCATCGAGACCACCAACATGCCGGGCAAGGGCAAGCTCACTTACACCGGTTCCCTCGGTGACGTGATGCAGGAGTCCATCCAGGCGGCCATGACAGTGGTGCGAGCCCGTGCCGAGAAGCTGCGTATCAACGGCGACTTCTACGAGAAGCGCGACATCCACGTGCACGTGCCGGAAGGGGCGACCCCGAAAGACGGCCCGAGCGCCGGTATCGCCATGTGTACCGCCCTGGTCTCCAGCCTCACCGGCAACCCGGTGCGTGCCGACGTGGCCATGACGGGTGAAATCACCCTGCGTGGCGAGGTGTTGCCCATCGGTGGTCTCAAGGAGAAACTGCTGGCGGCCCACCGTGGTGGCATCAAGCGTGTGCTGATCCCGAAAGAGAACGAACGTGACCTCGAGGAGATCCCGGCCAACGTCAAACAAGATCTTGAAATCTATCCGGTTCGCTGGATTGATGAGGTGCTTGCACTGGCGTTGCAGGACAATCCGCAAGGTTTCGAACGCGTTTCTGTCGTGTAAATGTTGATGCGCCGCAAATTTGGCGCATTCGGGGGGTGGTTAAGGCTTGCATGCACCGGACAACGGAAGTAGCCTTGACCACCGATCGGGTACTCATGATGAGTCGCAATGCGTGATGTGGCGCGGGTTTGCGCCAGATTGTCACTTGCAACTGATCAGGAGGCTTGTTATAAAACCTCCACTTGTTGTGGCCAGGGAAATCAGCGCCGCAGCGATGTTCGATAAAAGGGGAATATAAGAGTGAATAAATCTCAACTGATTGACAAGATTGCAGACGGTGCTGATATCTCCAAAGCTGCCGCTGGTCGTGCGCTGGATGCCTTCATCGATGCCGTGGGCGAAGCCCTGAAAGAGGGTGACCAGGTTGCTCTGGTTGGTTTCGGTACTTTCGCCGTTCGCGAGCGTGCAGCCCGTTCCGGCCGCAACCCGCAAACTGGTGCGACCATCGAAATCGCTGCCGGTAAAGTTCCTGCCTTCAAAGCCGGCAAGGCCCTGAAAGACGCGGTCAACTAAGCCGGTCGCTGATATCTATCGGCACCGTCCTTGGTCTCTGACCAGACAAGTGAGAGGGCTCTCCCTCATACTGCTTGACCAAGGCGCATCGCAATCGGTGCGCCTTTTCATTATTTACGCCCATCGAGTTCGGGAGCATAAGTACAAACATGATGTTGGATAAACTACGCGAAGGGGCGCAGGGCAAGGTAGCCAAGGTTATCTTGGGCCTGATCATCCTCTCCTTTGCCTTGGCCGGCGTAGGCAGCTACCTCAATGGCCCGGCACGTACCGCCCCCGCCACCGTCAACGGCAATGACATCAGTGCCCCCGCACTGGAGAATGCCTACCGCAATGAGCGGGCCCGCATGGAATCCCAAATGGGTGAGGCCTTCAACCAGCTGGCCGCCAATCCCGATTACATGAAACAGTTCCGCCGTGGCGTGCTGGACCGTCTGATCGATCAGGCGCTGATCGATGACAAGGCTCGCTCCCTGGGTCTGCGCGTCAGCGATGAGCAAATCAAGCAGGCCATCGTCGCCATGCCCGAGTTTGCCGAGAACGGCAAGTTCAGCAATGACCGCTACCTGCAGCTCATTCGCCGTGCCGGCATGACCCCCGAGATGTTCCGCGACTCCCTGCGCCAGGACATGGTGCGCCAGCAATTGATGGGCGCCGTGCTGGGATCGGAGTTCGCCCTCAAGGGTGAAGCCGAGCAACTGGATCGTCTCTACAACCAGACCCGTGACCTGCGCCTGATCCGTCTGGCCGCTTCCGCCTATGTGGACGGGATCGAGGTGAGCGATGCCGAGGTGGAGCAGTTCTACAAGGCCAACAGTGCTCGCTTCATGAACGACGAGACGGTCAAGGTCGACTATCTGCTGCTCGATGCCGCGAACCTTGGCAAGAACATCAAGGTCACCGAGCAGGATGCCCAGGATTACTACGACCAGCATCAGGATCTGTTCCAGCGTCCCGAGCGCCGTCAGGTGGCGCACATCCTGATCCCGTTTGGCAAGGATGAAAAGGCCGCCGAGCAGAAAGCCGAGGCCGTGCTGGCCAAGGCCAAGGCGGGTGACGATTTCGCCGCGCTGGCCAAGGCCGACTCCTCCGATACCTTCTCCGCGAAGAAGGGCGGGGAGCTCGACTGGTTCGAGAAAGGGGTGATGGATCCTGCCTTCGAGAAAGCCGCGTTCGCGCTGGCCAAGGCTGGCGATCTCTCCGCCGTGGTGAAGAGCCCATTCGGCTTCCACATCATCAAGCTGCTGGCCGTCGAGCCTGCCAAGACCAAGCCCTTCGTGGACGTGATGAGCGATACCATCGCCCGTCTGCAGTCTGAGAAGGCCAAGGAGCAGTTCTTCGCCGAACAGCAGAAGATGGCCGACAGCAGCTTCGAGAACCCGGACTCCCTGGACTTGACCGCCGAAGCCATGGGCCTCCAGGTGCAGTCCACCGGCTATTTCAGCCAGGCCGATGCGCCGGCACCGCTCAATGATCCCAAGGTGCTCTCCGTGGCGTTCTCCGAACAGCTGCGTGATGACAACACCAACTCCGACGTGATCGAGCTGGCCGACGGCAAGGCGCTGGTGCTGCACATCATGGGTCACCAGCCGAAGGCGGCCAAGCCGCTTGCCGAGGTGAAAGAGCAGGTGATCACCGCCATCAAGCACGACAAGGCCAGTGAAGTGGCCCGTGGCAAGGCCCAGGGTCTGCTGGACAAGCTCAAGGCCGGTGAGAACGTTCAGGCCGACCTGACCGCGCTGGGTCTGAAAGTGGATACCCATACCGGCGTATCCCGTTTCGCCCAGGAGATGGACCAGAACCTGGTGACCCAGGTGTTCCGCATGCCCCATCCGACCGATGGCAAGCCGAGCGTCGAGCTGGTGACCGAAGCCAACGGTGATCGTGTGGTGGTGGCGCTGGACAAGGTCAACGTCATCAAGGAGCCGTCCCAGATGGTGAGCCTGCTGCAAGGTCAGCTGGGTCAGGGCAAGGCACAGGCCGACTACAAGTCGCTGATCGACGAGCTGCGCAAGGCGGCCAAGATCGAATACTTCACCGACGTGGAAGCCACTGTCGAGTAGGTCAGCCTCACGGCCCCAAGTGTGAAAACGGCTCCATAATGGAGCCGTTTTTTTATCTGTACGCGGTACAAGGGGGGGCGGCTACCTGCTCTGGCAGGGATGAGCTAAGTCGTGCATCGTCCTGGTTTGCATCCCGCTCGGCGTTGCCAGCAGGCATAAAAAAACCGGCGCACGAGGCGCCGGTTCTGATCGCTTTGCTTGAAAGCGGAGGATTACACCACACCCTGGGTGCGCAGGTAATCCTCGTAGGTGCCGCCGAAGTCGCGGATGCCGTCTTCGGTCAGTTCCAGGATGCGGGTCGCCAGGGAGGAGACGAACTCGCGGTCGTGGGAGACGAAGATCAGGGTGCCCTTGTACATCTCCAGCGCCAGGTTCAAGGATTCGATGGATTCCATGTCCAGGTGGTTGGTCGGTTCGTCCATGATGAGGATGTTGGGGCGCTGCATCATCAGCTTGCCGAACAGCATGCGGCCCTGTTCACCACCGGAGAGCACCTTGACCGGCTTCTTGATGTCGTCCTGGGAGAAGAGCAGACGACCCAGCACGGAGCGCACCGCCTGTTCGTCTTCGTTTTCCTGCTTCCACTGTGCCATCCAGTCGAACACATTGAGATCGGTGTCGAAATCTTCGGCGTGATCCTGGGCGTAGTAGCCGATCTGGGCGTTCTCGGACCACTTGATGGTGCCGGTATCCGGTGCCAGGGCACCGACCAGCGTCTTGATCAGGGTGGACTTACCGATCCCGTTGGTACCCAGGATGGCGACCTTCTCGCCCACTTCCAGCATCATGTTGAGCCCCTTGAACAGGGGACCGTCGCCATAACCCTTGGAGACGCCCTCGATCTCCAGGATGTTGCGGTAGAGCTTCTTGTCCTGCTCGAAGCGGATGAAGGGGTTCTGACGGCTGGAGACCTTCACTTCCTCAATCTTGATCTTGTCGATCTGCTTGAGGCGGGAGGTAGCCTGGCTGGACTTGGAGGCGTTGGCGCTGAAGCGGGAGACGAAGGATTGCAGATCGGCGATCTGGGCCTTCTTCTTGGCGTTGTCGGCCAGCAGGCGCTCGCGGGCCTGGGTGGCAGCCAGCATGTACTCGTCGTAGTTGCCCGGGTAGACCCGCAGCTCGCCGTAGTCCAGATCCGCCATGTGGGTGCAGACGGAGTTCAGGAAGTGACGGTCGTGAGAGATGATGATCATGGTGCTTTCACGATCGTTGAGCACCTGCTCCAGCCAGCGAATGGTGTTGATGTCCAGGTTGTTGGTCGGTTCGTCCAGCAACAGGATGTCGGGGTTGGAGAAGAGCGCCTGCGCCAGCAGTACCCGCAGTTTCCAGCCCGGGGCCACTTCGCTCATCGGGCCGTTGTGCTGCTCGATGGGAATACCGGCACCCAGCAGCAGCTCGCCTGCGCGGGATTCGGCGGTGTAGCCATCATATTCGGCGACCAGGCCTTCCAGCTCGGCGGCCTTCATGTAGTCGTCGTCGGTGGCCTCCAGGTTGGCGTAGATGGCATCGCGTTCAGCGATGGCGGCCCACAGCTCGGTGTGGCCCATCATGACCACGTCCAGTACGCGCATCTCTTCGTAGGCGAACTGATCCTGGCGCAGCTTACCGATGCGCTCGTTGACATCCAGGCTCACATTGCCGCCGGTGGGTTCGAGATCGCCGCCGAGGATCTTCATGAAGGTGGACTTGCCACAGCCGTTGGCACCGATGAGGCCGTAGCGGTTGCCGCCGCCAAACTTGACGCTGATGTTCTCAAACAG
>NZ_JAGKRK010000030.1:0-41618 GCF_017939325.1 Aeromonas sp. MaB10011B | reverse complement strand
GGGGGGGGGGGAAGGTTTCACGACCAGGCCGGCAACGGGCTCCGGCTTCTCTTGCAGAGGGGAGGCGAGGGGCGGTCATGAAAAAAGCCGGCACTGGGCCGGCTTGGATGCGTGGGATGCCACTTAGTGGGCGGAGGCGCCGGAGGCACCGAGCCCGGTCTGGGATCTGACGAACTGCGGGAAGAACTTCGCATGCTCGTCGGAGGCTGCCTGGGACTTGTCGGTGACCGAGAAGAACCAGATCCCGATGAAAGCCAGCCCCATGGAGAAGAGCGCCGGGTATTCGTAGGGGAAGATGGCCTGGGCATGACCCAGCACCTTCACCCAGACGGTGGGGCCCAGGATCATCAGGGTCACGGCGCTGATGAGACCGAGCCAGCCGCCATAGACGGCGCCACGGGTGGTCAGGCGCGACCAGAACATGGAGAGGAAGAGCACCGGGAAGTTGCAGCTCGCCGCGATGGAGAACGCCAGGCCCACCATGAAGGCGATGTTCTGCTTCTCGAACAGGATGCCAAGGCCGATGGCGACCACACCCAGTACCAGGGTGGTCATCTTGGAGACGCGCAGCTCGTCGGCCTCGTTGGCCTTGCCTTCCTTGATGACGCAGGCATAGAGGTCGTGAGAGACCGCGGAGGCCCCCGCCAGGGTCAGCCCGGCCACGACCGCCAGTATGGTGGCAAACGCCACGGCGGAGATGAAGCCCAGGAACAGGCTGCCGCCCACCGCATCGGCCAGATGGACCGCCGCCATGTTGGTGCCCCCCAGCAGGGCGCCGGTGGCGTCCTTGAAGTCCGGGTTGGTGCTGACCAGCAGGATGGCGCCAAAGCCGATGATGAAGGTGAGGATGTAGAAGTACCCGATGAAGCCGGTGGCATAGAACACCGATTTACGGGCTTCCTTGGCATCGCTCACGGTAAAGAAGCGCATCAGGATGTGGGGCAGACCTGCGGTACCGAACATCAGGGCCAGCCCAAGGGAGATGGCGGAGATGGGGTCGGCGACCAGGCCGCCCGGGCTCATGATGGCCGCACCATTGGCATGCACCTTGACCGCTTCGCTGAACAGGGTACCGACGTCGAAGTTGACGGACTTCATCACCATGATGGCCATGAAGGAGGCACCGGAGAGCAGCATCATCGCCTTGATGATCTGTACCCAGGTGGTGGCCAGCATGCCGCCGAACAGCACGTAGAGCACCATCAGGATGCCGACCAGCACCACGGCCACGTGGTATTGGAGGCCGAACAGCAGCTCGATGAGCTTGCCGGCACCGACCATCTGGGCGATGAGGTAGAGGGCGACCACCACCAGGGAGCCGCTGGCGGAGAGGCTGCGCACCGAGGTCTGCTTGAGGCGGTAGGAGGCCACGTCGGCAAAGGTGTACTTGCCGAGGTTGCGCAGCCGCTCCGCGATCAGGAACAGGATGATGGGCCAGCCCACCAGGAAGCCGATGGAGTAGATGAGACCGTCGTAGCCCGAGGTATAGACCAGGGCGGAGATGCCGAGGAAGGAGGCGGCGGACATGTAGTCACCGGCGATGGCCAGACCGTTCTGGAAGCCGGTGATGCGCCCGCCGGCGGCATAGTAGTCGGAAGCCGAACGGTTGCGCTTGGAGGCCCAGTAGGTGATGAACAGGGTGGCGGCCACGAAGACCACGAACATCACGATGGCCGAGATATTGAGGGGTTGGCGTTGCACCTCGCCGCTGATGGCGTCGGCCGCCAGCAAGGGGGTGGAGATCAGACCTGCCAGCGGCAGCAGAAACTTGCCTTTCATGATTGCGCTCCCTTGAGGATCTTCTGGTTCAGCTCGTCGAACTCGCCGTTGGCACGAAATACGTAGATACCGGTCAGCACGAAGGCCGATACGATGAGACCAATCCCGACCGGGATACCACGGGTGATGCTGGAGCCTTCGCTCAAGGGGGTGCCAAGCCAGCCCGGTGCAAAGGCGATGAGCAGGATGAACGCCAGGTAGAGCCCCAGCATCAGGATGGAGAGGGTCCAGGCAAAACGCTGGCGTTTGGCGACCAGTGCCTGGAAGTTGGGATCTTGCTGGATCCGAAGATACGGTTGCTGTTCCATTGCAGTTCTCCATGACGTTGAGTGTCAGCGGTGGATGAGGGGTTCCCTACCGGACAGCACGGCTGTCCATGTAATCAAAATGTGAATCAAATGTTATTAGTGGACAATTAGACTTTGGGATAAGCCAGCGGGCCGCCCTGATGCAGGCGTACAAAGACAAGGGCGGCGGTGACGGCATCGCTCAGGGCGTCGTGGGGGGGCAGGGCTGGCAGCGCCAGATGGCGACAGATCGCGGCCAGGTGCAGATCGATGGCGGCATCGGGATAGCGGCGATAGAGGTGATCGTGATAGAGGCGGCTCACCTCGATGCCGCGCTGGGGCAGGGTGAGCCGCCACAGCCGTTGGCAGGCGAGGTTGAGAATGCGCAGGTCATAGGCTATGTGATACCCCACCAGCTCACGGGGGCCGATGAACTCCAGCAGCGCGCGCAGCGCGGGCTCCAGTGCCATTCCCTGTTGCAGATCCTGATGGCGCAGGCCGTGGATCACCACCGACTCGGCGGTGAGGTTGTCGGGTGGCAACACCCGCAGGGAGAGCGCTTCACCTGTCAGCAGCCGGTTGCCCCGAATGCGCACCGCCCCGATGGCGACGATCTCGGCCCGGTCGGGATCCAGGCTGGTGGTCTCGAAGTCGAGGGCCACCCATTCGTCGGCCGGGGGGGCGGCAAAGAGCGGGGCAAACTCCCCCTCCCGAAACGTCCTGCCAAGCCAGCGGCGGCGCCAGTGCATCCACATCGCTATTGCCTAAGACGAAAGTGCAAGGTGAGCCATTGCTGGAACTTCTTCACCTGGTGCAGGGCATGGCGCAGCAGATCCCGCTCTGCGGGGCCGAGGTCTGCCACCCGCACCCGTCCGTCTCCCTCCTGCAACTGGCTGCGCAGCCGAAGCCGCATGAACAGCCGGAAGGCCTCCGCCAGATTGGTGCCATAGTCCCGGCTGAGGCGTCCCTGGCCCACCAGGGCCTCGATGCGTCCTGTGGTCGAGGTCTCCAGGATCCCCGCCTCCAGGGAGAGCACCCGGACGCCGTGGACAAGGGGGAAGAGGCCGCCCCGCTTGAGATCCAGCCCCTCCGGGGCTTGCTCCAGTCTGCCAAAGAGGGTGAGGGGGGCGTGAAAGGCGACGGCGGCCCTTGCCATCTCCGCCAGCAGATCCGGCCGGTCGGCGAGGCAGGCCCGCAGGTGGCGGGCGACGGGGGCGAGCCGGGCGCGATCTCCCGTGATGGCCTGGGCATCGGCCAGGGTGGCGAGCCAGAGCAGATCCGCTTCGCTGGCGCGCACACAGGCCTGCTCTATCCCTTGCAGCCAGCCGCCAAGCGGCTTCACCCAGGCCGGGTTGTTGACCATCACCCTGCCCGGGCAAGGGGGATAACCCAGGCGCGCCAGCAGGGCGCTGAAGGCGGCCAGATCCGCCGACTGGGTGGGCCACGGCAGGCCATCCGGCAGGATCAGGGCATTGTCCTGATCGGTTTTCTGGATCTGCTCGCCACGCCCCTCCGACCCCAGCATCAGCAGGCACACCTGCTCTTGCTGCGCCGCAGGGATCACCAGGGAAAAGGCCTTGGCGATCAACTGCTCGTTGATGGTGGCGATGAGCTTCATCAGGAACAGGGTGTGGATCCCCTGGGCAAACAGGGAGCGAATGAGCTGCTGCTGCTCCCGGGCGACCGCCTCGAGGGCGGCCGGGGAGTCGGCGCGGGCGATGCGCAGGGTCAACACATGGGAGTGGGTGGAGAAGAGCCCGAGCACCTGGGTCAAATGCAGGATGCCTGCCACCTCCTGCCCCTGCCAGATGACCAGGCGCTTGATGCGGTGGCGGGTCATCAGCAGCAGGGCATCGAACAGATAGCTCCCCAGTGGCAGACCCGTCAGCGGGGTGGGGGTCAGCACCGCCAGCGGCGCACTGAGCGACAATCCCTTGAGGGTGAGGGCGTGGAGCAGGGTCTTGCGGGTGGCCAGGCTCAGGCTGCCGTCTGCTCCGGGATAGAGCAGGCAGTCGGTGCCCCTGGCCACCATGGCCTCGGTGGCGGCCAGGAGCGAGAGGCTGCTTTCCACGATCAGCGGCGCCTGCAGATGGTCGGGAGCGATGCGGGTCAGGATGAACTCTGCCAGGTTCTGCTGTCCGAGCTGGCCGCGGCGCTCCTGCTCCCGCTGGCGCTCCGCCAGGGTGGCGGTGAAGTAGCGGGCGATATGGGGGTGCTCGTCGCACAGGGCCAGAAAGACGGGGCGGGGAATGAGCTGGCAGAGGGTATCTTCCAGGGCGGCGAAACGGTGGCGGCAGTGCCCGTCAAACTGGGCACGGACGTCGAACATGTCCCCCTCGCCATAGTCGCCAAAGGATTGATGGGGGGCAGACTCTTCCACGGCCCCCTTGATGATGAGGTAGAGCCCGGCGGGCTCCTCCCCGGCGTGCTGCACCGTCTGGCCCGCGCGAAAGTAGCAGATGCTGAGGTGCTGACCGAGCCGCTGGCGTGCCTCCTCGTCCAGGCCGTCGAACGGTGGACGGGCAAAATTGAACAGAAGTGACATGAGAGGCTCCACCGTGACCATGGGGCCAGTCTGACAAAGGCTCCACCACCGGGCCAGCCGACTTTAGTCGCAGGCCTGGGGCGGCCTCCCTGTACCTGCCCATAACACTCTGGTAACGTTGTGGTATGACCAGTTGAATCAAAGGACGAAGACGGAGATGGAAAAGCCAAGGGTCAAATGGGTGTTTCAGGAGGGGATCGCCGAGGTGATGCTCTGCCGGGGGGACAAGCTCAACGCACTGGATCGGGCCATGTTCGACGCCATCGACGAGACGCTGAACGCGCTATCCCGGCAAAAAGGGCTGCGGGCCGTGATCCTGCACGGGGAGGGGCGGGCGTTCTGCGCCGGGCTGGATGTGAAATCCATGCTGAGGCAGCCGGTGGCGGCGCTGGAGATCCTCAAGCGCGAGGCGGACGAGGCGACCAACCTGGCCCAGCGGGTGGCCTATGGCTGGCATCAACTGCCGGTGCCCGTGATTGCGGTGACCCAGGGGGTCTGTTTTGGCGGCGGCCTGCAGATAGCGCTCGGCGCCGATTTTCGCTTCAGCACCCCGGATTGCCGCTTCTCGGTGATGGAGATCAAGTGGGGCATCATCCCCGACATGAGCGGCAGCGTCACCCTGCGCAACCTGATGGGGATGGATACCGCCATGGAGCTTGCCATGAGCGGGAGCGAGCTGGAAGCCAGCGAAGCCAAGTCCCTCGGCCTGGTGAGCCGGGTGTGCGCGGATCCTCTGGAAGAGGCGCGGGCCTTTGCCCGGACCCTGATCACCAAGTCGCCGGATGCGCTGGCGGGGATCAAGCAGCTCTACACCCAGGCCTGGGCTCGCAGTGACGAGGCCATGCTCAAGGAAGAGACCCGGTTGCAGAGGCAGATCCTGGGGCGCCCCAACCAGTGGCGGGCGACCCTCAACAGCCTGTTTCGCTGGCGCCTGCCATTCGGACCGCGCCGCAACGCGCTTTGAACCCCTCATCCATCCAACACAAATGAAAATGGCAGCCTAGGCTGCCATTTTGCATTGTGCCGTCTGATTACTTGGCAACGGTATCCGGGTCCGCCTCGAAGGGGTGGCCGGTTTGCTCGCGCATCAGGTTTACTTCGGCGCGGTTTTCAATCCAGTAGTCCGCGTTCTTGATGCCGAGCTTTTCCGGGTGGAACACGGGATCCAGACCCTTGGCCAGCTGTGCCTCGTAGTCCTTGAGGCAGGCGAAAGCCGGCTTTTGCAGCATCAGGATGGCACCGATGTTGAGCCAGGCCATCAGGCCGACCCCGATGTCACCCAGGCCCCAGGCCAGATCGGCGGTCTTGACGGTGCCGTAGACGGTGGCAGCCATCAGCGCAATCTTCAGCAGGAAGGTGAGCCAGGGGCGGTTAATCTTGCGGTTGACAAAAGCGATGTTGGTTTCGGCGATGTAGTAGTAGGCCACGATGGTGGTGAAGGCGAAGAAGAACAGGGCGATGGCGACGAAGTAGTTGCCAAAGCCTGGCATCATGCTTTCCATGGCGGTCTGCACATAGCCGGGGCCTGCCGCGATGCCGGCGATGCCGGTGTAGAGGGCGGCACCGTCCGGGCCCTGCACGTTGTACAGGCCGGTGATGAGCAGCATGAAGCCGGTGGCGGAGCAGACGAACAGGGTGTCGATGTAGACGGAGAACGCCTGCACCAGGCCCTGCTTGGCCGGGTGGCTCACCGCCGCGGCGGAGGAGGCGTGGGGGCCAGTCCCCTGGGCGGCTTCGTTGGAGTAGACCCCGCGCTTGACACCCCACATGATGGCCAGACCCAGAATGGCGCCGAAGCCGGCTTCCATCCCGAAGGCACTCTTCCAGATGAGCAGGATCACGCCCGGCAGTTGGCCGATGTTCAGGGCGATGATGACGCAGGCGACGATGATGTAACCCAGCGCCATGAAGGGCACCACGGTACTGGCGAAATTGGCGATGCGCTTGACGCCGCCGAAGATGATGAAACCGAGCAGCAGCGCCAGACCGGCGGCGGTGACGTTGGGATCGATGTCAAAGGCGGTCTGCAGGCTGGAGCCGATGGAGTTGGCTTGTACGCCCGGCAGCAGCACGCCGCAGGCGAAGATGGTGGCGATGGCGAAGGTCCAGGCATACCACTTCATGCCCAGGCCCTTCTCGATGTAGAAGGCCGGACCGCCGCGATATTCACCGTTGATCTTCTCCTTGTAGACCTGGCCCAGGGTGGACTCCACGAAGGCGGAGCTGGCGCCGAGGAAGGCGACCATCCACATCCAGAACAGGGCGCCCGGGCCGCCGAAGGTGATGGCAGTGGCCACACCGGCGATGTTGCCGGTACCGACGCGACCGGCCAGGGTCATGGAGAGTGCCTGGAAGGAGGAGACACCGGCATCGTTGCCCTTGCCCTGAAACATCAGGCGTATCATGCCTTTCAAGTGACGCAGTTGCAGGAAACGGCTGCGCAGGGAGAAGTAGAGGCCCACCCCCAGACACAGATAGATGAGCGCAGGGCTCCAAATCACGCCATTGATGGCATTGACGATCTCATTCATGTACAACAACTCCTTTGTTGCGCTGTCTTGGCGAGGTCTATATGCCTCGCTCCCTTAACATTGAAATATGCGGTGACCAAGGGGGTCACTCAGGATTGTGCGGGACTTTCGACTGGTTAGTCCGCGGGATTTAACATATCGGTTTGTTCAGGGCCTTCCTAGTGAAAAGTGTTGTGACTTTGTTAATTTGTGAATTGACATTAACAAATGGTGAATGGAACTGGACAAGATTCGGTACATACCCATCATCTGCCGCTTTGCCATGCCCAGAGGGCTGATTGGGGTAATGCAAATAGGAGGCCAGGAGTGGCAACAAGGGAAAACAGATACATCATTCGCCTCGCCGGGGAGGAAGATGGGGCCGGATTGACGGGGTTGTTTGCCCAGCTGGGCTACCCCAACCCTGACGGGGCGGTCAGCGCCAGGCTGGCCCAGCCCGATCCGGCGCGGGAGGTACTGGTGGCCCTGTGCGAGGGGATCCCGGTGGGGGTGCTGGTGTGGCACCACTTGCAACCCATGCACCTTGCACCAGCCTGGGGCCTGATCTCGGCGCTGGTTGTCGATGAGGGTGCAAGGGGCGGGGGCATCGGGGCCCTGCTGCTGGCGGCGGCAGAGCAGCGGGCGGCAGCCCTGGGGTGCGACCAGCTGGAGCTCTCCAGCAGCCTCAAGCGCGAAGGGGCGCACCGATTTTATCTGGCGCAAGGGTATTGCGAGCGTCCGAAACGTTTTGTGAAAGCTGTCTGATTGGCAAGAGGAGTCCGTGTGTTCTGGTCCAAGTTGAAAGAGGTATTGGGTGGTGCATCTCCCCGGGAGCCCCGTCTCCCAGAAGAGCAGGAGTGGCGCGAGGCGCTGGCGGCGGTGCCCATCTTGCAGGGGCTTGAAGAAGAAGAGGCGCAGAAGCTGATGGAGCTGGCGCGTCATTTTCTCTCGCGCAAGACCCTCACCCAGATCGGGGTGGAACTGACGCCCCGCCAGCAGGGGGTGCTGGCCCTGCAGGCAGTGCTGCCCATCCTGCACCTGGGGTTCGATTGGTATCGAGGTTTCCACGAGGTGATCATCATCCCCGAGCCCGTGACCCGTCGTCAGGAGGTGCAGGACGAGTTCGGGCTGGTGAGCGAATTTGAAGAGGAGAACGCCGGTGAATCCTGGCCCCAGGGGCCACTGGTGCTGGCCTGGAGCGAATTGCAGCAGGACGGGGACTGGGACGGATTCAACCTGGTGATCCATGAGCTTGCCCACAAGCTCGACATGCTGGGAGGGGATGCGGACGGTGCACCGCCCCTGCCGCGGGGCATGGATCCCCAGCAATGGACCCGGGCGCTGCAAGGTGCGTTTGACGAGATGAACGATCAGTTGACCAGAGAGGAGGTGACCGAGATAGACCCCTACGCCGCCTCGCACCCCGCCGAATTCTTCGCGGTGTGCAGCGAGAGCTTCTTCACCGATCCGTTGCGTCTGCGCGCCGTCTACCCCGCGGTCTATGACCAGTTCGCCCGCTTCTACGGCCAGGATCCCGCCGCCCGCTACCCGGCCACCCGATTGCTTGCTGGGGATCCCGGGGAGCAGGGCTGACCGGCACTGTGTCCGGGCGGCAGAAACACAAAAGGCACCCCTGAGGGTGCCTTTTTCGTGACAGCGATGTCGCCGGGTGCTTAGGCAGCGGCTTTGAGCTCGACGGGAGCGGCTTTCTTCTGCTCGCCGATGGGCAGCACGGTGCGGCCGAACTGCTCGTTGATCACGGTGGCCATGGCCAGGTAGATGGCGCTGGCGCCGCAGATGATGCCTTCGAAACCGGCGATGGTGCCGATCAGGGTGCTGCCGGTGAAGTCACGGGCGGCCAGCAGGAAGAACAGTACGGTCAGGGAGGCGAACACGAACTGCTTCACGCGCGGGAAGTTGACGGTCCCGATCAGCATGAACAGGGTGAACATGCCCCACATCAGCAGGTACCAGCCCATGTAGGCGTGGGGAGTGGCCTCGGCCAGACCCATGCCCGGCATCATCAGCAGGAACACCAGGCTCCACCAGAAGGTACCGTAGGAGATAAAGGCGGTGACACCGAAGGTGTTGCCACGCTTGTACTCCATGATGCCGGCGATGATCTGGGCCAGACCGCCATAGCACAGACCCATGGCCAGGATCATGGCGCTGATGGGGAAGAAACCTGCGTTATGGATGTTCAGCAGAATGGTGGTCATACCGAAACCCATCAGACCCAGAGGGGCAGGGTTGGCCAATTTTTCGCTCACGTGGCGTTCTCCAAAAATAGAGGTGGGGGTTGATAAAAGACGCGCGATTTTAGGCAGGCTCTTGGCCCCGGGCAAGAGGCGGAAGGGACGAAACAGTAAAAAAATAACGGAATTTTTTACCCGGCTAACCATTCGTGCGATCCAGGTAGATGGCAGGTAAATGAATGGTGCGGACAAGGTTGATAAATTGTATTGAGCAGAACGTTTCTGAAAGTTTCATACAGCTCGAGGCGATGGGCTGAGCCGCGCTGTCTACCGTATTTTCATCGCCAAACCTGAGCACCCCTGAGGCCAAAAAATACGCCCATATGCCATCAGACAAGAGGTATCAATAACCGGTTCAATGCAAGCAGCCTGACTGTCTGTCCGCGGCTTCGGCATGGTTGAGCAAGGGGCATTGCGCCGGGCTAGCGAGCTGACGAGGTGGATATCTGAAACAAAGGGTCAGGATGGGGGTGATAAAGTGTTGAACGCGAGCTTGGGTTCTGCAGTTGGCCTTATTCAGTGACGCAGATTGTTGCTGGATAGCCGAGAGGGCTGGCCGGATGAAGGGGGAAAGAAGGAACGCGGGCATGTGCTTGGCAACAGCCCTCGAAAGAAGGGCTCAATCCCAAAGAAGAGGGGGAATGGCATCCCCCTCATCCTGCTGATGTCACCGGCTCAATCGTCCAGGGTCAGTACCACCTTGGCCTCCTTGTCGGCCTCCTTGACCTGGCTGTCCAGCACAAACAGCCGCTCCGGCGCGATCCCCTGGCGGTCTACCAGAAACTCCTTGGTGTTCTGGGCGCGGCGCATGGCCAGATTGCGCAGGGACTTGGCGGTGATGAGCTGCTGATCCCGCAGCAGGATAACCGCCTGGGCGCGCAGGGCCGGACTCGCTTCATCGAGCTTCAGCCGATCGGCCAGATCCCCGAGATCTTCGTTGAAACGGGCCTCATAGGCCTCTGCCAGTGCCGATTGCATGGCGGGGTCCTGCTCCAGCAGATCGAGATCCACCGGATTGCCGGTGATCTTGGCCAGCACCCGCTCGAGCTTCTGGCGCTGTAAGATGGGGCGCTCCTCATTGAAGTTGACCTTGCCGCGAATGTTCATGCTGAGCTTGGGTCTGTCCTTGAGGGCCTGTGCCAGCTTGGTCAGCTTCTCCTGCTGAGTGGGAGTGAGATCCGGCTCACCAGGCAGGAAGGGCAGCTCGTCCAGATCCTCGCTGCCGCCCGCTAGGGAGGCGAGCAGCGAGAAGGGGGAGGTGACCGCCTTGCGCAGGGTGTTGCCGAGCACGTCCCAGAAGATGTTGCCGAGGCTGAAGTCAGGCTGATCCAGATTGCCCTTCACTTTCAGGTTCATCTGGATGACGCCGTTGGCATCGCTCAGCAGAGCAACCGCCAGCCCCAGCGGCAGATCCTTGGCCTGCTCGCTCTTGACCTTTTCCCCCAGTTGCAGCTTCTTGATGGTGATGTCGTTGTCCCCCTCCAGCCGGTTGCCGTGTAACTGGTAGTTGAGCTTCATGGAGAGCTGGCCCTTGTCGATGGCATAACCGGCGTAGGTGCTGGAGTAGGGGGTGAAAGTGGTGAGCTCCAGGTTGTTGAAGGTGACGGCCACGTCCAGCACCGGCTGCTCGATCAGCAGGTTGGTGCCGCCGCGAATGGTCACCGGGGCGTAGCGGTCCACCTTGCCGTTGAAGGCCAGCTCGGAGCGCTGGCCCGGGATGTTGCTGATGTGGCGGCTCTGGCCACTGAGGGAGGCGATGTCCACCACGAATTCCGGGCTCAGGCTGCGATCGGCAAAGCGCAGGTTGCCCTGCTCGGTGCGCACCTGGGCGATGCTGACGCGGGGGGCCGGGCCGCTGCTGGCGGGCTTGCCCGTGGCCGGTTGCGGCAGCAGCAGTTGCTGCACGTTGGTGACCCTGTCCTCGTTGATCTCGATGCGGGCGAAGGGTTTGCGCAGCAGGATGTCGTCGATCTTCACCTGCTGGCTGATGCCGTCGTAGTGTAGGCCGCTCAGTTGCAGTTGCTCAATTTGCAGCAGGCGCTGGTTGTCGGCCCGATCCAGCACGTTGAGTCGATCGATATCGAGCCCGCCGCTCAGCTCCAGCTTGCTCAATGCCCCCTTGGCATCGGTGGCCAGCGCCAGCTTGGTGCGGCTGGCAAGCTGGCCGTCGCGCACACTGATGCGCAGCAGATCTTGCAGGTAGGGCTGGGCCCAGCTGAGCGGCAGACCCTGTTGTTTGATCTCGCCGTTGAGGCTGAAGGGGGCGAGGGCGAGGTCGCCGTCAAAGTCCAGTTTTGCCTGGTTGTTGAGCGCCCCGCTCAAGGTGAGCGGGCTGCTCTGTCCGCTCTGACTGCCCAGCGGCCCCAGAGCCAGCGTCAGGGCGGAGAGCTCGCGCAGCAGCGGCTTGCCGCTGCTCGATTCGGTCAGCTTGAGCTGGCCCTGTTCGATGCGGGTCTGCTTGAGGCTCCAGCGCCAGGGTTTGGCCGGGGCGGCCGGTTTGGCGGCTTTACTGGTTTTGACCGGCGGCTGCAGGATCAGCAGGGTCGCCAGATCCAGCTGCTGGTTGGCATCGAGCATGGCACTGACGGCCGGGGCCTTGAGCGTCACCCGGTCGATCTGCAGCGCCTGCTTGCTGCCGTCGAGCGTGATGCCGGTCAGCGCCAGCTGCTTGAAGCGGGCAAATTCGCCGCCCTTGCGGCGCTGAAGCTGCCAGTCATTGAGGGTCAGCTTGCCCTTGGAGAGTTGCCAGCCTAGCCCCTGCTTGCCCTCGGCAATCTGGTAGGAGATTTCGGCACTGGCCTCGCCTTTGGCCAGCTTGACGTCGAGATAGGGGGCCCAGAGCGGGGCGAAAGGGGCGAGGGCCAGTTTGCCGAGGCTGATCTTGCCCTTGCCGGCGCCGCTCATCATGTCGAACTCCCCTTCGGCCTTGAGGGGGCTCTTCTCGTTGACGGTGGCGCTCAGGCGATAGGGGTTGAGCACCCCCTCTGCGGTGGAAAAGCCGGGCAGGTGCAGGGCGAGCTTGTCCAGGGTGAGGGGCGGGACCCACCCCGGGCTGCTCTGCTTGCGGCTGTCCCGGTAGCTGAGCCGGCCCTGCTCGACGGACAGCTTGCCGATGGTCACCAGCACGGGCTCGGTGGCGGCTGGCGGTGTTTGCTCCGGTGCAGGGGAGAGCAGGGAGGCCAGTGCATCGGTCAGGTTGAAGCGTCCCTCCCCCTTGAGATCCTCGAGGCGCACCAGATCTGCCCTGGGGGCGGTCAGGGTGGCCTCTTCCAGTACCAGGGCGCGCTGCTGCCAGCTCGCTTTCAAGGCGGGAATGAGCTTCAGCTCTTCAAATGACACCAGTGCTTGCTGCTGGTCATCGAGCAGGGTGCTGGGACCCAGCACGAGGGAGGGGGAGCGGATCCCCACCTCTATCTTGCCAAGGGAGAGGTGCAGACCGTAATGGGTGGCAAGCCAGCCGGGGAGATGGCGCTGGATGAGGGTCGGCGCCTGCCAGAGCAGGATGGTGATGCCGATGAGCAGGAGCGCGAGAAGATAGAGGGCATAGCGCAGCAGACGAGCGGGCAGAGGCTTGAGCATGATGGTCTCCATTTGATGCGCATATGGTAGCAATTAATCGTGCCCGGTTCATGGGAAGGACTCATGAGGTGCGCCGCACTCTGACCGGGCTGGGGAATTATTGTGCGACCAAGGCCGGATTTCCCCCGTTTGCCCCACCTCGCCGCTTGCCCAAACCGCCCACTCTGTCCGGCATGTCGCGACGGGCGATGTGGGGAACAAGGGGGTTGCCGGGTCAGGGCCTGCCACTGCGGATATCCACTGGAAAACCGGGATACCGGGGGCGAGATACCCCCAGAGTCTGTCAATCCCCGTCGGTTTTCAAGCCGCCGAGGGAGTGGATGCAGCGCTGCTCGGCGGCATCGAGCTCGGCCATCACCATCTGGATGTCCTCCAGCTGCTGGCGCAGGGAGTGGCGTCTGGCCTCGATGAGCTGGATCATGGAGTGAAGCTGCATCCGGCTGGAGCGGTCGGTGTCGTACATGTCGAACAGCTCGCGGATCTCCGCCAGGCTGAACCCGAGGCGTTTGCCGCGCAGGGTCAATTTCAGGCGGATCCTGTCCTTGTGGCTGTAGATGCGGGTCTGCCCCTCCCGGGTCGGGGTGATGAGCCCCTCGTCCTCGTAATAGCGGATGGTGCGTGGGGTGATGTCGAACTCCTGGGCCAGCTCCGAGATGCTGTAGGTCCTCTCCTTGCCACTGGCGTGTCTGGCTCTCATGGTGCGCCCTCCTGATGAGCTGGCGGGGTCCTGGCCCCGCGGCAAGGGCCGGGGTCATGATGCATGATGGCCTCCCGGGGTGCGCTGCTCGCGCTCTTGTGCTAGGCGCCGTCCCCTCCCGTGCAGGGCCTGGCCGACCCGGGAGCCGTTGGGGCGCCCCAGCAGCTCGCTCACCCACTGGCCGGTGGCGGCCAGCTGGTCGAGATCGACGCCGGTGTTCATGCCAAGGCCGTGCAGCAGATAGACCACCTCTTCCGACGCCACATTGCCGGAGGCGCCGGGGGCATAGGGGCAGCCGCCGAGCCCGGCCACCGAGCAGTCGATGGTGCGGATGCCGCGCTCGAGCGCCGGCAGCAGGTTGGCCAGCCCCTGGCCGTAGGTGTCGTGAAAATGAACCGCAAGCCGGCCCGCCGGGATCTCGTGCAGCACCGCATCCAGCATGGGAGCCACGGTGCCCGGGGTGCCGACGCCGATGGTGTCGCCGAGGGATATCTCGTGGCAGCCCAGATCCAGCAGCCGCTCGGCCAGGGCGGCGACCCGTTTCGGGCGGGTCGGGCCGTCGAACGGGCAGGCGATGACGGTGGAGAGGTAGCCGCGCACCTTGATGCCGAGGCTGCGCGCCTCCTGCACCAGGGGGGCAAAGCGCACCAGGGACTCCTCCACGCTGATGCCGATGTTGGCCCGGGTGAAGCCGTCCGAGCAGGCGGTGAAGAGGCCTATCTCGTCGGCGCGTGCGGCGATGGCGGCCTGCAGACCCTGCAGATTGGGCACCAGGGCGCCATAGCGGGTCGGCCCCCTGCGCGGCAGGGCGTTAAAGAGTGCGGCGGAATCCGCCATCTGCGGCACCTTTTTGGGCGACACGAAGGCCCCCACCTCGATGCGCTGTAACCCGCTCTCGGCCAGGCGGGCGATGAGCGCCAGCCGCTGCGCCAGGGAGAGGGTGGCGGTCTCATTTTGCAGGCCGTCCCGCGGCCCCATCTCCACCAGGCTGACCTTGTCGTCCCGGTTCTCGTGCGTGTGGCTCATGAGCGCTCCTCCTGCGCGGTATGGTCCTCGGCAAAGCGCACCAGCACGGCGCCCTGGCTCACCTGTTCCCCCTGGCGGCACTGCAGGGCCTCAATCACCCCGTCCCGGTCAGCCTTGAGGACGTGCTCCATCTTCATCGCCTCCAGCACCAGCAGGGGTTGCCCCTTGCTGACCGGCTGGCCGGCCTCGACCTGCAGCGCCACCACGATGCCGTGCATGGGGGCCAGGATGCCCGGGACATGGCTCGTGTCGTGATCATGGTGGAGCTGATGATGCTGATCATCGAGCGAGAAGCGGATGCGTCTGCCCGCCAGGTGCAGCAAATAGGCGCCCTCGCCGAGGGGCTGCACCGGATAGCGTTGCCAATGTCCACCTTGGCACAGGCGGATCTGATCTGACCCGAGTTCGAACGGGATCTGCTCGCTCTGCCAGAGCAGGGCGCCTCCTCGCTCGGTGAGGGTGAGAGTGCGGGTCTCCTCGCCGATGCGCACCGTGGCGCAAAAGCGGCGGGTGGGGCCCAGCCGAAAGCCTGCGGCCTGCTGCCAGGGGGAGGCATCGCGCTCGCAAGTGGCGAGCCAGAGGGTGGCGAGGGGCCAGGCGATCGCCGGAACAGGCAGGGTGTCGGTGGGAATGGGCCACTGGGTGTGGTGGCGCATCGCCAGCACCTCTGGCACTTCGCACAGGCGTTGCAGGAGCGGGCCGTTGTGCACCAGAGGGCCAAGAGCCAGGGCTGCCAGGGCATCGGCCAGGGTGGCAAAGGCTTCGCTGCGGCTCGGTGCGTGGGCGACGAGCTTGGCGATCATGGGGTCGTAATAGGGGCTCACCTCATCGCCGGCGCCGACGCCGGTGTCGATGCGCACCCCCTTGGGCCAGGTGAGCCAGTGGATGGGGCCGCTCGCTGGCAGAAAACCGGCGGCCACGTCCTCGGCGTAGAGGCGCGCCTCCACCGCGTGGCCACGCAGCACCACCTGCTCCTGGGTGAGGGGCAGCGGTTTGCCCTCGGCCACCGCCAACTGCCAGGCCACCAGATCCTGGCCGGTGATGGCTTCGGTAACCGGGTGCTCCACCTGCAACCGGGTGTTCATCTCCATGAAGAAGAACTCCTCCTTGCAGAGCAGAAACTCGATGGTGCCAGCCCCCTGATAGTGGATGGCCTTGGCCGCCGCCACGGCCGCCTCGCCCATGGCGCGGCGCAGGGCAGGGGAGATGTCGGGGGCGGGGGCCTCCTCGATCACCTTCTGGTGGCGGCGCTGCAAGGAGCAGTCCCTGTCCCCCAGATAGATGGCGTTGCCGAGGGCATCGGCAAACACCTGCACCTCCACGTGGCGGGCGCGGGGGAGATAGCGCTCCAGCAGCACATGGTCGTCGCCAAAGGCGGCACTCGCCTCCCGCTTGACCGCCGCCAGGGCCGCGTCAAAGTCGGCCAGCTGATCGACCCGCCGCATCCCCTTGCCACCGCCGCCGCTGGCCGCCTTGATAAGGAGCGGGAAGCCCACCTGGCTCGCCTGATCGCGCAAAAAGTCGGTGTGCTGATCCGCGCCGTGATAACCGGGCAGCACGGGGACGCCGGCTGCCTGCATCAGCCCCTTGGCCCCCGACTTGTCCCCCATGGCGAGGATGGCGCCGCCGCTTGGGCCGACAAAGCGCAGGCCCCGCTGCTCGCAGGCGGTGGCAAAGTCGCTGTTCTCGGATAGGAAACCGTAGCCCGGGTGGATGGCGTCGGCATTCGCCTCTTTGGCAATCTTGAGCACCTTGCCGGTGTCGAGGTAGCTCTCCCGGGCGGGGGCCGGCCCCAGATGCCAGGCCTCGTCGGCTTCGCGCACGTGCATGGCGCGGGCGTCGGCGTCCGAGTAGAGGGCGATGGTGTGAATGCCGAGGCGTCGTGCTGTCTTGATGATGCGCACGGCGATTTCACCGCGATTGGCGATCAGCAGGCGCTTGATGGGAGTGTGGTTGGTCATGCTACCTCCCTGCTGTTCAAGGTGCACATGTGCGAAGCGTGTTGATCCACACTCCAGTGATATTGACCACAGCTGGCGATCAGCAGGGGCTTGATGGGGTGGTATTGAGTCATGCTTCGTCCTTGAAACGGGGGCGCCAGGTTGGGGGGCGTTTGTCGAAGAAGGCCTGGATCCCCTCCTGGGCCTCGAGGCCGACCCGTACCCGGGCGATGGTCTCGACGGTCTGCTCTTCGTGCTGGTGGCCTGGGCGCCCTTCGAGGGCGGCCAGCAGCCGCTTGGTCTCCTTCATCGCCTGGGGGCCGTTGCGACACAACCGCAGGGCCATGGCGCGTCCCTCCGCCAGCAACTGATCAGGCTGGCTGAGCCTGTGCACCACGTTGAGTCGGCAGGCGGTGATGGCATCGAAAGGCTCCGCGCTCAGCATGTAGCGGCGGGCCTGGCGCATCCCCATGGCGCGCACCACGTAGGGGCTGATCACCGCAGGCACCAGTCCCAGGGTCACCTCGGAGAGGCAGAAGCGGGCATTTTCGCTGGCCAGCACGATGTCGCAGGCGCAGACAAGGCCTAAGGCTCCGCCGTAGGCGGCCCCCTGCACCAGGGCCACCGTGGGGAAGGGCAGCTCGTCCAGTGCCTGCATCAGGTGGGCCAGCACCCGGGCGTCCTCGCGATTCTTGTCAAAGGCGCGGGGGTCGAACGCCTCCCCTGCCATCTTGCGCATCCACTCGAGATCGGCGCCCGCGCAAAAATGCGGCCCCTCGGCGCGCAGCAGCAGCACGTGGGGGCGGTCGGCCAGCGGCTGGCCGTGGGCCAGCTCGTCGAGGCAGTCGAGCAGCCCCTGCATCAGGTCGGCATCAAGGGCGTTGTGACGGGCCGGGCGGGCGAGCACCAGCTCGATCACCGGGCCGTGGCGCTCCAGGCGAAAATGGGCAAGGGGATCGTTGAAGAGCGGGTCTGACATATGAACTCCTTACATCCGGAAGATGCCGTACTGCCTGGGGCCCGGCTCGGCCCCCTGGCAGGCCGCCAGCGCCAGGGCCAGCACGGTGCGGCTCTGGACCGGGTCGATGACGCCGTCATCCCACAGGCGAGCACTGGCGTAATAGGGGTGACCCTGGCGCTCGTACTGCGCTATCACCGGGGCGCGAATGGCGGCCGCCTCCGACTCGCCCAGAGTCTTGCCCTCGGCGGCCAGCTTGTCCCGGCGCACCTGCACCAGCACCCCGGCCGCCTGCTCGCCCCCCATGACGGAGATGCGGCTGTTGGGCCAGCTGAACAGAAAATCCGGTTCATAGGCGCGCCCGCACATGCCGTAGTTGCCGGCACCGAAGCTGCCGCCGACGATCAGGGTGATCTTGGGCACCCGGCTGCAGGCCACGGCGGTCACCAGCTTGGCGCCGTGCTTGGCGATCCCCTCTTTCTCCGCCGTACTCCCCACCATAAAGCCGGTGATGTTTTGCAGAAACAGCAGCGGGATCCCCCGCTGGTTGCAGAGCTGGATGAAGTGGGCCCCCTTCTGGGCGCTGTCGCTGTGCAGCACGCCGTTGTTGGCGAGGATCCCCACCTGCATGCCCTCAATGCGGGAAAAACCCGTCACCAAGGTAGTGCCGAACAACGCCTTGAATTCGTCAAACACAGAGCCATCCACCAGTCGGGCGATCAATTCTCGTGCGTCATAGGGGCGCTTGAGACTGGTGCCCACCAGGCCGTAGAGCTCCTCGATGGGGTAGTGCGGCTCATCATAGGAGGGAGCGGATGGGGCGGGTGACGCCGCCGTCTGGTTGTCACCCAGGTTGCTTACCAGGGTGCGGGTGATGGCCAGGGCATGGGCATCGTCCCGGGCCATGTGATCCGCCACCCCGGAGTGGACGCAGTGCACCTCGGCGCCGCCCAAGGCTTCTGCGCTGATCTCCTCACCGGTGGCGGCCTTGACCAGGGGCGGGCCCGCCAGAAAGAGGGTGGCCTGTTCCCTGACCATGATGGACTCGTCCGCCATGGCGGGCACGTAGGCACCCCCGGCGGTACAGAGCCCCATCACCACCGCCAGCTGGGGGATGCTCTGGGCCGACATGCGAGCCTGGTTGTAGAAGATGCGGCCAAAATGCTCCCGGTCGGGGAACACCTCGTCCTGCATGGGCAGGAAGGCGCCGCCGGAATCCACCAGATAGAGGCAGGGGAGGCGCAGCCGCTCGGCGATGGCCTGGGCGCGCAGATGTTTTTTCACCGTGAGGGGGTAGTAGGTGCCGCCCTTCACGGTGGCGTCATTCACCACCAGCATGCACAGGCGCCCCGAGACCCGGCCGATGCCGGTGAGGATGCCGGCGGCGGGCACCGGCTCGTCATAGACCTGCCAGCCAGCCAACGCCGACAGTTCGAGAAAGGGGGAACCCGGGTCCAGCAGCTGGTCGATGCGCTCCCGGGGCAGCAGCTTGCCACGGACCTGGTGGCGGGCGTTGTTGGCCGCGCCCCCGCCCTGGGCTATCTCCTCCAGGCGGGTATTCAGATCGTCGACCAGTGCCTGCATGGCGGCCCGATTGGCCTCATAGTCGGGGCTCGCGGTGTCTAGGCGGGAGTGGATCCTGCTCATGCGCGCTCTCCCATCAGCTCGCGGCCGATGAGCCAGCGGCGGATCTCCGAGGTGCCGGCGCCGATTTCGTAGAGCTTGGCGTCCCGCAGCAGGCGGCCGGTGGGGTATTCGTTGATGTAGCCGTTGCCGCCGAGCAGCTGGATGGCATCGAGGGCCATCTGGGTGGCGTTCTCGGCAGCAAACAGGATGGCGGCGGCGCAATCCTTGCGGCTGGTGCGGCCCTGATCGCAGGCGCTCGCCACCGAATAGACCAGCGCCCGGCTGCTGGCGAGACGGGTATACATGTCGGCGAGCTTGCCCTGCACCAGCTGAAACTCGCCGATGGCCTGGCCGAACTGCTTGCGCTCGCGCACATAGGGGAGCACCACGTCCATGCTGGCCTGCATGATGCCAAGGGGCCCGGCCGCCAGCACCACCCGCTCGTAGTCCAGACCGCTCATCAGTACCTTGACCCCGCCGTTCAGGGGGCCCAGCAGGTTCTCCTGTGGCACTCGGCAGTTGTCGAACACCAGCTCGCAGGTACTGGATCCGCGCATGCCGAGCTTGTCAAGCTTCTGGGCGGTGGAAAAACCGGGAGTCCCCGCCTCGACGATAAAGGCGGAAATCCCTTTGGGCCCGGCGGCGGCATCGGTCTTGGCATAGATGACGAAGGTGTCGGCATCGGGCCCATTGGTGATCCACATCTTGTTGCCGTTCAGCACGAAGTGATCCCCCTCGCGCACCGCAGTGAGGCGCATGCTCACCACGTCGGAGCCGGCACCCGGCTCGCTCATGGCCAGCGCCCCCACGTGTTTGCCGCTGACGAGGGAGGGCAGATATCTCGCCTTCTGATCAGGGGTGCCGTGGCGGTGGATCTGGTTGATGCAGAGATTGGAGTGGGCGCCGTAGGAGAGGCCGACCGAGGCGCTGGCGCGGCTCACCTGCTCCATCACCAGCACATGGGCCAGATAGCCGAGGTTCACCCCGTCATACTCCTCCGCCACCGTGATGCCGTGCAGCCCCAGCTCACCCATGCGGGGCCAGAGATCCCGGGGGAAAGCGTTGCTCTGATCGATCTCGCTGGCGCGCGGTGCGATCACTTTCTGGCAGAAAGCCTCGACCTGTTCGGTCAGGGCCTGGAGGGTTTCATCCATCAGGGCATGCATCCGTGCTCTCCTTGGTGCAGTGGACTGCCGATTTCCCCTGCCATCAGGGTGATGACTGGTCAGTCCATTCGTGATTCAAGTTTACGTTAGCGTAAACGTAAATGAGTTGTTAGTCTAAGGTAAATTCGATGGCAGCCCGTCGCAAGGGCTACCCGGGTAGATGAGCGCAAGGAGTGAACAGGATGTGCAACAGCAACATGGATGTGGCCGGCCTGCAGTGGCCTGCCATCGCCTGCCATCGCCTGCCAACGGGCTAGGAGGGGGGCATGAGCCAGCATCACACCCAGTACGGGGATCTGCCGCTCTACATCGGTGGCGAGGCGTGTCCGTCCGCAAGCGACGAGTGGATAGAGGTGACCGACCCGGCGGACCAGCATCTGCTGGCGCGGGTGCCGAAAGCTACCTCTGCGGAAATTGAGCTGGCGGTGCGCACCGCCCACGACGCCTACCTGCAGTGGCGGGAGGTGCCTCCCTCCGAGCGGGCTCGGGTGATGTTCAACTACCAGCATCTGTTGAAAGTGCATCACGACGAGCTGGCGACCCTGCTGGCCCAGGAAACCGGCAAGAACCTGGCGGATGCCAAGGGGGATGTGTGGCGCGGCATCGAGGTGGTGGAGCAGGCCTGTGCCATTGCCAGCCAGACCCTGGGGGAGACCATGGGCAACGTGGCGCGCCGGGTGGATGGCCACTCCTGGGTGCAGCCCCTCGGGGTCTGCGTCGGCATCACGCCGTTCAACTTTCCGGCCATGATCCCGCTCTGGATGTTCCCGCTGGCGGTGGCCTGCGGCAACGGCTTTGTGCTCAAGCCCTCCGAGCAGGATCCTCTCACCCCCATGCGCCTGGCCGAGCTGTTTACCGAGGCGGGGGCCCCCAGGGGCATTCTGTCGGTGGTGCATGGCGGCGCCGATCAGGTGGATGCGCTGCTGGCCCATCCCGATGTCAAGGCAGTCAGTTTCGTGGGCTCGGCCCGGGTCGGCGGTCACGTCTATCGCAGCGCCACGTCGCAGCTCAAGCGCGCCCAGTGTTTTGTCGGCGCCAAAAACCACATGGTGATCATGCCGGATGCCAACAAGGCGCAGGTGCTCGGCAACCTCGTGGGAGCCGGAGTCGGCGCCGCCGGTCAGCGCTGCATGGCCATCAGCGTGGCGGTGTTCGTGGGGAGCGCCAGGGAGTGGATCCCCGAGCTCGCCGCCGAGTTCGCCAAGGTGAAACCCGGCGTCTGGCACGACCCCGAGGCGGCTTATGGCCCCCTCATCAGCCCGGAGGCGAAAGTCAGGGTGGAGGGGCTTATCGAGGCGGGGATTGCCGAGGGAGCCGAGTGCCTGCTGGACGGCCGTTTTTGCGACGTACCCGGCTACCCGGTGGGCAACTGGGTGGGGCCGACCCTGTTTCGCGGCGTGACCCCCGAGATGCGCATCTACAAGGAGGAGATCTTCGGGCCCGTGCTGGCCTGCCTCGAGGTGGGGAGCCTGGATGAGGCGCTTGCCCTCATCAACGCCAACCCCTATGGCAACGGCACCTCCCTCTTCACCGGCTGTGGCGCCGCCGCCCGCAAGTTCCGCCACGAGGTGGCGGTGGGCCAGGTGGGGATCAACGTGCCCATCCCGGTGCCGCTGCCGTTCTTCTCTTTTACCGGCTGGCGCGGCTCCTTCTACGGGGATCTGCACGCCTACGGCAAACAGGCGGTGCGTTTTTACACCGAGACCAAGACGGTGACGGAGCGCTGGTTCGACGAAGACATTCCCAACGGCCCCAATATGACCATTCAGCTGCGCTGACGGCAGGGGTTGCCCACTTTGCCCGGGTGCCCCCATTGACAGCAACGGATCGACGGAACAAGTACAAAGGAAGCGAACAAGATGGATTTTACCCTGACCGAATCCCAACGGGCCTGTGTCGAGTCGGCCGGCGCCTTCGCCGATCTGGCGCTCAAACCCCATGCCGCGCGCTGGGACAGGGATCACGAATTCCCCATCCCCACCATCAAGCAGGCGGCGGCGCTGGGCCTGTGTGGCCTCTATACCCCGGAGCAGTATGACGGTCTGGGCCTGAACCGGCTCGATGCCAGCCTCATCTTCGAGCGCCTCGCCATGGGCTGCACCTCCACCACCGCCTATCTCACCATCCACAACATGGTGAGCTGGATGCTGGGCAGCTGGCTGCCTGCCGAGGTGGCCGAGGAGTGGGTACCCAGGCTCGCCAGCGGCGAGCTGCTGGGAGCCTACTGCCTCACCGAGCCAGGGGCGGGCTCCGACGCTGCGGCCCTCAAGACCCGCGCCGTGCGCGATGGCGAAGAATACCTCCTCGACGGCAGCAAGGTGTTCATCTCGGGCGCCGGCAGCACAGACGTGCTGGTGGTGATGGCCCGCACCGGTGGCGAGGGGGCCAAGGGGATCTCTGCCTTCATGGTACCGGCCCAGACCCCCGGCGTGAGCTACGGCAAGGCGGAGGAGAAGATGGGCTGGAACAGCCAGCCGACCCGGGAGGTGGACTTCAGCGCCGTGCGCATTCCCGCTCGCTTCCGGCTGGGGGAGGAGGGGGAAGGGTTCAAGTTCGCCATGCAGGCGCTCGATGGGGGGCGCATCAACATCGCCAGCTGTTCGCTGGGCACAGCTCAGCAGGCTCTCAACGATGCCCTGGCCCATGTGCAGCAGCGCCAGCAATTTGGACACCCGATCAGCGAATTCCAGAGCGTGCAGTTTCGCCTGGCCGACATGGCCACCGAGCTGGCCGCCGCCCGCCTGCTGGTGCGCCAGGCGGCCGCCAAACTCGATGAGGGCAGCCCGGACAAGAGTGCCTGGTGCGCCATGGCCAAGCGTTTTGCCACCGATGTGGGGCACCGCATCTGCGACGACGCCCTGCAACTCTTTGGCGGCTATGGTTATATCCGCGAGTATCCGCTTGAGCGCTATCTGCGCGACACCCGGGTGCACCGCATTCTGGAAGGGACGAATGAAGTGATGCGGCTCATCATCGCCCGCCGCCTGCTGGCCGACCCCGGCCTGTCGCTGGAATAGCGGGAGGGGCCTGCTCTGAGGACGCAGTCGGCACGTCCTCAGGCTTTGTGAGCCAGGTGCAGGTTGGCTCCATTCAACCCTGTCATCATGGGGCAGTTTTTTTGACAAGGACAACGCAATGACAAGGATCAGGCTCGAATATCACGGCCACGTGGCCTACATCACCCTCGATCACCCACCCGCCAACACCTGGACGCTCGCCAGCCTGAAAGCCTTCTTGCAGATGATGGTGGAGCTGGATGGTCGCCCCGACGTGGTGGCCCTGGTGATCCGCGGTGCCGGAGAGAAATTCTTCTGCGCCGGCGCCGATCTCAAGATGTTCGCCGACGGCAGCCTGGCGCATGCCCGCGAGGTGGCCGAGGCCTTTGGCCACGCCTTCGAGGCGCTGGCCCGCTTTCACGGGGTCAGCATCGCCGCCATCAACGGCTATGCCATGGGAGGGGGGCTCGAAGTCGCACTGGCCTGCGACATCCGAATCGCCGAGCAGCAGGCCAAGCTGGGGTTGCCGGAGGCCTCGGTGGGCTTGCTGCCCTGTGCCGGTGGCACCCAGCGCCTGACCGAGCTGGTGGGGCCGGGCTGGGCCAAGCGGATGATCCTCTGCGGCGAGAAAGTGAGCGCCACCCTGGCCTACGAGATGGGGCTGGTGGAGGAGGTGGTGACCGAGGGGCACGCCTGGGAGGCGGCGCAGCAGATGGCCCAGCTGGTGGAGCGCCAGAGCCCGAGCGCCCTGCGCGCCTGCAAACAGCTCATCAATCAGGGGCGAAGCACCCACAGGGACGCGGCGCTGCCGCTCGAGCGCAGCCTCTTTCTCGCCCTGTTTGACGATGCCAACCAGCGCGAAGGGGTGGCGGCCTTCCTCGAGAAGCGGGCCCCGCGCTGGCGTTACGACCAATCCAGGCCGAAAGAGTGAGGGAGTGAAGGATGAATGAGGTAATGATGGCGACCCGCCATGCCGCAGGGGCAGATACCCGGTCTGCGGGGGCCGACCATGACTGAGCCCGTGCGCATCGAGACCCTCCCCACGGCGGATGGCCGCCACATCGGCATGCTGACTCTGGACAGCCCCGCCTCCCTCAATGCCCTGAGCCTTGAGATGATCCAGTTGTTGCAGGGGGCGTTGACCCGCTGGGAGCAGGATCCGGCCATCGTCTGCGTGCTGTTGCAGGGGGCCGGCGAGAAGGCATTCTGCGCCGGTGGCGACATCCGCTCCTTTTATTACCGCAAGCAGGAGGGGAGCGAGTCGGCACTGTTTGGCTATGCCCGCGACTTCTTCGAACAGGAGTACCGGCTCGATCACCACATCCACTGCTACGGCAAGCCCCTTGTCTGCGTGGCGGACGGCATCTGCATGGGGGGCGGCATCGGTCTCTTTGCCGGGGCCGGGTTCCGGGTGGTGACCGAGAAGAGTCTGTTCGCCATGCCGGAGGTGACCATAGGCCTCTATCCGGACGTGGGGGCCAGCTGGTTTTTGAGTCGGATGCCGGGGCGGCTCGGGCTCTGGCTCGGCCTCACCGGTGCCCGCTTCAACGGAACGGACGCCATCGGCCTGGGGCTCGCGGATCATGCCATGGGGAGCCGCGAGCGGGCGGAGCTGCCGGCGCGCCTCGCCGCCCTCGACTGGTCCGCAGGCGACCCCTGCGAGCAGATCGAGGCGCTGCTCACCGATTTGCAGGAGGCCCCTGGTCAGGCATTGCCGCCTCCCGTACTGCTGCCCCACCAGGCCCGCATCGATGCGCTGTTGACCGGCCGCTCCCTGCAAGGGGTGCTGGCACGCCTCGAGGACGCCGAGCTGGACGAACCGGCGCTGACTCAGGGGCGGGAGACCTGCCTTCGCGGCAGCCCCATCAGCCGCGCCATTCTCTGGCGCCAGTTCTGGCAGGCACGGCGCCAGTCCCTGGCCGAGGTGTTTGCCGACGAGCTGACCCTCTCGGTCAACTGCGTGCTCAGAGGGGATTTTGTGGAAGGGGTGCGGGCTCTGCTCATCGACAAGGACAAATCCCCCCGCTGGCAGGCCCCGCAGACGGGCGAGGCCTGGCTGGATGCCTTCTATCGCTGGCCCGAGGGGGACAACCCCTTGCGCCTCCGCTGACGCGGGATCACACACAAGGAGCACACCATGACAAGGATTGGGTTTATCGGGCTTGGCAACATGGGGGGCCCCATGGCCGCCAACCTGGCCAGGGCGGGGCACAGGGTGCAGGTGTTTGATCTGGTGCCCGAGAGCCTGACCCGCGCCATCGAGGCCGACTGCCTCGCCACCGGCAATGCCCGGGAAGCGGTGAGCGGCTGCGAGCTGGTCATCAGCATGCTGCCAGCGGGCGAGCACGTGCGCAGTCTCTGGCTGGGGGAGAGTGCCGGTGAGCGGGGCGGCCAGGATCTGCTGACGGCCCTGTCGCCCGGTGCCCTGGTCATCGACTGCTCCACCATAGACGTGGCCTCGGCCCGTCAGGTGGGGGCGGCGGCGCAGGCGCGCGGCATCCGTTTTCTCGATGCACCCGTCTCGGGGGGCGTGGCTGGCGCGGCGGCGGGCACGCTCACTTTCATCGTCGGCGGCGAACAAGCGGATTTTGAAGCGGCCAGACCCGTGCTCGCCTGCATGGGGCATAACCTGTTTCACGCCGGTGCCCTCGGCGCGGGCCAGATCGCCAAGATGTGCAACAACATGCTGCTCGCCATCCACATGGCCGGCACCGCCGAGGCGCTGGCGCTCGGGGTCAAGGAGGGGCTGGATCCCGCCGTGCTCTCCACCATCATGGGCAAGAGTTCGGGCAACAACTGGAGCCTGGAGCGCTACAACCCCTGGCCCGGGGTGATGGAGAACGTCCCGGCATCCCGTGGGTATACAGGGGGCTTTATGACCCGGCTGATGGTCAAGGATTTGGGGCTCGCCATGGCGTTGGCGGAACATGCCCACAGCGCCGTGCCCATGGGGGCCCTGGCCCGCAACCTCTTCAACCTGCACGCGAGCCTGGGCCAGGAGAACAAGGATTTTTCCAGCATCCTCGAGCTCTATCGGGACAAGACAGCGCCGGGTTAAGGGCCGCTATCTACCTTTTTACCCGATAGTCTTTGACTCGACAGTCACCGGCCATCTCACCAGGAGCATTTATGGATATCACACGGAAAGTCATTGCGATCACGGGGGCGGGCAGGGGGCTCGGGCGCGCCATCGCCCTGAGTCTGGCGGAGCAAGGTGCCGTGCTTGCACTCATCGACGTCAACCGCACCGATCTGGAGGTGACCGAGGCGGAGGTGCGCAGCCGTGACGGCCGCTGCGCCCTGTTCGTCTGCAACGTGGCAAGCGAGCCGGAGGTCGAGGCGACCTTCGCCGCCATCAAGGATCAGTTGGGGGCCCTGCACGGCCTCGTCAACTGTGCCGGCATCCTGCGCGACGGCATGCTGATCAAGGTGAAGGAGGGGGCACTGACGGAGAAGATGAGCCTGGCCCAGTGGCAGAGTGTCATCGACGTCAATCTCACCGGCACCTTCCTGTGCGGGCGCGAGGGGGCGGCGCTGATGGCCACCGGCGGGGAGGGGGGCGTCATCATCAACATCTCCTCCATCGCCCGGGCCGGCAACATGGGCCAGAGCAACTATGCCGCCAGCAAGGCGGGGGTGGCCTCTCTGGTGGTCACCTGGGGGAAGGAGCTGGCCCGTCACGGCATCCGGGTGATGGGCATCGCCCCCGGCGTCTTTGCCACCGATATGACGGCGGCGATGAAACCCGAAGCCATGGCCCGCATGCAGCAGGCCATCCCGGTGGGCACCCTGGGGCAGGCGGCGCAGCTGGCCCAGACGGTGCAGTTCATCCTTGCCAACGACTATCTGTCCGGGCGGATGATCGAGCTGGACGGCGGCTTGAGGCTCTAGTCCCCCCTGCATATACCCTCTCTGACGCCCCTCCTGCAGGGGCGTTTTTGCAGAGGAAAGGCCCCAGAGCAAGGGTGCATAGCCATGCAGGTCCGCTTTTTGAAAAGCGGGGCGACATCATGAAAAGTCGTGAAATATCAACGGGTCTTTCTTAATTTGAACCAGCTCACAGGCACTCCGGGTCAGTGCTGTAAAATTGCGCGCGGTCAAGGCGGCTCATGATTGACGGCAAGAGGGATTGCGGCCGGAATAGTCATGCAATATAGTTGCCGCCTTTTTCACGGGGTACGGATTTCTAGCCCCTCCCATGTCGCGCGCTGTATGAATACGGATGCTCAGCCGCCGCCTAATAAAACAGGTTTGAGATGGACAAGAAACTGGGGCTGGGTGCCCTCATTTCGCTGGTGATCGGCTCCATGGTCGGTGCCGGGGTTTTCAGTCTGCCGCAAAACATCGCAGCGCACGCCAGTGCCGGGGCCGTCGCCCTGGGATGGGCCATCACGGGGATCGGCATGATCTGCCTCGCCCTGGTCTACCAGAATCTCTCCATGCGTCGACCGGATCTCGATGGCGGCATCTTCAGCTACGCCAAGGCGGGGTTCGGGGATTTCGTCGGCTTCAACGCCGCCTGGGGTTACTGGCTGTGCCAGCTGCTGGCCAACGTCTCCTACGCCATCGTGGTGTTCAGTGCGCTGAGCTATTTCTTCGACACGCCGGACAATGTCATCTTCGGTGACGGCAACACCCCGGTCGCCATCACGCTCGCCTCCCTGCTCATCTGGTCGGTGCATGCCCTGGTGCTGCGCGGCATCCAGGTGGCGGCGCTGGTGAACATCGTCACCACCATCGCCAAGATGGTGCCCCTCATCGTCTTCTGTGTAGCCATCCTGCTCGCTTTCAACATGGAGACCTTCACCCTGGATCTCTGGGGGCAGGGGAGTCCCGAGCTCGGCTCCGTGATGGATCAGGTCAAGTCCACCATGAAGGTGACCCTCTGGGTCTTCATCGGCATCGAGGGGGCCGTGGTGGTCTCCGCCCGTGCCCGCCATCGCAAGGACGTGGGCCGCGCCACCGTGCTGGCGCTGCTCGGCGCCCTGGCGCTCTACGTCATGGTGACCCTGTTCTCCCTGGGGGTCATGAACCAGCCGCAACTGGCGGCCCTCAAGAACCCCTCCACCGCCATGATCCTGGAAGCCGTGGTCGGCCCCTGGGGCGCCTGGCTCATCAACATCGGCCTGGTGATCTCGGTGATGGGGGCCCTGCTGAGCTGGACCGTGCTGGCGGCGGAAGTGCCCTACATAGCTGGCAAGACCGGGGTCTTCCCGGCCTGGTTCGCCAAGGAGAACAAGAACGGTTCCCCCAAGGTGTCGCTCTGGTGCTCCACCTGCCTGGTGCAGACCTTCCTCATCATCATCTACTTCCAGAACAGCACCTACCTGGCGCTGGTGAACATCGCCACCTCGGCGGCCCTGGTGCCCTATGTCTTCTCCGGTGCTTACGGTCTCAAGCTGGCGTTGAAAGGGGAGACCTACGCGGACCAGCCCCATCAGCGCAAGCGCGACCTGCTGCTGGCCCTGGTGGCCACCGTCTATGGCTGCTGGCTGGTCTATGCCGCCGGAGTGGAGTACCTCTTGCTGGTGGCGCTGCTCTACAGCCCGGGGATCTTCATCTACTGGAAGGCGCGCCAGCACCACGGCCTGCGCAGCCTCAACCGGCTGGAGCAGGGGATGACGGCAGCCCTGCTCGGTTGCGCCGTGCTGGCGTTCTACAAGGTGATGGACGGTACCATTCCCCTGCATTAATCGGCACAATAAAGAGATGGCAAGATGCCATCTCTTTTTTATGGATAATGGCGGTCAAGTTGACCGCTGTTTCGTTATTGAAGGAATGTTTATGCTGTTTGTGGGCTATCTGGTGTTGGGCGCCTTCGCGGGCATGCTGGCCGGGCTGTTCGGTATCGGCGGCGGACTCATCATCGTCCCCGTGCTGGTCCTGAGTTTTCACGCACAGGACGTGGCGCCGGAGATCATCACCCATCTGGCCCTCGGCACCTCGCTGCCCACCATGATCTTCACCGGTTTCAGCTCCCTGCGTGCGCACCAGGAGGCCGGGGCGGTGGACTGGGGAATGATTCGGCGCCTGGGCGCCGGCATGCTGGTCGGTGCCTGGCTCGGCGGCATGACCGCCAACCTGCTGAGCGCCAGCACCCTCAACATCATCATCGGCTGCTTCGCCTGGACCATGGCCCTGCAGATGGGGCTCAATTTGAGGCCAAAAGCGGAGCGACACATGCCGGGCCCCCTTGGTACCGGGATCGCGGGCACCGTCATCGGCTGGATGTCGGCCTTGTTCGGCATCGGTGGCGGCTCGCTGACCGTGCCTTACCTCACCTGGAATTCGGTGCCCATGCGCAACGCCGTGGCCGCCTCCGCCGCCTGCAGCATGCCCATCGCCCTGGCAGGCAGCCTCAGCTACCTCTATGCCGGTTGGGGAGACGCCGATCTGCCCGAGTGGAGCGTCGGATTCATCTATCTGCCAGCCCTGCTTGGCATCGTGCTCACCAGCACCCAGTTTGCCCGTCTGGGCGCCAGACTGGCACACCGAATGTCACCCCGGCGGCTCAAGCAGGCCTTTGCCCTGCTCATGTTGCTGGTGGGTGCCAAATTCATGCTCTTTAGCTGAACCCTTGGCCAGATTGTTGAAAAATAAGGCGAACGGCTCGTGATGCGGTAGAAAGCCATTGCATTGAGGGGCCAGTTTGCCTATTCTCCTCGCCGGTGGTCCTATTGGTCCTCTCGCATTGATAACCCGTCGACCTGGTCAGGACCGGAAGGTAGCAGCCAAGGCGGGGGACTCGAGTGCCGGGATGTGGCTGGTAGGGCCACCACTTGTTTCTGCGATTCAATAAGTTACCTCTCCTGAGCCGTCTGGTCATCCACTTTATGTGGACGACAGGAGCGCTCGCAATGAATCTCTGGCTCAGTCCCCACGGCATCTGGTATTACCGGAAAGTCACCACGCTCCCCTGTGGTCGTCGTAAAGAGATCAAACAATCCCTGCGTACCCGCGACAAACTATGTGCCCGCCACAAGGTTGCCCAATTGCTTGCCTGTGTGCGATCCAGGCCGACGTCTACCGTGCCGTCTGTTGGTGCCCCTGAGGAGCCAGTAAACCAGTCGAGCACCAAGCCGGTGGCTCGGGCGGCCAAACCGCTTGCTCCGCTCCTGTCGGTTCTGAGTGACCGCTATCAGAAGGAGAAGGCCCTCTCCTGGGCACCCAAGGAGCGGAAAAACCAGAAGCACTATCTCGGTTCCTTTATCGAGGCTCTGGGTGATAGACCTGCTGCCGACTATGGGAAAGAGGACGTGGTCAAGTTCAAGGAGGAGCTGCTGAACTCCGGCAAGAGCCCGACCACCATCAACAAGTATCTCCAGAAGCTCTCCCTGCTGTTTAACTGGCTGGCTAACCATCAGGATGGGGTCATCAACCACTTCGCTGGGCTCAAGTTACAGCGGGTCAAAGAGACCAAGGCCAGAAGTGGTTACACAATGGAGGAGAGGCAGAGGTTCATCCAATGGGCGAAAAGGCAGGAGCCCTATCGCCGCTGGATAGCCCTGTTGGGGCTCTACACGGGGGCTCGAGCCAACGAGATCTGCCAGCTCTATGCCGATGATGTGGTGCTGGTGGATAGCGTCTGGTGTATCAAGGTGCAGGCCAGCAGACCCGATCAGAAGCTCAAGACCGAGAACAGTGCCAGGCTCATACCGATCCACTCAGCGTTGCTGGAGACAGGCTTCCTGACGTTTGTGCAGGAGAGGGCAGGGGGACGGCTCTTCACCGAACTACCCCATCGCCAAGACGGCTACAGCCACCTGTGGGGACAGTGGTTCAGTCGCAACCGACCGGTGCCAAAAGACTTCCACAGCTTGAGGCACACGGTGGGGACCACACTGAAGGATAAAGGGGTGCCGCTACAATTCGCTGCTGCCATCCTGGGGCACGTTAACGGAGCGATCAGCTATGACCGCTATGGGGGTGGGATCTCGGTTGAAAAGCTCAAGGAGACCATTGAGGCTGCCTTGTAACCCCCATCCCTGCCGATGCTGGATAACAGGAAGGATGGGTCTGCTGGAACTGCCGTAATTTTGGCATTTTAAAGAACTTTTTCTACGATGATTCTCACAGGAAAAGTTCTATAAATAGCTGTTTTTTCAGCAGGTTGACCATCCGAAATGACCCCTTTGCCTTTGTTGGCGGGGAAAGCGGGGAAATCAAAAACGGCAGAGGGGCCTTCAGGCCCCCCATTCGTTACACTGTGTAGTTAGCTCCTGGCTCAGGCCGCTGTTCTCGGCTTGGCGTTACGCTCATGTCCGCCATCTCGCTGTCGAGCAGGGTCAACCCGATGACGGTGACCTTGTTGTTATAACGGGTAGTGACAAAGCCCTTCTCCGCCAGCTTCTTCTTGAGGGCGAGCTGCTTCATGACCCACTCGCCGTTCTGCTGGGCCCAACGGCCGTAGGCCGCGTAGACGTCGCTCATGGACACTTTGGCTCCTTCCCTGGCCTGGCTGCACTCCTCCAGGAAGCACCCCACCAGGTCTGACTCGGCACGGTAGCTCTCGACGTCCGCCTTAAGGCTGGCAGGCATGAACGCCTTGAGGCCCTGCTCCTGCCACATCTGGCAGCCTTTGATGGCCCAGTTGAGGATACCGGACATCTCGGCTTGCAGCTTCTCCATCAGCATCGGGTCCAACTGTGCCTTCGTGAAGGAGGCATTGAAGGGCAACATCATCATCCGACGCCACATGCCATTGCTGGTATCGCGGATCTCTGGCTTGTGATTCCCCACCATCACCAGCGAGAAGTAAGGGCGGAACTCCATTTCCTTCTTGGCGTAGGGGGCTCGAGCAACAATCACGTCATCCCCCGTCATGGCTTTCACAAGGTTTTCATCCATGCGAGACCCTTCTGGCAACTCGTTGGCAACCACCAGGCGGGCATCCACCAGCTTGGTCAGGGACGGGTTTGGTCCTGTGTTGCCATTGCGGTTGAACAACAGGACGTTACTGCTGATCTGCCGGCTGAACTCCCCCAGCAACTGCTGGATGACGGACATGAAGGTGCTCTTGCCGTTGCAGCCGCCCCCGTGGAGGAAGAACAGCAACTGCTCGTCAGTCCGGCCAGTGATCCAGTAACCCACGCAACGTTGCAGGAAGGCTGCGTATTCAGCATCCCCACAGGTGATCTCGCTGATGAACTGCTCCCATCTTGGGCAAGTGGCGGTCGGGTCATATGCCACCGGGCTATGGTGGGTCATCATAAATGCCCGTCTCGGTGCCAACAGGCGGCCCGTCTTCAGGTCGATGACGCCGTTCGCCGTGCCCAACAGCATCGGATTGGCGTTCAGCTCGTGCAACCTTGCCGTCATCATTGGCTTGGCCAGTTCCACCATGTTCTGGATGCCTGCCCGGTTAAGGCTGCTAGAGCCCTGTCTGAGCACCGAATATGCCCAGGCGAACTCTTCTTTCTTGCACGCCTGTTTGATCAGAGCCTGTCCGATTTCCTGGATCTCTTTGCCCACAGTTTGGGCAAGGGTCATGGGAGTCCAGTCATCTTGGGTCCAGTGCGTGCCATCAAAGTGGATGAAGCCACCTAACTCAGGGACGAACTTCAGGTTATGCCCGTGCATCTGTACGAACCGCTCGGCATTGGCTGAGTCATTGAGTTCGTTTTCAAAGATGGCAGTGCGAGACACAATCTTGACGACTTCCGGCCGTTGATCGTTGTCCTGGACGGCTTCGGCTTCGGCTTCGGCTTCGGCTTCGGCTTCGGCTTCGGCTTCGGCTTCGGCCACAGAATCGACCTGGGTGAATGCCGCCACCAGCTCCGGCAGGGGCAACGGGTTGTCGCCGTGCAGGTACTCGTCGATGTCCTTCACGCTTTCTGGCAGCTTGACCTGAGTCAGCTTGAGGCCGAGTTGGGCCACCTTGGAGCGGTACTTGTCGCCCGCCTCATCGGTGTCAAACAGGGTTACCACGTCACGCTCTGCCAGCTCACGGGCCAGCCACTCAAGTTGGGATTGTGACAGTGTGCCAATAGTGGCCAGTACAGGGCCTGGCCAACCGGCATCCACCAGAGACAGGCGGTCATTCTCCCCCTCTACCAGGGCAATAGTACCGAGAGCGTTCAGACTCTCTTCCCCGTAGAACTGCACGCCGTTGAGCCAGTGGTGGCTTGGCAACTGGTATTGAAGCTGCTTATTTGGGTCCTTGAAGGTAAAGCGGCTGACCTGCCCATTGCGGTCGTAGTGCGGGAACACATAGACGTCGCTCGGAAAGAAGTCACGGAGCTGGTCAGGGTCATCCTTGCGAGACTTGACCAGACCGGATGCCAGCCGCTCTTCTTGGGAGAAGCCTGCATCCCTCAGCGCCTTGTTCAGGCCACCGGAGAAGCCGACATCCAACCCCACCAGCACCTCTTCAGAGTGGCCACGCAGTTCCATCAGCTCGTCCACATCCAGACGAGCCTGATAGTGGCGAGCCGCGAGTGTGAAGAGCTCTTGCAGGCGAGCGGGTGGGGCCGTGTAGACGGGTTGCTCCAGCTTCACCACCTTGCGGATGGTCGGGGTGACGGACAGCTCTCCTAGCAGGAGCAGACGGGCTGCGTCAGATAGCTTGTTGGCCTGGCCGCATTTGACGATCAGGTCGAACACATCCCCGTTCTCTTCGCAACTAAAGCAGTGGAACCTGTCGTCGTCAGGATAGAGGGTGAAGCAGTCATTATGGCCGCACAGCGGACAACTGGCATCATCCAGCCGATAGGTGTTTGAGCCGACTTTCTTGACGTCTTGTCCGGTCAAGGCCGAGGCGACGTCCAGCATGGGGTACTGCTCTTTGACAGCAGCAAAGTCAATGGTCAGGGAGTGGCCAGCATCGGCCAGGGCAAATTCAAGGTCAACTTGGTTGGTTTGAGACATGGTGTCTCTCCTTCGATGACCGCAGCCGGAACTAAAATCAGTTGTGTAGGCGTTCCGAGCGGCGGTAATCAGTCGGGTAATTGGCGCCCCCCGAGGGCTTATGGCGTAGAGCCAAGGTTCGATGTGCGGGGGCGTCTGCCCGCCGACAACCCCGACTATACGGATCGGCAGATGCAATACAACCCCTCGTTTTTGCACCCCAAAGCCCCCATTTCGCGTTTTCGTTGTAAACAACGCAAAATCCACGATAAACAATTTTTTCATATGATCTCGATAGTGAGACCAAGTTCACAATATTGCTGATTTCCTAATCCTCTCCATGGACTGGCAGACCTTATCTACAGGCCCAAATCGCTCCGCTTGAGAATGCGACATGTACTTCCATCCAGGAAAGGAGGTGCCGTCGAGATCACAGCCACGGGTGGCGTCCCGTGATAGACTCCCCCCATTTCGTCTGTCTCAGACCGCCCAGCGGTCCATAGAGGTTCTCATGACTACCAATATCTCAACCCTTGCCAACCTCATCTGGTCGGTAGCCGACCTCCTGCGAGGGGATTTCAAGCAGTCCCAGTATGGCCGTATCATCCTGCCCTTCACCGTGCTGCGTCGCTTGGAGTGTGTGCTGGCCCCCACCCGTGACAAGGTGCTTGAAACGGCAGAGACCACCAAGGCCATGCCCGAGAATGCCCGCCACAAGCTGCTGCTGAGTGCCGCCGGACAGAGCTTCTACAACACCGCCAAGCTCACCCTGGACAACCTTGGCGAGAAGCAGATCGGCGACAACCTGGATGCCTATGTGCGGGGCTTCTCCCGTGAGGCGTTCGAGGTGTTCGAGCACTTCGGCTTTGCCGCCAGCATCGATCTGCTGGAGGATGCAGATCTGCTCTACAAGGTGGTTCGCAACTTCGCCAATGTGGATCTCTCCCCCGAGGCGGTGGACAACTACCACATGGGTCTGGTGTTCGAGGAGCTCATCCGCAAGTTTGCCGAAAGCTCCAATGAGACCGCCGGTGAGCACTTCACCCCCCGCGACATCGTCCGGCTCACCACCTCCTTGGTGTTTGCGGCCGATAACGAGGCTCTGACCACCGCTGGCGTGGTGCGGACCATCTATGATCCCACCGCCGGGACCGGCGGCTTCCTCTCCTGCGGCATGGAGTACCTGCACGAACTGAACCCGGCGGCCCGTCTGGCCACCTTCGGTCAGGAGCTCAACCCCGAGTCCTTCGCCATCTGCAAGGCCGACATGCTGATCAAGGGGCAGGACATCAGCAATATCAAGCTGGGTAACACCCTCTCCGATGATCAGTTGCCTACGGATCGGTTTGACTACTGCCTCTCCAACCCGCCGTTCGGGGTGGACTGGAAGAAGGTCGAGAAGCAGGTTCGGGACGAACACCTGCAAAAGGGCCACAGTGGTCGCTTCGGGGCGGGTCTGCCCCGCGTCTCCGACGGCTCGCTGCTGTTCCTGCAACACCTGATGGCCAAGATGAAGCCCGCCAATGGCCAAGGACAGGGTGCCCGTATCGGAATCATCCTCAACGGCTCTCCACTCTTTACCGGCGGGGCTGGCAGCGGCGAGAGCGAGATCCGCCGCTATATCCTGGAGCACGACCTGCTCGATACCCTGGTGGCCCTGCCCACCGACATGTTCTACAACACCGGCATCGCCACCTATATCTGGCTGCTCTCCAACCACAAACCAGCCGAGCGTAAGGGCAAGGTGCTGCTGATCAACGCCAGCGACATGCACAGTCCCATGCGCAAATCCTTGGGCTCCAAACGCAAGTTCCTGAATGACGAGGCCATTGAGGAAGTCGTCCGCCTCGCCAGCCGCTACGAGGCAGGCCCCATCGCCAAGATCTTCCCCACCACCGCCTTCGGTTATCGCCGTATCACGGTGGAGCGGCCGCTGAAACTGGTGTTCACCCCGCACGATGCTGAGCGGCTCGCTAGCCTCACCGCCGACAAGGGTTGGGACAAGCTAGATGCAAATTTGCAGCAAGCCATCCTGGCGGCCCTGCCAACGCTGCCGGAGCGACTGCTCTGCCGCGAGCAGTTCAAAAAGCAGCTCACCAAGGCGTTAGGCACAGTTAAGCTGCCAGCCCCCGCCTTTAAGCTGCTGGTGAGCACCTTGGGCGAGCAGTGTGATGAGGCAGAACCTTGCAAGAGCAAGGGGGAAGTGGAGGCCAGCTCCGAACTGCGGGACAACGAGAACGTGCCGCTAGGGGAAGACATTCACGAGTACCTCAAGCGGGAGGTGCTGCCTCATGTGCCGGATGCTTGGATTGATCTGGGCAAGACCGACCCGCTGGATGGCCAGGTCGGCATCGTCGGCTACGAGATCCCCTTTAACCGTCACTTCTACCAGTACCAGCCACCTCGTTCATTGGAGGCCATCGACGCCGATCTGGATGCGGTCGCCAAGGAGATTATGCAACTGCTGGCGGAGGTGCATTCATGATCGGAGTATTGGCGACCCAGCAGCAAGAACTGGCGGGCAAGTATCGCCCCTATCCGGAATATAAGGATTCGGGGATTACTCGACTAGGAGCAATACCAAGCCATTGGCAACCCAAAAAGCTCAAACGAATGGCATCCATCGAAAACGGTAGAGATTATAAGCATGTCGAAGCAACGGAGGGTTTTCCGGTAATTGGCTCGGGAGGTCAATTTACTTGGTCTGAACAATATCTGTACTCTGGCGAATCGGTACTCTTGGGTAGAAAAGGAACAGTGGATAAACCACTTTACATTAATGGTTCATTTTGGACTGTTGATACGATGTTCTATACCAAGGTGGGAAAGACGATTCCTGCTAAATTTCTTTATTATGCTGCGTTGACAATCGAGTTTGGTCTCTATTCAACCAATACGGCATTGCCAAGTATGACGCAGGAAGATCTTGGCAACATACATTTTGGCTCCCCGTCGTATGGTGAAGCAGAAAATATAGCCGCCTTCCTCGACTATGAAACTTCCCGGATTGATCGGCTGATTGCCAAGCAGCAGCAACTGATTGAACTGCTCAAGGAGAAGCGGCAGGCGGTGATCTCCCACGCCGTCACCAAGGGCCTCAACCCCGATGCCCCCATGAAAGACTCCGGCGTCGAGTGGCTCGGAAAAGTGCCAGAGCAATGGGAGGTTGTACCTACAAAGCGTTTTTTCAGATTGGTTGCTAAACCTGCTCCAGAAAATAACGACTTCGAACTACTCTCCGTTTACACAGATATCGGTGTGAAACCACGTAAAGAGCTAGAGCAACGTGGCAACAAGTCATCAACTACGGATGGCTATTGGCTTGTAAAGAAAGGTGATATCGTTGTCAATAAACTTTTGGCCTGGATGGGGGCTGTTGGTTATTCTGACTACAGTGGTGTAACAAGCCCAGCATACGATATTTTGCGTGCTACGAGACCAATAAATTCAAAATTTTATCACTACCTATTTCGTGCTGATATTGCACAAAAAGAATTTAAACGATGGTCTCGTGGCATTATGGAGATGAGACTGCGTTTATATTTTGACGAGCTTGGCCGAATTCTAATGCCGTTCCCTTCCAAGGATGAGCAAGATTACATTGTTGCTTATATCGAGAAAATGGAGCGTCAGTTCGAACATTTGGCAAGCAAAATGAGCGAGCAAATTGCATTACTCCAGGAACGCCGCTCCGCCCTGATCTCCGCCGCAGTCACCGGCAAGATTGATCTGCGAGGTTGGACGCAGCCCTCCAACGAGGTGGCCGCATGAGCGATATCAAGCTGTTTCGCTATGGCCCGCAAGGGGTGAACGAGCTGGAGGGTAGGGCCGCCGTGGTTGAGAAGCAGCTACAGGCTCTGATCGAGCAACAGATGACCGCCTTCCTCGGAGTTCGCTTCCTGGCCAGCGAGTACACCACCGGCAAGACCCACAAAGGGCGGATCGATTCCCTCGGGATCGATGAGAATGGCTGCCCGGTGATCATCGAGTACAAGCGCTACAGTAACGAAAACGTCATCAATCAGGGTCTCTTCTACCTGGACTGGCTGCTCGACCACCAGGCCGAGTTCCGCTGGCTGGTGATGGAAACGCTGGGGAAAGAGGTGGCTGACGGTATCGAATGGTCTGGCACTCGCCTGCTTTGTATCGCAGGTGACTTCACCCGCTATGACCTGCACGCCGTGCAGCAGATCAACCGCAATGTGGAGCTGATCCGCTACAAACTGTTTGGTGACGATCTGCTGATGCTGGAGTTGGTCAATGCGGTAACCAGCCAGGTCAATAAACCCTCTACCCCGACAGAGCCAGGTTTGCCGCCATCGATACCGGTGAGTGAGGCAGTCCAAGCGACCAATGGCCATGTTCGTACCAATGCTGAACGTTTGGCTGTCGCCAGTCCATCGCTGCGTACCCTCCACGAGTCAGTGTGCGATTTTATTGAGACGCTGGGTGATGAGGTACAACGCAAGGAGCTCAAGCTCTACACGGCCTTCAAGAAGATCCGCAACTTTGTCTGCGTGGTGATTGCCTCCACCCAGCAGGACCCGCACCTCAAGCTCTACCTCAATCTCGACCCCGATACCGTCGAGATAGCGGAGGGGAGGATTGTCGATGCCCGCAATAAGGGCCATTGGGGGACCGGTGATCTAGAGCTGACCATTCGTCACCAGCAAGACTGGGAGAAGGTTATCCCCCTGATCGAGCGTTCCTACCTGGAGAATTGATTAACATGGACAACAAGGCACGGGAAAGAGCCTCTCAGGACCCTTTCATCGGGCAACTGGCTACCTTGGCTGCCATCCATCTCGAGGTGGCGGTGCTCTGGCTCTATGGCTCCCGAGCCAAGGGGAATGCGGGGCCCCACAGCGACTGGGATCTGGCGGTGGCCTTCGATCCGGTGAAGCTGCCCGATATGCTGGATAACCGGTTGAGGCCCGAACTGCTGGCCCTCGACTGGCAACGAGCCTTGGGGCTGGCCGAGGGGCAACTGTCGGTAGTCGATATCAATCAGGCGCCTATTCCGTTGGCCTTTGCCATCGTCGATGCCAACCGGGTACTCTTTTGCCGCGATCAGGGTCGCCGCCTGCGTGAAGAAGCTCGTATCATGTCGCAGATGGAACTGAACTTCCGCTCTCCCAATCATTCTTCACACCAGGAGTGACGCTTCCCATGGCCGATAACGCCTATATCACCGCCCTTCGATTGAGCCTTAGCCACTATCAGGCCGAACTGCTTGAACTGCGAACTCTGCTGGGCCAGCGGGCCCTCTCTAATCTCGAATACCGGGCCGCCGAGCGGACCTTGCAAGTCTCCATCGAAGCCTGCATCGGGGTGGCCAAACACTGGGCCAAGGGGTTGGCGGGCCACAGTCCGCAGGACGCCTATCAGGCGTTCGAGATCCTGGTTCAGCGGGGGGCCCAGCCTGCCGAAGGGTTGAGCGGCTGGCGCAAGATCATCGGCCTGCGTAACGCCCTGGTACACGATTACCTCAATATCGATCCCGAGATCATTCGCAGCGTGATTGCTCAAGGCTATAGCGATCAGCTATTTACCTTTGCCGAGCAGGGGCTGGTGTGGCTTTCTTTGCAAGAAGAGCCAAAGCAAGGAGACCGGCCATGAGCCTGGATGATAAAGCACGGGAGAAAGCGTTTCAGGACCATATCATCGGGCAACTGGCCGACCAGGGCTGGCTGGTGGGCGAGTCGGCCTATTACGACCGCGAGCGAGCTCTCTACCCGGAAGATCTGATCGCCTATGTGCAGGAAAGCCAGCCGGAAGGGTGGCAGAAATACTGCAAGACCTATGGCGAAGAGCCTGAGCGGCACCTGCTGAACGCCACGGTGCGGGCTCTGGAGAGCGATGAGCGGGGCTCCCTGTGGCTGCTACGTCATCAGGTGGAAGACCGAGGGCATCGGTTGGCGGTAGCCACCTTCAAGCCCGACCACGACCTCAACCCCGAACTGGTCGAGCGTTATGCGAAGAACCGGCTACGGGTCGTGCCGGAGTTGGTCTACAGTCCCCATGGCTATGAGGGCCGACTCGATCTCACTCTGTTCCTGAACGGCATACCGGTGGCAACGCTGGAGCTCAAGTCTTGCTTCAAACAGAGCCTGGAGAACGCCAAGCAGCAGTACCGCTTCGACCGCCCATTGGTGACTGCGGGCAAGCGTGAGCCGCTGCTGGCTTTCCGTCGCGGAGCCTTGGTGCACTTTGCTGTGAATCAGTTTGAGGTGGCGATGACCACTCGGCTGGCTGGAGCAGATACCTTTTTCTTACCGTTCAACCGGGGTACCGCCAAGGGCGGGGCAGGGAACGATCAGCCTGAGACAGGCTATGCCAGCGAGTACCTATGGCAGGAGATTTTCGCGCCCGAGACCTTTCTCAATATTCTGGGTCGCTATCTGCATCTGCAGGTGAAGCTCGAAGAGGACGCACTGGGCCGCCTCAAGAAGAAAGAGACGATGATTTTCCCCCGCTATCACCAGTGGAAGGTGGTTGAGACGCTGCTGGCGACGCTCCAGCAGGAAGGGAGCGGCCAGAAGTACCTCATCCAGCACTCGGCAGGCTCCGGCAAGTCCAACTCCATCGCCTGGCTTACCCATCAGCTGGCCTCCCTGCGGCGTGACGGAGAAAAGCTGTTCAACTCGGTCATCGTGGTCACCGATCGGACCGTGCTCGATAGTCAATTGCAGGAGACCATCGCCCAGTTCGACCACGCATCTGGGGTGATCTCCCGCATCAATCGGGAAGAGGGCGATGGATCTAAGTCTGCCCAATTGGCCGAGGCACTGACCTGCGGTACCCCCATCATTATCGTCACCATCCAGACCTTCCCCCATGTGCTCAAGGCCATTCAGGAGAGCACCAGCCTGAAAGCCAGCCGCTTTGCGGTGGTGGCTGACGAGGCCCACTCTAGCCAGACCGGCAAGACCGCTCGTCAGTTGCGTGAGGTGCTGATGGCTGAGCAGCTGAATGATGAGGAAGAGTTCTCGGCCGAGGACGTGATGAACCTGACCCTGGCCGCTCGCGGTGGCAGCCAGAACATCAGTTACTTCGCCTTCACGGCGACCCCCAAGGCCAAGACGCTGGAGTTGTTCGGTCGCCCACCTAAGCCGAATCTGCCGATCTCGGATGAGAATAAACCCGAGCCGTTCCATGTCTACACCATGCGCCAAGCCATCGAGGAGGGCTTCATCCTTGACGTGCTTCGGAACTACACCAATTACAAGTTGGCCTACAAACTGGCGATGGACAGTGAAGCGGCAGACGCAGAAGTTGACAGCAAGAAGGCCAAACGCAAGCTCTCCCAGTGGGTGCGGCTGCATCCCCACAACATTGGCCAGAAGGTGCAGGTGATCGTCGAGCATTTCCGCCAGCATGTCGCACCACTGCTGGCTGGTCAGGCCAAG
>NZ_JAGKRK010000029.1:0-27391 GCF_017939325.1 Aeromonas sp. MaB10011B | reverse complement strand
GCTTTCTCAGATTGAAGATTTTGCCTGGCGGCAATAGCGCAGTGGAACCACCTGACCCCATGCCGAACTCAGAAGTGAAACGCTGTAGCGCCGATGGTAGTGTGGCATTCGCCATGCGAGAGTAGGACACTGCCAGGCACCCAATTTTAGATTACGCATTGAGCGTGGTCTTTACCGGTTAGTGTGCTGATATGGCTCAGTCGGTAGAGCGCATCCTTGGTAAGGATGAGGTCCCCAGTTCGATTCTGGGTATCAGCACCATTTTCAAGCAGTACAGCTTTTGCCTGACGGCAATAGCGCCGTGGAACCACCTGATCCCATGCCGAACTCAGAAGTGAAACGCGGTAGCGCCGATGGTAGTGTGGCATTCGCCATGCGAGAGTAGGACACTGTCAGGCACCTATTCAGAAGAGGCCTCCCATGCGGGAGGCCTTTTTGCATTTCTGTCCTCCCGCCGCAATTCCCTGCTTCTATTTCAGTAAAAATGCTGGGCTATCAAGGGATTGCTCGTTACTCTTTAGCCGTTGCCCGATGAACACGTGATGCTGCCTGCGAGGTATTGATGGCTACGTTGAAGGAAATTGCACAGGAGGCGGGGGTATCGCTTGCTACCGTATCCCGTGTGCTGAACGAGGATCCCAGCCTGAGCGTCAAGGACGAGACCAGGCAGAAGATCTTCGAGATTGCCGAGCGGCTGGAGTACAAGACCAGCAGCGCCCGCAAAGGGGTGCACAAGAGCAAGCTGCAGCTCCTGGCTGTCTACGCCTATCCCCAGAGCACCGAGGTCAACGATCCCTATTACCTCGCCATCCGCTACGGCATCGAGACCCAGTGCACCCGCCTCAACATCGAGCTGGCCCACTGTTACAACGGTGCCGAGGGGCGTGAGCTCTCTGCCGTCGATGGCATCCTGGTCATCGGCCATCTGCCGGAAGAACGGCTGGCCGTGCTGCGCGGCCTGTCTGCCCAGCTGGTGTTCGTGGATTGCCGCTCCCAGGGGGATTTTGACTCGATTGACGTGGATCTGGCACTCATCAGCCAGCAGGTAGTGGACTTCTTCATCGCCGAGGGCCATCAGCGCATCGGCTATATCGGTGGCCAGGATGATGGCCCGGATCTGCGGGAACTCGCTTTTCGCGATTATGGCCAGCGGCTTGGCGTGGTACAGGAGAGCGATCTCTATCGCGGAGACTTCTCCAGCGCTTCCGGCTACCAGTTGGCGAAGGAGATGCTGGCCGGCGACTGGCCCAGGGCACTGTTTGTCGCCTCCGACTCCATCGCCATCGGCGTGCTGCGTGCCATCCACGAGAAGGGACTGGCGATTCCCCAGCAGATCGAGCTTATCAGCGTCAACGATATCCCGACCGCCAAGTTCACCTTCCCGCCGCTCTCAACGGTGCGGATCCACTCCGAGTTGATGGGCTCCCAGGGAGTCAATCTGTTGGTCGAACGGCTACGTGACGAGCGGGATATCCCGCTGCGGGTGCTGGTACCGAGCAAGTTGACCCTGCGCGGCACCACGCGCTGAGTTTAGTAAAATTCTCTGCGTTTTAGTTGCGCCATCTTGCGGTGGTGCGACACCCCTCCCAAGCAAACCTCTTTCCCATATCATCCAACAACTTCATATCATATTGTTTTATAATTAATTTCATTGCAGTTCAGCCTACTGCTATCAACATCCATGCCACTCATTCATATCTTGCTCTCCTTTATCTCCCACTTCTGATCTCGCTCACAAAACCATCCGCTCACTGTGATCAGGTTAAAACTTTACCTATTCAGAACTGATATTTAGTAAATGTTTATCTAGAGTTTACCCAGTTAACGTTGCCTTGTTCCGGGAGGACATGTGAATAACTGGGAAAACGTCCAATTCGTTGGTGAAAACAGGCTGGCCCCGCGCGCCTACTTCTTCTCTTATGCCGACCACGTGCTGGCGGCCACCATGCAGCGGGAGCTGAGCCGCCGTTTTCTGAGCCTGAGCGGCCAGTGGCAGTTCCACTACTTCGACCATCCCCTGCAGGTGCCGGAGGCCTTCTATCACAGCCCCATGAGCGAGTGGGGCCAGATCACCGTGCCCAACATGTGGCAGATGGAAGGACATGGTCAGCTGCAGTACACCGACGAAGGTTTTCCCTTCCCCATCGATGTGCCCTTCGTGCCGACCAACAACCCCACCGGCGCCTATCAGCGCAGCTTCACGCTGAGCCCGGCCTGGGACGGCGAGCAGGTGATCATCAAGTTTGACGGGGTGGAGACCTACTTCGAGGTCTATGTAAACGGCCACTACGTCGGCTTCAGCAAGGGGAGCCGCCTCACCGCCGAGTTCGATATCAGCGCCTACGCCAACATCGGCGAGAACCTGCTGTCGGTGCGGGTGATGCAGTGGGCTGACTCCACCTATATCGAAGATCAGGACATGTGGTGGATGGCGGGGATCTTCCGCGACGTCTATCTGGTGGGCAAACCGGCCGCCCATGTGCAGGATTTCTTCATCCGCACCGCGCTGGCCGACGACAATCAAAGCGCCACCCTGAGCTGCGATATCCAGCTGGAAAATCTGGGTGCGCCTGCCCGTGATCACCGTCTGGTCTGGTCCCTGCTGGATCAGGGCAGCGAGATCGCCAGTGGCTCGCTCGACCATCTCGCCATCGACGGCAAGTGTGATTGCCGCTTCACGCTGGATCTGGCCAACCCCCATCTCTGGAGTGCCGAAGATCCTTACCTCTATCAGCTGCAACTCTCCCTCTACAACGGTCAGGGCGAGCTGCTGGAAGTGATCCCGCAGCGAGTCGGGGTGCGTGAAATCACCGTCAAGGATGGCCGCTTCCATGTCAACGGCCACTACCTCAAGCTGCACGGGGTGAACCGCCACGACAACGACCACCTCAAGAGCCGCGCGGTCGGCATGGACCGTGTTGAGCGCGATATCGTGTTGATGAAGCAGCACAACCTCAACTCGGTGCGCACCGCCCACTACCCGAACGACCCTCGCTTCTATGAGCTGTGCGACCAGTACGGTCTGTTCGTGATGGCGGAGACCGACGTGGAGACCCACGGCTTTGCCAACGTCGGCGATCTCAGCCGCATCACTGACGACCCCTTCTGGGAGCCGGTGTTCGTGGACAGGATCGAGCGCCACGTTCACGCCCAGAAGAACAACCCCTCCATCATCATCTGGTCGCTCGGCAACGAGTCCGGCTACGGCTGCAACATCAGAGCCATGTACCAGCGCTGCAAGGGGATCGACCCGACCCGGCTGGTGCACTACGAAGAGGATCGCGACGCCGAGGTGGTGGACGTGGTGAGTACCATGTATTCCCGCGTCTCCCAGATGAACTGCTTCGGCGAGTTCCCGATGGCGAAGCCGCGCATCCTCTGCGAATACGCCCACGCCATGGGCAACGGCCCGGGTGGTCTCAGCGAATATCAGCAGGTGTTTGACCGTCATCCCCACATTCAGGGTCACTACATCTGGGAGTGGTGCGATCACGGCATTCTGGATCAGGACGAGCATGGCCGCCCGGTCTACAAGTACGGCGGCGACTACGGCGACTACCCCAACAACTACAACTTCTGCATGGATGGCCTCATCTATCCGGATCAGACCCCGGGGCCGGGCCTGCGCGAATACAAGCAGGTGATCTGTCCGGTCAAGATTCGCGCCCTGGATCTGGCCAGCGGCAAGCTGGAAGTGGAAAACCGCTACTGGTTCTCCACTCTCGACGACATCCGTCTGCTGGTCGAAGTGAAGGCCGAGGGCGAGCTGCTGGCCAGCCAGCAAATCCGGTTGGAAGGGATTGCTCCCGGTGCCACCACTGCGCTACAACTCGAGCTGCCATCCCTTGATGGGCGGGAAACCTTCGTCCAGCTGCGGGTCATCAAGGCCACTGCCACCCGTTACAGCGCGGCGGAGCACGAGCTGGGCCAGTACCAGTTCCGGCTGAAAGAGTCGACTCGCCAGCTGCAGCCCTTTGCCAATCCCAACGCTACTCCGTTGGATATCGCTGATGAGCGCCTCGCGCTGACCTTGAGCGGTAGCGGCTTTGCCCTGCGCTTCTCGCGCCTCGACGGCAAGCTGGTGAGCTGGCAGCAGGATGGTATCGAGCTCATCGAGCGTTCGCCGCGCCTCACCTTCTTCAAGCCGATGATCGACAACCACAAGCAGGAGTACGAGAGCCTGTGGCACCCCAACCACCTGCAGATCATGCAGGAGCACTTCCGCACCTTAAGCTGGCGTCAGCTGTGCGAGGCGGTCGAGGTGACGGTCGAGAGTCTGATCGCGCCGCCGGTGTTCGACTTCGGCATGCGTTGCCGCTACGTCTACACCCTGAGCCCGAATGGTCAGCTGCATGTGGCACTGTCCGGTCAGCCCTATGGCGGCTATGACGACATCATTCCCAAGATCGGCTTCGAGCTGGGCATTCGTCAGGATCTCGACCGGGTGCACTACTACGGCATGGGGCCGGGCGAGAACTATCAGGACAGTCGCCAGAGCAACTGGATCGACAGCTTCCAGAGCACAGTCGGCGAGATGTGGGAGCACTACCCCTTCCCGCAGGACAACGGCAACCGCCAGCAGGTGCGCTGGGCGACCCTGACCAACCGCCACGGTACCGGTCTCTACGTCCGCCCCGATGCCCCCATCAACCTGAGCGTCTGGCCCTACAGTTGGGAGCATATCCACGCGGCGCAGCACATCAACGAGCTGGAGCCCTGCGGTTATCTCACCCTCAATCTGGATCACAAGGTACTGGGGCTCGGCTCCAACTCCTGGGGCTCCGAGGTGCTGGACTCCTGGCGGGTGCGCTTCGAACCGTTCAGCTTCGGCCTGACCCTGCTGCCCATCGCCCGTGGCAACCTCAATCCGGCTGCGCTGGCCGGGCTCGATCTCACCATCAACGGCGGGAGGAACCTCGCATGATCACCCTGGACAACCTGACCCTGTTCAAAAACATCTACCGGGAGGGCAAGAAGTGGGGCCGCTGCGTGGAGGCCATCAACAACCTGCCGAACCTCAAGCCCGGCATCTGTCACTCCATCGGTGACTCCCTCACCTACCGCTTGCAGGAGGGGGCCAGCCCGGCCACCTCACTGTTCGAGGGGCAGCGCCGCTACTTCGACGTTCACTACTACCTGGAAGGGGAAGAGACGGTGGAGTGGGCCCCCAAGTCGGAGCTGGGGGTCGAGCAGGCCTATGACGACACCACGGACCGCGAGTGGCTGGCCGGTGAGGTGCGCGAGCGCCAGCAAGTCGGCAACGGTCAGGTGGTGATCTTCGAGAACGACGAGGCTTACCGGTTCGCAGGCGACAGCCCGGTGCGCAAGCTGATCATCAAGGTCACCGTCGAAGGCGGCTACTTCAAAAACAAATAACAAGCCGCCGGTTCTGCACTGACAAAGCCGGAAGGGCGGGGCTCACCCTACAAATCATGCCCCGCTCTCTCGCGAGATAACTACAGGTCTGGAGATGCACCATGTCTGATTCCAAACGCAACACGATAGGCAAGTTTGGTCTGCTGTCGCTCACCTTCGCGGCGGTATTCAGCTTCAACAACGTCATCAACAACAACATCGAGATCGGTCTGGCCTCGGCCCCGATGTTCTTTCTGGCCACCCTTTTTTACTTCATTCCGTTCTGTCTGATCATTGCGGAGTTCGTGTCACTGAACAAAAACTCCGAAGCGGGGGTGTATGCCTGGGTGAAGAGCTCCCTCGGCGGTCGCTGGGCCTTCATCTCCGCCTACACCTACTGGTTCGTGAACCTCTTCTTCTTCACCTCCTTGCTGCCGCGGGTCATCGCCTACGCCTCCTATGCCTTCCTCGGCTACGAGTACATTCTCACCCCGGTGGCGACCACGGCCTTGAGCATGGTGCTGTTTGCCTTTGCCACCTACGTCTCCACCAACGGCGCCAAGATGCTCGGCCCCATCACCTCGGTGACCTCGTCCCTGATGCTGCTGCTGACCCTCTCCTACATTCTGCTGGCAGGTGCGGCACTGGTGGGCGGCGTACAACCGGCTGACCCCATCACGGTAGAGGCCATGGTCCCCGATTTCAGCTGGGCCTTCCTCGGCATCACCACCTGGATCTTTATGGCAGCCGGTGGCGCCGAGTCGGTGGCGGTCTACGTCAATGACGTGAAGGGCGGATCCAAATCCTTCGTGAAGGTGATCATCGTCGCCGGGATCTTTATCGGGGTGCTCTACTCCATCGCATCGCTGTTGATCAACGTGTTCGTCCACAGCGACACCCTGAAATACACCGGCGGCTCGGTGCAGGTGTTCGAGGGGCTGGCGGCCTACTTCGGCCTGCCTGAGATCCTGATGAACCGCTTCGTCGGGCTGGTCTCCTTCACCGCCATGTTCGGTTCCCTGCTGATGTGGACGGCGACCCCGGTGAAGATCTTCTTCTCCGAGATCCCGGCCGGCATCTTCGGCAAGAAGACGGTCGAGCTGAACGAGCACGGCGTGCCCGCCCGCGCAGCCTGGATCCAGTACCTTATCGTGCTGCCGCTGATGGTGATCCCGACTCTGGGCTCCAACACCGCGCAGGATCTGATGAACACCGTCATCAACATGACCGCTGCCGCCTCCATGCTGCCGCCGCTGTTCATCATGCTGGCCTACCTCAATCTGCGGCTGAAGCTCGACCACCTGCCGCGGGAGTTCAAGATGGGCTCGCGCTCCACCGGCATCGCCGTGGTCTCGGTGCTGATCGTCCTCTTCTCGGTGGGCTTCCTCGCCTCCACCTTCCCGACCGGCGCCGACATCATGACCATCGTCTTCTACAACGTCGGCGGGATCGTGATTTTCCTCGGCTTCGCCTGGTGGAAATACAACCGCTACGAGGCCTCCCTCAGCGCCGAGGCGCGCGCGAAAGAGGCCGAGCCAGCGGCGCAGGTCGTCATCCAGCCGTCATGACCCCATCAAACCGGGTGGCCGTTGGCCACCCGCAAACCGTTGAACCAGAAAAGGAAAAGTGCATGAGCGAGACGATCGAGTTTGCCGAATTCAAACGGGTCGAGATGAAGGTGGGCAAGGTGCTGGAGGTGGTGCGCCACCCCGGGCCGACAAACTCTATATCGTCCAGATCGACGTGGGTGGCGAGCGGCCGCTGCAGACCGTCACCAGTCTGGTGCCTTACTACAGCGAAGAGGAGCTGATGGGCAGCGAGGTGGTGGTACTGACCAACCTTAAGCCCACCAAAATGCGCGGTGAGCGATCCGAGTGCATGTTGCTCTGCGCCGAGACCCCGGACGAGAGCCAGAGTGTGCTGCTGCAACCGCGGGTGCCGATGGCGCCGGGCACTCCGATCGTCTGAATGGTATTGCGAGCCGGTGCGGGTGATTGCACCGGTTCACCAACGAGGCCGTCCACGCGGCCCGCTCATAACAAGAGAGTAAAGGGCAGGGTCGACAGACCCTTGCCAAACACATCACAGAGTCACAGCGTTACCCGCAGGGAGCGCGAGTCCACTGGAGGACACCATGTCTGAATCCGTACGCGGCACCATAGGCAAGTTTGCCCTGTTGTCGATGACCTTTGCCGCCGTGTTCAACGTGCGCAACATCGTCAACAACAACATCGAGCTGGGGCTCAGTTCCGCCCCCATCTTCCTGCTGGCGACCCTCGTCTACTTCATCCCGTTCGTCTTCATCATTGCCGAGTTCGTCTCGGCCAACAAAAACTCCGAGTCGGGGATGTACGACTGGCTGAAAAAACCGCTCGGCACCCGGATGGCCTATCTGGGCTCGTTTCTCTACTGGTTCGTGAACCTGTTCTGGTTCGTCTCCCTGCTGCCCAACGTCATCGCCTACGCCTCCTACGCCATGCTGGGCTATGAGTACAGCTTCTCGCCCATGGTCACCTCGGTCATCTCCATCGTGCTGTTTGCGGCGGCGACCCACATCTCCACCAAGGGGGCGAGCTGGCTTGGCAAGATTGCCGAAATAGTGGCCTACGGCGTCTTCGCCCTGTTCGCCATCTATGTGCTGGGCGCCCTGATGGCTTTGAGTGGCGATCATGTACCGGCCCAGCCCATCACGCTGGAGGCGATGACCCCTACCGTCAACTGGGCGACCCTCGGCATCATGTGCTGGATCTTCCAGGCGGCGGGCGGTGCCGAGACCGCAGCGGCCTACCTCAATGACGTGAAGGGGGGCCAGAAGTCCTTCATCAAGGTGATCATCAGTGCCGGTATCGTCATCGGTGCCATGTATGCGGTCGGTTCCCTTTTGGTGAACGTGTTCGTGCCGCGCGAGAGCCTCACCTATGCCGGCGGCATGGTGGAGATCTTCACCGGCATGGCCCAGTACTTCGGGCTCTCCGAGGCGCTGGTGGGCCGCTTCGTCGGCGTGGTGCTGTTCATCGCCATGTTCGGCTCCATGATGATGTGGACCTCGGCGCCGGTGAAGATCCACTTCTCCGAGATCCCGAAGGGGGTTTACGGCGAGAAGACCACCCAGCTCAACGAGCACGGGGTGCCGGTGCGCGCCGCCTGGTGGCAGTTTGTCTTCGTGTTCGCGATGCTGGTGGTCAACGGCTTCGGCTCGGAATCGGTGCAGCAGATGATGAACACCGCCATCAACCTCACCGCCGGCACCGCCATGCTGCCACCGATCTTCATCATGGTGGCCTACTTCGTGTTCCGCTGGAAACATGACGACACCCCGCGCGACTTCCGCATGGGGTCGCGCACCTTCGGGATGGGGGTGGTGTCGGTGCTGATCGCCATTTTCGTGGTGAGCATGAGTGCCTCCGCCTTCCCGGCCGGGGTGGATCTGGTGCGCGCCTTCTTCATCAACGTCTTCATGACCGCGGTCTTCTCGGCGCTGGCCTACTGGTGGATCTCCCGCTTCGAGAAGCGGCAGGCCCGCAAGTCAGGTGGCAACGAGAAGAAAGCGGGCAGCGGCCCCCTGGCCAGCCAGCGCTGACCGGCATGTGGCAAACAGGAGACGGGCGACCTTGGTCGCCCGTTTTTTGTTGGCCGGATCCGGGGCCGGAGGGGCAAAATCGTTTAGTTTTGCTGTGAGAATGCGCGTTATCGTTTAACAAAATGAAACAAATGAAGCTGCCGCTCAACTTTGCACCACAGGGTGTTCGGGGTAAGCTTGTCCCTTCGTATCCGGGGTCGCCGCCTGATGACGCCTTCCCCGTGCCCTGTCGTCCCCATCCCGTGCGGGACGCGCTTTCTCTGGAGACTCCCCGTGCGTCTGGATCCTTTTACCTCTGTGCTGATTGCCGTGGTGGCCCTGGCCTCCTTCTTCCCCTGCGAGGGGCAGGTAGCCGTCTGGTTCGGTCTGCTGACCAAGCTGGCGGTGGCGCTCTTGTTCTTCATGCATGGCGCCAAGCTGTCGCGCCAGAACCTGCTGGCGGGCCTCGGCCACTGGCGGCTGCACCTGGTGGTGATGGCCAGCACCTTCGTGCTGTTTCCGCTGCTGGGGCTGCTGCTCACTCCACTGGTGCCCCACTGGCTGAGCCCGGCCATCTACCTCGGTTTCCTCTACCTCTGTGCCCTGCCCGCCACCGTGCAGTCGGCCATCGCCTTCACCTCCATGGCGGGGGGCAATGTGTCGGCGGCGGTGTGCAGCGCCTCGGCTTCCAGCATCCTCGGCATCTTCCTCTCGCCGGTGCTGGTGGGGCTGATGATCAATGTGCAGGGGGAGGGGGTCGATACCTGGCACTCCATTCAGGCCATCATGGTGCAGCTGATGCTGCCCTTCGTGGTGGGGCACCTGTCACGCCCCCTCATCGGTGGCTGGGTCGACAGCCATCGCCCGCTCATCGGCAAGCTGGACCAGAGCTCCATCCTGCTGGTGGTCTATGTGGCCTTCAGCGAGGCGGTGGTGCAGGGGATCTGGCACCAGGTCGGCTGGTATGATTTGGCCAGTATCGTGCTGCTGAGCTGCGTGCTGCTGGCACTGGTGCTGGGCTGGAACGTCTGGATCAGCCGCCGCCTCGGCTTCAACAGGGCGGACGAGATCACCATCGTCTTCTGTGGCTCCAAGAAGAGCCTGGCCAACGGGGTGCCCATGGCGAACGTCATGTTCCCCGCCGCCAGCGTCGGTGTCATGGTGCTGCCGCTGATGATCTTCCACCAGATCCAGCTGATGGTGTGCGCCGTGCTGGCCCGCCGCTACCGCGAGCAGGAGGCGGTGCCCCAGGTTCAGGAGGGGTAAGCGGTCCGGATAAAGAAGAGGGAGGCCATGGGCCTCCCTCTTTCGTTTGCCGCGTCGTCAGCGTTTGCGCCAGACGGTGAGCTGGGCCACCGTGTGCTGGTACTTGCGGGCGGTCTCGCGGATGACGAAGGGGACGTCCCTCGGGGGCATGTGCTCCTCGAACTCCTCCGCCAGCAGCCGTTGCAGCGCCTGATAGGTGCCGAGGGCCTCGCCGTTTTCCCGGATGCCGCCGAGCCAGTTGGCCTTGGGGGTGTAGTCGGTCAGCCAGGTGTAGGGGCTGGTGAGCACCAGCAGGCCGCCGCTGCGAAGGCGCGGGGCGATGTCCCGCAGGAAGCGGGCGGGCTCCCGCAGCCGGTCGATGAGGTTGGAGGCGAGCACCAGGTCGTAGTCGCCGTACCTGGGCTTGAGGTTGCAGGCATCCCCCTGGCTGAAGTGGACCCGCTCGCTCTGCCCGCGACCGAGCTCGTGGCGGGAGAGGCGCGCCTCGCAATATTCCACCAGATCCCCTTCCACCGGCACCGCGTAGCGGAAGCTGTCCTGTCTTGCCAGGGTCAGGGCCACGTCGATGAAGCGGGCCGAGTAGTCCACCCCGTCCACGTGGGCGAAGCTGCGAGCCAGTTCGAAGCTGGCGCGGCCGGTGGCGCAGCCGATGTCGAGCGCCCGCTCATGGCGGGTGCAGAGCTCGCTGGCAAGACCGGCCAGAGCCTCGGCGTAGTTGGCGACCCCGAAGTGGCTCGGGCCGTACTGGAAGTCGAGATACTGGGCGACGAGCGTGTCGGTTTCATAAGGGTTCACGATGACGGGCTCCTGATGGCGTGAGACCAGGTAGCGGAAGCCCGCGTGCTGGAAGAAGTGGCGACGGAAGGCGTAGCGGGAGGATTTGAGTGCCTCGTTGCCGGTGCTGATCCAGCTCCCGCCCTTGATGAGGGTGTGCTTGCCGTCGAAGGTGGGGGTGGAGAAGTCGTCGTAGAGGGGGTGCACCTTGAACCCCTCGAAGCCGTCGATGGCGGTGCTGGTCCACTGCCAGACGTTGCCAACCAGATCGAAGAAGCTGCCCTGGGGGCAGGCATCCACCGGGCAGGAGGAGGCGAAGCGGGCCAGGTTGATGTTGCCGGGGGCCTCCATCCAGTCCGGCTGATCGCCGGCCAGTTGCTCCCGCAGCAGCATCCACTCCCCCTCGCTTGGCAACTGGATGGGAAGGCCGGTCTGATCCGCCTTCCAGCGGCAGAAGGCGGCGGCCTCCAGCTGGTTCACCTCCACCGGCCAGTCCCAGGGCATGGGGACCTGCTCGGTCATCAGCCGCAGTTGCAACTGCTCGGGTTCATTGGGATCGCCGACCCAGAAGGTGGGCATGCGGGCGTTGGCATACTGGCGCCAGCCCCGGCCCTCGTCGTCCCACCAGCCGGGCGCTTCATATCCGCCTGCCTGCACGAAGGCCAGGTACTCGGCGTTGCTCACCAGCATACGGCTGGCCTGGAAGGGGGCCAGCTCGATGTGGCGCTCGCCGTATTCGTTGTCCCAGCCGTAGGTGGCATCCTGCTTGCCGAGTCGCACCTGGCCGCCGGCCACCGGCAGCAGGGTGTTGACGGGGACGGCGGCGAGATCGTGGCGCGCCTCGGGGCAGACCGGCCACTGGGGCTGGCTGCGCACCCAGGCCAGGGGCAGCTGGCGGATCAGCACACTGGAGGTCTCGAGGTGAATGCGCTCGTGCTCTATGCCCATCAGGATGACCCAGGCTGGGCTCTGCCAATGGATGGGCAGCTCGATCGGCATCCGCTCGATGAAATCACACACCAGGGCGCGCACCCGGCCGCGGTAGGCGCGCAGTTCGGCCACCGTGGGCCAGTCGTAGTGGGTTTCGTCCAGATCGTCCCAGCTCATCTCGTCCACCCCGATGGCGACCAGGGCCTCGATGCGGGGGTCGAGCCGACTCTCGATGAGACGGGCCGCCAACAGCTTGTTGACGAAGAAGGCGGCGGTATGGCCGTAGTAGAAGATGAGCGGGTGGCGCAGGGGGATCGCCTTGTTGAACCAGGCCCGCTCGTCGGCCAGGCAGTCGAACAGCGAGTCGTAGAGATCGAAGGTCTGGCAGAAGTAGGCGAGCAGCTCGCGGCGCTTGTGGTCGGGATCGTCGCCGGTCAGCAGCGGGGTGCGGGTGGGGGCAGGCAGGCCCGGATGGACGAATGAGTGGCTGGCTTGGGTCACGCTCTGACTCCTTGTTGATTCTGGCGGGTGAAGCAGCGATGGAGTGCTCTATACGCACCAGGTATCACTATTGGCTCAACGAACCGGGGCGGCAACCAAAAAAATGGGTCAACACCCCCCTTCGGGTGTGGTCAGATTGACCAGATTGTGGTCTGAATGACTCTTTGTTGTGTGCCCTTCGAGCCTCGAAATATTGAAATGGATAGATAAATCATGATGTTAACCATATGGCACAGGGTTTGCTGATTGCCACTCACCTGCCGCGCCGTGCGGCAAAGAGGAAACGAGGAGTAGCGGGATGAAATGGATGCTGGGAGTGGTGCTGGCCCTGGGACTGACCGGATGCAGCTGGCAGGATGACGTCAAGGTGCGCGGGGAGGGGGCCGTGGTGGAGCAGCAGCATCCCCTGGGGCGGGAGGTGACCCGGGTGCTGGCGGGCGTGCCCGCCAACCTGTACCTGGTGGCGGGAGAGAGCCACACCCTCAGGGTCAAGGGGGAGGCCAACCTGCTGCCCTATCTGGTACTCACCGAGCAGGGGGAGAAGCTGGAGATCGAGGTCAAGGATGGCTACCGGCTCGACCCCACCCAGCCGCTGGAGATCACCATCCCCCTGCCGACGCTGCACGAGTTGGCACTGGCGGGAGTTGGCAACGGCACCTTGCGCGACTTCAAGGGGGATGATCTGGTGCTCTCCCTGGCGGGCACGGGGGACATCGTCGCCAGCGGGCTGACGCTGGATCGGCTGGAGGGCAACATCGCCGGGCTGGGCAACCTGGATCTGGGGCAGGGCTCCGCCCGGGTGATGGCGCTGAACATCGCCGGCGCCGGTGGCGTCAAGGGGGCCGGGCTCGCCAGCGAGGAGGTCGAGGTGAGCATCGCCGGCAGTGGCGAGGTCGAGGTGCGGGCCCGGTCGCGGCTCAAGATAGAGATCGCTGGTGCCGGTGCGGTCAACTACTGGGGCAGCCCAGCGCTGACCAGCGAGATCGCGGGCTCGGGTCAGGTGAGTCGGTTGGGGAGCTGATCCCATCACCGCAACAATGAAAAAGGCCCCTCGGGGCCTTTTTTGCAGGATGCGACACTGTGGGGCGACGCCTCACTCGAGGGGGAGTGCGAGGCCCAGATCGGCGTTCAGGCGCATCAGCAGCCACTGCATGCCGGCGAGGTGCTGGTGGTCATGGCTGATGAGCAGGCGCACCAGACCGTCCAGGGTCACCTCCCCATAGCCGCCATAGCGGGCGCGGCGCTGCCAGGCGTCGGACGGCACCGTCTTCAGCCATTCGACGGTCTGCAGGCGGACGGTGCGAAAGCGGTCGAGCTGCGTGGCGGTATCCTGTCGGGGGTAATCATGGTCCAGCGCCAGCTGATAACCATCGAGGGAGGCGAGTTCCGGCAGGCTCTCCGCCAGGGTGCGACGAAACCGCACCTGATAGCCCAGCACCTCGATGTCCAGCAGGTGGCAGAGGTGCCCCCTGGCACTGAAACGCTCGGAGGGGATCCCGGCCCAGTTGGCGGGTTCCCAGTCCAGACGGTCGGTGGGGACCTGTGCCAGCAGCCGCTCGAACTGATCAGGCATGGCCAGCAATGTGGTGAAGAGAGGCATCCTTGTCTCCTGTTTCCGGGTGAATGGCCGCCCGCTGACGGGGCGGCCACGAGCGGATCAGCCTCAGGCCGGTTCGCCCAGGTGGTTGGCGTGAAAGCGCAGGTGTGCCTCGATGAAGCTCGCCACGAAGTAATAGCTGTGGTCGTAGCCGGCATGGCGGTTGAGCGTCAGGGGCCACGCCCGGGTGGCGGCCACTTCGGCCAGGGTGTCGATGCCGAGCTGCTCCGCCAGGAAGGGGTCGTCCAGCCCCACGTCCACCAGGGTCGGCAGGGGCGGGCTGTCGTGGTGGCGCAGCAGTTGGCAGGCATCCCACTCCTGCCACAGCAGGGGGTTGTTGCCGAGGTAGGCGCCGAGGGCCTTCTGGCCCCAGGGGCAGCGGCTCGGGTGGCTGATGGGGCTGAAGGCCGACACCGAGCGGTAGCGACCCGGCTCGCGCAGGGCGGCGATGAGGGCGCCGTGGCCCCCCATGGAGTGGCCGCTGATGGCGCGCTTCGTCGAGACCGGGAAGTGGGTCTCGATGAGCTCGGGCAGCTCCCGGGTGACGTAATCGTACATCTGGTAGTGATCCCGCCAGGGGGTCTGGGTGGCGTTGACGTAGAACCCCGCCCCCTTGCCGAGGTCATAGCCGGGATCGTCCGCCACCCCTTCACCGCGGGGGCTGGTGTCCGGCGCTACCAGAGCGATGCCGAGCTCGGCGGCGATGCGCTGGGCCCCGGCTTTTTGCATGAAGTTCTCGTCGGTGCAGGTGAGACCGGAGAGCCAGTAGAGCACCGGGACTTTCTGGCCGGTGAGTGCCTGGGGCGGCAGGTAGATGGCGAAGCGCATCTCGCACCCCAGCACATTGGAGCGGTGGCGATACTGCTTGTGCCAGCCGCCGAAGCTCTTGTTGCTGCTGATGATGTCCAGATTCATGTAAGGACTCCTTGCCCCGCCCATGCATCGATGGGCGGGGCGCTCATGGGATCAGTAGTGGATGACGGTGCGGATGCTCTTGCCTTCGTGCATCAGATCGAACGCCTCGTTGATCTGCTCGAGGGGCATGGTGTGGGTGATGAAGTCGTCCAGCTTGAACTCACCCTGCATGTAGCGCTGTACGTAGCTCGGCAGCTCGCTGCGACCGCGCACGCCCCCGAAGGCGCTGCCGCGCCACACCCGGCCGGTGACCAGCTGGAACGGACGGGTGCTGATCTCCTGGCCCGCGCCGGCCACGCCGATGATGACCGATTCGCCCCAGCCCTTGTGGCAGCACTCCAGCGCCGCGCGCATCACCTTGACGTTGCCGATGCACTCGAAGGAGAAGTCGACGCCGCCGTCGGTCATCTCGACGATCACCTCCTGAATGGGCTTGTCGAACGTGTTCGGGTTGATGCAGTCGGTGGCGCCCAGCTTGCGGGCCAGCTCGAATTTGCTCTCGTTGATGTCGATGGCGATGATGCGGCCGGCCTTGGCCAGGCGAGCGCCTATGATGGCAGAGAGGCCGATGCCCCCCAGCCCGAAGATGGCGACGCTCTCACCCTCTTTCACCTTGGCGGTGTTCATCACGGCGCCGATGCCGGTGGTGACGCCGCAGCCCAGCAGGCAGACCTCTTCCAGGGGGGCGGCCGGATCCACCTTGGCGATGGAGATCTCGGGCAGTACCGTGTATTCGCTGAAGGTGGAGGTGCCCATGTAGTGGTAGATGGGCTGGCCGTCCTTGGAGAAGCGGGTGGTGCCGTCCGGCATCAGCCCCTTGCCCTGGGTGGCGCGGATCTTCTGGCACAGGTTGGTCTTGCCGGATTTGCAGAACTTGCACTCGCCGCACTCGGGGGTGTAGAGCGGGATCACGTGATCGCCGACCTTGACGCTGGTGACGCCTTCGCCAACGGACTCGACGATACCGCCCCCTTCATGGCCCAGGATGCAGGGGAAGACCCCTTCCGGATCTTCACCGGAGAGGGTGAAGGCATCGGTGTGGCAGACGCCGGTCGCGACGATGCGCACCCGCACCTCGCCGGCCTGTGGCGGCATGACCTCGACCTCTTCGATGGAGAGGGGCTGACCCGGTCCCCAGGCGATGGCGGCTTTACACTTGATGCTCTGAACCTGTGCCATGAATGACGTCCTCGTAGTGGTTGGATGAACGGAAATGAGTTCGGAGATCCAGTGTAGTTTCCCGCCGATTTGGTGATAATAACGCTAAGTATCAAATCACTTTTACACACAGGTAATAATGTTCGGCTGGGAAGGGGTCTGTGAATTTGTCAGCGTGGCGGAGCAGGGGGGCTTTACCCCGGCCGCACGCAAGCTCGGGGTATCGGTGGCCCAGGTGAGCCGCCAGGTGGCGCAGCTCGAAGACAGGCTGCAGGCCAAGCTGCTGCTGCGCACCACCCGCCAGGTGCGACTCACCGAACTCGGGGAGATCTATTTTCGCCACTGCCGCCAGTTGCTGGACAACCTCTACGAGGCGGAGCTGGCGGTGGGGCGTTATCAGGCGGTGCCCCAGGGCTCCTTGCGCATCACGGCCCCGGTCTCCTACGGCGAGAGCCGCATCGCCCCCCTGGTGAACGACTTCATGGTGCGCTTCCCCCAGCTGGAGGTGACCCTCAATCTCACCAACCAGTTGCTGGATCTGGTGCACGAGGGGTTCGATCTGGCGATCCGCCTCGGCCACCTCAAGGATTCGACCCTGGTGGCCCGCAAGCTGGCGCAGCGGGTACCCTATGTGTGCGCCTCCCCCGCCTACACCGCCCGCCACGGCATGCCCAACAGTCTCTCGGAGCTGGCCCGTCACACCTGCCTGGTGGGCAACGGGGACGAGTGGCACTTCACCCTGAACGGTAAACCCCACAGCGTGCGGGTACGCGGTCTGCTTCAGTGTAACAGCGGCCACGCCCTGCTGGATGCGGCCATCAAGGGGATCGGCATCATCCAGCTGCCGGACTACTACGTGAGCGACCACCTCGCCCGGGGGGAGCTCATCGAGCTGCTGCCGGAGCTGCGGGCCCCCGAGGAGGGGATCTGGGCCCTCTATCCCCACAACCGCCACCTCTCCCCCAAGGTGCGGCTGCTGGTGGACTATCTGGCCGAGCGCCTCAGCGATCCCCACCAACCCGCCCTGGTACGGCCCATCGGCTGAGCCGTCGCCCGAAAAAGAAAAGGCCCGCATGTGCGGGCCTTTTGCATGGCATGAAGGGCGGGGCTATTCCCGCTCCTTGACGTAGGGGGTGCCGAGGGCCTTGGGGGCCACCGCCTTGCCGATGAAACCGGCCAGCAGGAAGACCGTCAGGATGTAGGGCAGCGCCTCGATGGCCTGCACCGGGATCGGGAAATCGCCGATGCTGACCCCTTGCAGCCGGATGGCGACCGCGTCGAGGAAGCCGAACAGCAGACAGGCCGCCATGGCGTTCCAGGGGCGCCACTTGCCGAACACCAGGGCCGCCAGCGCCATGAAGCCCTTGCCCGCGCTCATGTTGGGGATGAACTGGGCAGTCTGGGCCACCGCCAGATAGGTGCCCCCGATCCCCGCCAGCAGGCCACCGATGATGAGGGCGGTGTAGCGCATCCGCACCACGGAGATGCCTGCGGTATCCACCGCGGCCGGGGCCTCGCCCACCGCCCGCAGCCGCAGGCCGAAGCGGGTGCGGAACAGCACCCACCAGGCCAGGGGTACGGCGGCGAAGGCCACGTACTCCAGCAGGGAGTGACCGCTCAAGAGCTCGCTGTAGAGCTGGCCGATGACGGGCACGTCATAGAGCTCCTTGGCATAGGGCAGGTCGATGGGGGCGAAGCGCGCCGCGCCGGAGAGCGCCGGGGTCTGGCCCCCCTGATCGAACCAGTAGCGCCCCAGGGTCACGGTGAGACCGGCCGCCAGGATGTTGATGGCCATGCCGCTCACCACCTGATCACCCCGGTGGGTGATGGTGGCGAAGCCGTGCAGCAGGGCGAACAGGATGGAGATCCCCACCCCGACCCCCAGCCCAATCCAGGCGGAACCGGTGACGGCGGCGGCCGCCGCACTGGCGAAGGCGGAGGCCAGCAGCTTGCCCTCCAGGGCGATGTTGACCACCCCGGAGCGTTCACAAAACATCCCGGCCATGGCCGCCAGGATGAGCGGAGGCGCGGTACGAATGGTCGCATCCAGCATCAATATCAGCGTTTCGAACATGGTCAGGCTCCTTTGACTTGCGCGGCTGAACGGTTGGCAAAGGCCAGATAGGCCTGCTCGATGCGCGGGCGCAGCATGTGCTCCAGGGCGCCGCAGAACAGGATCACCAGACCCTGCAGCACCACGACGATGTTGCGGTCCACCCCGAACTCGAAGCTGAGCTCGGCGCCGCCCTGGTAGAGGAAGCCGAACAGCAGGCTGGCGATGATGACGCCGACCGGGTGGTTGCGGCCCATCAGGGCCACCGCGATGCCGGTGAAGCCGAAGCCTTCCACGAAGTTGAGCTTGATCTGGTGCAGCTCACCCTGCAGCACGTTGAGGGCGAAGAAGCCCGCCAGCATGCCGGAGATCACCATGGCCAGGATCACCACCTTGGGATAGGAGATGCCCGCATAGGCGGAGGCACTCTGGCTCGCACCCACGGAGCGGATCTCGTAGCCCCAGCGGGTATGCCAGATGAAGACCCACACCAGGGCCGCACAGATCAGCGCCCAGAAGAAGCTGATGTTGAGGGGGCTGTTGGGCATGGCGATGCCGAAACCGGCCGCCAGCTCGCTCATCTTCGGCAGCCAGCTCGCCACGGCGAACACCTTGCTCTCGGTGGCCATGGATCCTGGCGGCTTGAAGACGTCGACCAAGAGGTAGGCCATCAGGGAGGCGGCGATGAAGTTGAACATGATGGTGGTGATGACGATGTGGCTGCCCCGCTTGGCTTGCAGCCAGGCCGGGATGAAGGCCCAGGCCGCGCCGAACAGGCCGCCGGCGATGATGGCGAGCGGCAGGAGCAGGGCGAACGGCAGCACGTCCCCGAGCAGCAGACAGACCAGACCGACCCCGAGGCCGCCGATATAGGCCTGCCCTTCACCGCCGATGTTGAACAGGCCGGCGTGGAAGGCCACCGCCACCGCCAGACCGGTGAAGATGAAACCGGTGGCGTAGTAGAGGGTGAAGCCTATCCCCTCGCCGGTGCCGAAGGCGCCGTACCACATGATTTCGGCTGCCTCGATGGGGCTGATGTCGAGGTAATAGAACAGGATGGCCGACACCAGGAAGGCCAGCAGGATATTGACTGCGGGCAGCACGCCCACGGATATCCAGGCAGGAACACGTGCTTGGCTCATGAATGGGCCTCCTTGATATCGTCGGGGACTGGTGTGTTGACCATCATCAGGCCGAATCCGTTACAAGTGGTTGTGACCTTCATGATGTGGCTCCTTGTGATTGGCTTGCCGCCACGTCGTCAGGAACTATGTTCGCCATCATCAGGCCGATGGTGCGTTCATCCGCCCTGGCGCCGTCCAGCTCGCCGACGATGCGGCCATCGGCGATGACCAGAATGCGGTCGGAGAGGCTCATGATCTCATCCAGCTCCACCGACACCAGCAGCACCGCCTTGCCATTGTCGCGCATGGCGATGATCTGCTGGTGGATGTACTCAATGGCGCCGATGTCGACGCCCCGGGTCGGCTGGCCGACCAGCAGCACATCCGGGTCCTGCTCCACTTCCCGGGCGATCACCAGCTTCTGCTGGTTGCCGCCGGAGAAGTTGGCGGTCTTGTGCTCCGGGCTCGGCGGGCGCACGTCCCACTTGTCCATCTTGGCCTGGCAATCCTGGCGGATCGCCTCCTTGTCCTGCAGCCAGCCCTTGTTGTACTGGGCACGGCGGTGATAGCCGAGGATGAAGGCCTCTTTCGCCTCGAAGCGGTTGATGAGCCCCATCTTGTGCCTGTCTTCCGGGATGTGGCCGAGGCCGAAGTTGCGCACCTGCTCCGGATCGGCCGGGTGGCTCTGGCTCACCTCGTGGCGCTGCGCCCCGGCGATGGTGAAGCCGCCCTTGCTGGGCTTGAGGATGCCGCCGAGCATGCTGAGCAGCTCGGACTGGCCGTTGCCGGAGACCCCGGCGATGCCGACCACTTCCCCCGCCCGCACTTCGAAGCTGACGGACTTGACCCGTTCCACCCCGGCGTCATCGACGTAAGAGAGGCCCTCGACCTTGAGCTTGGCCTCGCCCGGCTGGGCGGTGCCCTTGTCGACCTTGAGGCGCACCTTGCGGCCCACCATCAGCTCGGCGAGCTGCTCCTTGTCGGTATCCCTGGTGGCGACATGGGCCACCATCTCACCCCGGCGCATGATGGAGACCTGATCCGTGATGGCCAGGATCTCCCGCAGCTTGTGGGTAATGAGGATGACGGTCGCCCCCTGATCCCGCAGCTTTTTCAGCACCTCGAACAGGTGATCCGCCTCTTGCGGGGTCAGTACCCCGGTGGGCTCGTCGAGGATCAGGATGCGGGCACCGCGATAGAGCGCCTTGAGGATCTCGACCCGCTGTTGCAGGCCCACCGGCAGATCCTCGACCTTCTCGTGCAGCGGCACCTCGAGACCATAGTCCCGTGCCAGCTCGCCCAGCAGCTTCTCGGCGGCCGCCAGGCTCTTGCCCAGGCGCCAGCCGTTCTCGGCGCCGAGGATGACGTTTTCCAATACGGTAAAGTTGTTCACCAGCATGAAGTGCTGGTGCACCATGCCCACGCCTGCGGCAATCGCATCTTGGGAGCCATGGGGTTTGAACGGATTCCCGTCGATCAGCATCTCGCCTCTGTCGGCGTGGTAGAAACCGTAAATGATGCTCATCAGGGTCGACTTGCCGGCGCCATTTTCGCCGACGATGCCGTGAATGCTGCCTTTACGAACCTGAAGGTCGATCTGCTTGTTGGCGTACACGTCGCCGAACCGCTTATCGATACCCCTTAATTCGATGGCATAGCGATCTGTCTGGTCCATGATGCAGTCCTTGCGGGTCATGAAGTAGAGACTAAAAACCGGCCCGTGCGGGCCGGTCATCACTGGTTGAGAGTCGTAGCAGGGACTCAGTACTTGCAGGAGTTGTCGCTCATGTAGTCGTGCACCTTGATCTTGCCGGCGATGATGTCGGCCTTGATGCTCTCGACCTTGGCTTTCATTTCCGGGGTGATCAGCTTGGCGTTGTTCTCGTCCAGCGCCCAGTCAACCCCGCCTTCGGCCAGACCCAGGGACTGGATGCCCGGCTTCCAGCTGCCCTTGGCGGCGTCATCCCAGCTCTTGTACGCGGCCAGACCCACGGACTTGACCATGGAGGTCAGCATGGTGCCCGGTTGCAGGTGGTTCTGGTTGGAATCCACACCGATGGCCAGCTTGCCTTCGTCCTTGGCAGCCTGATAGACACCGATACCGGTGCCACCGGCGGCGGCATAGACCACATCGGCGCCCTTGGCGAACTGGGACTTGGCCAGTTCTGCACCCTTGGCCGGGTCGGCGAAGGCTGCCGGGGTGGAGCCGGTCATGTTCTGATAGACGTCGATCTTCGGATTGATGTACTTGGCGCCTTGCTCATAGCCGCACTGGAACTTGCGGATCAGCGGGATGTCCATGCCGCCCACGAAGCCGACCTTGCCGGTCTTGGAGGCGATGGCCGCCAGGGCACCCACCAGGAAGGAACCTTCATGCTCCTTGAAGATGAGAGACTGGACGTTCGGCTTGTCGACCACCATGTCGATGATGGTGAACTGGGTGTTCGGGAACTCGGTGGCGACTTTCTCTACCGCGGAACCCATGTTGAAGCCGACGGCGATGATGGGGCCGTTGCCACGGCTGGCCAGACGACGCAGGCCCTGCTCGCGCTGGGCTTCGTTCTGGGGTTCGAACTCCTTGACCTTGACGCCTTTGTCCTTGTTGTAGACTTCGACGCCGTTGCGGAACACGGCTTCGTTGAAGGACTTGTCGAATTTGCCTGCGGTGTCATAGATGACGGCGGGCTCGGAGGCTGCCTGGGCGGACAGGGCAGCGAGGGTGAGGGCGGCCACGGTGGCCAGCTTGAGCACTTTAGTCACGATCGTATCCTTGATTGTTATGTGAGGGTCCACAACCTGTCTTGGCAGGTCATAAAGCACGCTGGCTAACTGTAAGTGAGCCAGCCCGTTGGTCAAGGGGATCATAGAGGAAAAACGTTTGCGTTAACGGTTTGAAATATAAGCAAATTGCCTTATAAGTGTTTGTTTTATGGTGTTTTTGCAGAATTAAATTCCGGGATTAATAGGGCTCGATCGACATTTGTGTTTGGATTCATGACGTTAGGCGCAACCGTTTTCCTCCCCTGATGAAAAAACTGGCTTCCATCGGCACCAGCCCTGCGGCCTCATCGACGCCACATTGGCGGGCTGGCTGGCTGATCGCCAGGAGATCCGCCCCGGGTGTGACAGCCCAAGATGGGTGGCTATTTTCCCTCCCAGGGCCGTCGTCTGTGGCCGTTTTTCCTGCTCGCTCGGGGCCTGCGTGATGGCAAGCACACTCATATGGAAATGCATTGGTGTTTGTCATATGGGTACGCTAGGTTATACCCGGATTAACTTGGCCCCCGGGATGGGGCCGTATTTTTTACATTTGTTCGGGTGATAAAAATGAAAAAAAATGTGCTGAGTATGGCAGTGGCTTGTGTGTTGTCCGGTGTCATGTTGACCGCTTGCGGGGGCGGTGGTGACGATAACGGTGGTGGCAGCAATGGTGGCAACAATGGCGGTGGCACCGACACCGGCAGCAAGCCTCTTCACACTGCCGTCTTCCTGGATTCCGTCGTGGGTGGCCTCGACTATCGGTGCAACGATTACACCGGTGTCACCAATGCCAAGGGTGAATTCCTGTTTGATGATGGCGACACCTGCGAATTCGCATTGGGCAACCAGCGCCTGGGGGCGGTGACCCTCAAGGCGGGCAACTCGCTGGTGACCCCTTACACCCTGGCGGGTGACGACAAGGAGAAAGCGATCCGCATTGCGGCATTGCTGCAGACGCTCGACAGCGACAGCAATCCGGAGAACGGCATCACCCTCGACAAGGCGCAGGTCGCGCAACTGGGGATCGTCGAACTGGGTAGCGATGACGCCTTCAACACCTCCCTGGTCGAGGCGCTGAAAACAGCGGGCCTCACCAAGGCCGTCGTCTCTCTGGCTGCGGCGAAAGCCCACCTCTCCGCCACCCTGGCTGGCGTCAATGGCCGCTCCGTGGCGGTCGACAAGGTGCTGAGCGATCTGCAGGGACTGACCGATCTGAAAAACCTGGACGTCGAGAGCAAGTTCAAGGAGTACAAGGAGACCCTGCAGGCCGAGACCGGTGAGAGCGGCAAGGCCGATCGCCAGATCGTGCTGGCCATGCTGACCATGCTGGAGGTGACCAACAACCCCGTGGTGGCTGAACGCTTGGGCTTCACCTCGTCCGCCATTGGCAGTGGTTACAGCACCAGCCTGGCCAAGGTGATGGATGTCATCATCCACACCCCCGGCACCGCCTCCGTGGCGCTCAAAGGTGGCAAGGGATATACCCGTGACGTGGCCAAGCTGATGGGCGCCTATGCCGACAGCCTGGAAAACGTCGCGGCTGCCCTGGCCGATATCCAGGATCCGGATTACAGCGCCACCTATGGCGATAACGATACCGTCACCCTCAACCTCGACGGTGCCAAGGCACTGCGGGCGTCTGCGATGGCGATGGCATCGGCCCTCAACATCGCCGCCTCCTACCAGTACGGTCCGGACAGCGCCTATGTCACCCAGCAGGAAGAAGTGACCTTGCCGCGTATGCACATCAAGGACACCTGGGGCATGCAGCCGACCACCACCAATGAAGAGAGCAGCAGCACCTTCGAGACCCAGTTCAGTCAGCAGGAAATCGAGCCGGATGCGCTGGTGGCGCACGCCGATTTCTTCCGTTTGACCGACGATGCCAAGGCACGGTTGGCCAAGGCCAAGTCTCAGTTGAAGGATGCGGTGAGCCTCGCTCTGACCATCGATCAGAGCAAGCTGGACGAATCGTTGACCCAGGATGAGATCGAGGCCAATGCCGCGACTCTCAAGGAGCTGGCGAACCACTTTGCAGGCACTGTGCCCACTATCCAGTGGGAAAGCGTCGAGACCCGATACGTCAATACCGGCATGGGCTGGCAGCCTCAAGAGGTGGGGGTGAAGTACAACATCAATGTGCTGCCGTTCTTCGATGAGATGCTGGATCGCAGTGACATGACCATCAAGGTGACCGGCGGCTGTGATGGCGCCGTGGGGGCGCGGGATGCCGAGCTGTCCAAGGCCATGGGAGAGCCCATGTGTCTCATCACGAGCGACGAGTTCAAGGCACTTGCCCAGAGCGATCGCGGCGCACTGAAGTACATCGGCTGGATGCAGGAAGATCAGGAGAGCCACACCGCCATCTATGCCAAGGGGGTGGGTTATGACTGGTCAACCCAGATGACGCCGGTGGCCGGGTCGACCTTTGACAAGGTCTTCGTCTCCTGTACCGACCTGGATGACAACAAGGTCAACTGTGCCGATCAGCTGTAAACCAGTGGGAGCGCTCCTGACGGGGGCGCTCCTGTTGTGGATGCCGGTGGCACAGGCTGCCGGCATGCTGACGCGCTACACCGATTATCGGGAGCGTGTCTTCGATCGTCAGGGTCAGTTGCAATATCAATTGACCACCCACGAATACTTGCAGCGGATGCCCAGCGGGCGTCCGTCATTGTCCAGTCTGTTTGCGTTGCGAGAGATGCAACGAGCATCACTGCAGCTCAAGCAGGGCACCTTGATGGTCAATGACGTCATCGTGCGCTTCGAGCATGGGCATTATCAGGACGGCATGCTGGTGATGGGGAACACGGAAGTGACCCTGCCTGAGGGTCGCATGCTGGCCGCTTCACTGCGATTTGATCCCGTCCAGCAGGTGCTGGATGCCCCCCGCGCCCGGTTGCTCAGCTTTTCCGGTGAGGTACTGGGCCAATACCGGGACTATCACCGCCCCCTTCGTTGATCCTGCCGGTTGGTCTCTGGCGGCTCAGGCCGTATAATCCCCGCCTGTATAAATAAACAGGAGTGGTGATGGACGTTTCAACCCTGCTCGACGGGCTCAATGACAAGCAAAGAGACGCGGTGGCGGCCCCCCGTTGCAACCTGCTGGTGCTGGCCGGTGCCGGTTCGGGCAAGACCCGGGTGCTGGTGCACCGTATCGCCTGGCTGATGCAGGTGGAACGCTGTTCACCCTTCTCCATCATCGCGGTGACCTTTACCAACAAGGCGGCGGCCGAGATGCGCGGCCGGGTCGAAAAAGTGATCGGTGACGGCGTGCGCGGCATGTGGATCGGCACCTTCCACGGCATCGCCCACCGATTGCTGCGGGCCCACCATCTGGATGCAGGGCTGCCACAGGATTTCCAGATCCTCGACTCCGACGACCAGTACCGCCTCATTCGCCGGGTGCTCAAGGCGCTCAACCTCGACGAGAAGCACTGGGCTCCGCGCGCCGTGATGGGCTACATCAACGGCAAGAAGGACGAGGGGCTGCGCCCCGGCGACATCGACCTTTACGGCGACCCCGTCACCCGCACCTATCAGCAGATCTACAAGACCTATCAGGAGACCTGCGATCGCTCCGGGCTGGTGGATTTTGCCGAGCTCCTGCTGCGCGCCCACGAGCTGTGGCTGAACAAGCCCCACATCCTCGAGCACTACCGGGATCGCTTCCAGAACATCCTGGTGGACGAGTTCCAGGATACCAACGGCATCCAGTACGCCTGGCTGCGGATGCTGGCCGGCGACACCGGCAAGGTGATGATCGTCGGCGACGATGACCAGTCCATCTACGGCTGGCGCGGCGCCAAGATTGAGAACATCCAGCGTTTCCTGACCGACTATGAGGGGGCGCAGACCATCCGCCTGGAGCAGAACTACCGCTCCACCGCCAATATCCTCAAAGCCGCCAACAGCGTCATCGCCAACAATGCGGAGCGCCTTGGCAAGGAGCTGTGGACCGAAGGGGCCGAGGGCGAGCCGATTTCGCTGTACGCCGCCTTCAACGAGGTGGACGAAGCGCGCTTCGTGGTCGGCCGCCTCAAGGATTGGAAGGAAAAAGGGGGCCTGTTGGCCGACTGCGCCATCCTCTATCGCTCCAACGCCCAGTCGCGGGTGCTGGAAGAGGCGCTGATGCAGGACGCCATGCCCTACCGCATCTACGGCGGCCTGCGCTTCTTCGAGCGGCAAGAGATCAAGGACGCCATGGCCTACCTGCGGCTTATCAACAACCGTGGCGACGACGCCAGTTTCGAGCGGGTGGTCAACACCCCGACCCGCGGCATCGGCGATCGCACCCTCGAGATCCTGCGCGGCAACGCCCGCGATCAGGGGCTCAACCTGTGGCAATCGGCCAAGACCCTGCTGGGCGACAAGGTGCTGACCGGTCGCGCCGGTAACGCGGTGCGCGGCTTTGTGGATCTCATCGACGCGCTGGAGGAGCAGGTCTCCCTGCTGCCACTGCACCAGCAGGCGGACATCGTCATCCAGCACTCCGGCCTCAAGGCGATGTATCTGGCGGAAAAAGGCGAGAAATCCCAGGCGCGGGTAGAGAACCTGGACGAACTGGTCACCGCTTGCCGTCAGTACCAGCGCCCGGACGAGCTGGAAGAGATGAGCGATCTCTCCGCCTTCCTCGCCCATGCGGCGCTGGAATCCGGCGAGAATCAGGCGGACGAATATGCCGATGCGGTGCAGCTGATGACATTGCACAGCGCCAAGGGGCTGGAATATCCCCTGGTGCTGCTGGTCGGCGTCGAGGAAGGCATGTTCCCCAGCCAGCAATCCACCGAGGAGTCAGGCCGGCTGGAAGAGGAGCGGCGCCTCTGTTACGTCGGCATGACCCGCGCCATGGAGAAGCTCTACATCTGTTATGCGGAGAGCCGCCGCATCTACGGCCGCGAGATGTTCCACAAACCGAGCCGCTTTATCCGCGAAATGCCCGCCGAGTGTCTGGAAGAGATCCGGCTGCGCACTCAGGTCAGCCGCCCCACCCAGTACGGCCGCTTTAGCCAGAATGAGGTGCAGCAGAGCTTCGACGCCAGCGGCATCAAGCTCGGCCAGCGGGTGCTCCATCCGAAATTCGGCGAAGGGATAGTGCTCAACTTTGAAGGGGTCGGCCAGCAGAGCCGGGTGCAGATCCAGTTCGACGACGTCGGCGCCAAGTGGCTGGTGACGGCGTATGCCAGACTGGAAGCGCTTTGATTTTTCCTACCTTTTGAAATAACCAACCCGGCTTAGGCCGGGTTGATGGTTTGTATGGAGATGGTATTCACCTGACAGTTGCCCACAAAAGGGAGTGGTCATACGGCTTCAAACCGGATAACAAAACGGTACCCCTACCGTGTTATCTGGAGTCACCGTATGACCACCAACGAGAAAGTAGCACGTCGTAAACTCAG
>NZ_JAGKRK010000002.1:0-205776 GCF_017939325.1 Aeromonas sp. MaB10011B | reverse complement strand
AGCTTTCTCAGATTGAAGATTTTGCCTGGCGGCAATAGCGCAGTGGAACCACCTGACCCCATGCCGAACTCAGAAGTGAAACGCTGTAGCGCCGATGGTAGTGTGGCATTCGCCATGCGAGAGTAGGACACTGCCAGGCACCCAATACAAGAAACCCCGCTCACTCGAGCGGGGTTTTTTATTGCCTGAAATTCACGTTATCCATCCATATCTGGTTGATTTACCACCACAATTGTATCGTTATACAACCTGATCAGCACAGGGCAGCTCCATATTGACTATCCCATCTTCCAGCTGAATATCGATCTTGAAACCGAGCCGTTTGGCCAGATTGATCATGCCGCGATTGCTGGGCATGGTCATGCCAGAGAGCTGGCCTATGCCACGCTCTCTGGCGTAGCGCACGATCTTTTCCATCATCAACTTGCCGAGTCCGAGCCCTTTCAAGTCTGAGCGGACCAGGATGGCAAACTCCGCATCCGATTGATCCGGGCTGGCAATGGCTCGCACCACTCCCAGGATCTGCTGGCTAAAAGGGCCGTCCTGACCCACGGCGACGAAGGCCATTTCCCGGTCATAATCGATCTGGGTCATGCGGGCCAGCTCCTCATGCCCCAGCTCCCCCACGTCGGCGAAGAAACGTTTGTACCTGTCTTCATCAGACACCTGCCGCACGAACTGCTTGTGGGCCGGCTCGTCTTCGGGGCGAATGGGGCGCAGCAGCACATGACTCTGATCTTTCAGCCAGGCACCCTCTTCCAGCTCGGTGGGATAGGGGCGAATGGCCAGTGGCAGCACTTGCTGTCCTCGCTCTGCCAGGACGAGCCGGGCATCCAGGATCACCATCTCTTCGCCACAGGCCTGCAGCGGGTGCAGATCCAGTTCTTGTATCTCGGGGAAGGCCAGCAGCAGCTCGGAGAGCTGGCACAGCACCTGGCCGAGGGCGTCGATATTGAGCCGTACCGGACTGGCCTGCTCGCGGATCTTGCCATCCTTGAGGGCACCAATGATCTGGTAGCGAGCCAGTGCCTGGTTGAGGGGAGGAAGGGCCGCGACCATCTCGCGGGGCTCGGCGCCGGATTCCCCGAGCAGGATGACGGGGCCGAAGACCGGATCTTGCTGCATGCGGATCCGTAGCTCCAGACCCCCGCTGCGGCGTGCCATGCGTTGTACCAGCAGCCCTTCTATGCGGGCGCCAGGATCGTGCTGACGTACCCTGTCCAGAATGGCATCTGCCGCCTGGGCGACTTCCGCCGAGGTGCGCAGGTTCAGCATGACACCGTGTACATCGGATTTGTGGGCGATGTCGGGAGATCGCAGCTTCACCGCTACGGGGTAGCCAATCTGTTCTGCAGTCAGTGCGGCTTCGATGGCATCGGAGACGATCCAGGTCGCGAGGGTGGATAGCCCGGCTGCCTGCAAGATGGGATGGGCCAGGTGGGTGTCCAGCACCCGCTGCTGGCGGTCCAGCGCTTGCCCAAGGAGCTGCTGGCAGCGCTCGACATCGAGCCTGTCGCCCTGCAGGGAGGCCGGTGTTTCCATCAACTGTTTCTGGTTGCGGCGATATTCCACCATGTGCATGAAGGCCGTGACGGCGCTTTCCGGGGTGCGATAGGTCGGTATGCCCGCCTCGTTGAACAGGCGTCTCCCCTCCTGGGCGGAGTATTCGCCTGCCCAGTTGGTCAGGATGTTGAATCGTCTGGCCCTGGGATGCTGCTTGATGAAGTCGATCAGGCTGCTGGCGAGGGTGACACCTCGGGCGGTGAGGGACGGTGCATGGATCAGCAGGATGGCATCGGCACTGTCCCCTTGCAGCAGCGTCTCGAGTGCACTCTTGTAGGCCTCGATATCGGCATCGCTGCCGATGTCGAGGGGCGGCATCGCCAGCTTGCCTCCCCGAGACAGCAGTACGTCTGCGGCCATGTTGGCGAGGCCGCGCCCATTGGAGAGGATGGCGAGCCGCTCCCCCTTGAGGGTCAGGGAGTGGCTCAGGGTCTCGACAGTGGCAAACAGTTCGTGGGTATCCCGGACGCGCAGCATGCCAGCCCGGCGGATGGCGGCATCATAGACATTGTCGAGACCGTTGGCCGGGTCGTGCCGACCGCTCTTGAGGATCAGGATGGGTTTGTTGCGCGAGGCGGCACGGGCGGCGGAGAGAAAGTGCCTAGCATCGTGCAGCTTGTCCATGTAGATCAGGATGGCGCGGGTCGTCCCGTCCCGGGAGAGCTGATCCAGCAGTTGGCCAAAGTCGATGTCGCAATGATCGCCCAGGGAGATGAAGGCCGAGAAGCCGATTTCGCGCTGCTTGGCCCAATCCAGGATGGTGGTGCTGACCGCTGCCGACTGGGAGAGAAACGCCACCTGTCCCGGAGTCGCTGCAATGGGGGAAAAGCTGGCGTTGATACCCTGCCCGGGGAGCAGCATGCCCATGCTGTTGGGGCCGAGCAGCCGGATGCCGTATTGCTGGCACAGATGCTTGAGCCGCAGGCGCTCGTCAGTGGAGAACTGGGCGGCCAGTATGATGGCGGCTCCGGTTCCTTTCTTGCCGAGCTCCTCGATGAGCGGCAGTACCCGTTCGCGCCGGGTACAGACGATGGCGAGATCGGGGGAGAGGGGAAGGCTCTCTATGTCCGGATAGGCGAGCACGCCAGCGACGGCCTGGCTGCGGGGGGCTACGGGTAGTATGGGGCCCTGGAACTGACCCGCCAGCAGGTGCCGGATGACCACATGGCCTGCCTTCTGCGGATCACAGGAGGCGCCGATGACGGCGATCGAGTGAGGTTTGAAGAGCCGATCCAGGCCGCTTTGTTTCATGGGCACTCCTCGTGGTGGCCCCCGGGTCGAGGGGGACGGATGGTGCCAGTCTAATACGCTTTGCGTGCGGGTTCTGTGACCGATTGCGGATCACGATCTGGCCAGTGCGCTGGCGCGCAGATAAAAGCGCAGCTCCCCCTGAATGCATTGCACCGTGGCGAGGTGCCTGTCCTGGAGATAGATCTCCTGCTCCCGATCGAGTTCATGGCGCTGGACCCCGAGGCTTTGCAGATATTCTGCGAACAGGATGGCACTGCGGATTTCGACAAGATGCTGGCTCACGCTCTATTCCTTGATGGTGGCTGGATGGTGCCGGCCAGTGTCCCCTCTTCTCCCCCACTTTCATACTGATACATTTGACACTCACTGTGGCTCTGACGCCTGCCGGATCAGCGAAGGCCTCCCTGGCCGCGTGCAGTGTCCCAGAAGGCGCGGATCAGCGGCTCTTCCAGCCGCTTCTTGAGCACGGCGATGCCGACGTCGAACGCCTTGAGCGCCGGTTTGGGCTCGACCACACGCACCTTGTCCCCCATGGGGCTGTGATCGATGACGGCGGCAGGCACGACACCCACACCGAAGCCGAGGGCCACCATGGCGACGATGCCCTCGTTGCCCGCCACTTCTGCATAGATGTTGGGAGCTATCCCCTTGTTGCGAAACCATTGATCACAGCGCTTTCGGGCCAGCCCCTGTTCGGAGAGGATCAGCGGCAGGCGCTCCCAGTCAGGTTCGCCCTGGGGGAACCACTGACCCTGCTGGGGGGCATTGCGGGGGGCGATGAACACCAGAGGGACTTGTTGCAGGCTGGCGAATTCCAGCTTGGACGAGAGCGCATCCGGCCTCGCTGCGATGGCGAGATCGGCTTCGTCAGCCAGGATCTTGTCCACTGCCAGTGCCGGGTCGCCGGTCTCCAGCTTGATCTCCAGCTGGGGATAACGGCGACGAAAGCGTTCCAGTACCTCGGGCAGCAGAAAGTAGCTGGCGGTGACCGAGCAGAACACCCGCAGCCGCCCTTGCAGCGGCTCGTCGCTGCGCTTGAGCTCCTGTTTGAGTTGGCGCCACTCCTGCAGCAAGGCACCGCCAAACTCCCGCAGCTTGTCACCAGCAGGGGTGAGCCGCACCGAGCGGTTGTCCCGCTCGAACAGCACGCAGCCGGTCTCCTGTTCCAGTCGCTGGATGGCGCGGCTCAGGGTGGAGGGGCTGACCGCCATGGCATCGGCGCTTTTGCCGAAGTGGAGGGAGTCGGCGAGGTGGAGAAACAGTTCGAGATTGCGAAGGTCCATCTTTTTATTCCTGCGGCGTTGTCAGGCGCCCTGTAGCACGATGGCTCGACGGCGGGAGATTGCGGGAAATCACATTTCAATTCCTGCAACGTACTGTTTCGAATATATCAGTTCAGGCAATAAGTGTCCCGCGCTATAGTGGTTTCGACAACGCCGCTATCCGGCATGGAATCAATCGAACGGAGCAATCACCATGGCTAACTATTTCAACACCTTGAACCTGCGTCAGCAGTTGGCCCAACTGGGCAAGTGTCGTTTCATGCAGCGCGAAGAGTTCGCGGACGGCTGCAACGTGCTGAAGGGCAAGAAGGTGGTGATTGTGGGCTGTGGCGCCCAGGGCCTGAACCAGGGTCTGAACATGCGCGACTCCGGGCTGGACATCTCCTACGCCCTGCGCAAGGCCGCCATCACCGAGAAGCGCGCCTCCTGGCAGAAGGCCACCGACAACGGCTTCGTGGTCGGCACCTATGAAGAGCTGATCCCGACCGCCGATCTGGTGCTGAACCTGACTCCGGACAAGCAGCACTCCGACGTCGTCAAAACCGTGATGCCGCTGATGAAGCAGGGCGCCGCTCTGGGTTACTCCCACGGTTTCAACGTGGTGGAAGAGGGTCAGCAGATCCGCTCCGACATCACCGTCGTGATGGTTGCACCCAAATGCCCGGGCACCGAAGTGCGTGAAGAGTACAAGCGCGGCTTCGGCGTACCGACCCTGATCGCCGTCCACCCGGAGAATGATCCCCAGGGTGAGGGCATGGCCATCGCCAAGGCGTGGGCCTCTGCTACCGGTGGCGACCGTGCCGGCGTGCTGGAATCTTCCTTCGTCGCGGAAGTGAAATCCGACCTGATGGGCGAGCAGACCATTCTGTGCGGCATGCTGCAGGCCGGTTCCCTGCTCTGCTACGACAAGCTGGTTGCCGAGGGCACCGACCCGGCCTATGCCGGCAAGCTGATCCAGTTCGGCTGGGAGACCATCACCGAGGCCCTGAAGCAGGGCGGCATCAGCTTGATGATGGACCGTCTCTCTAACCCGGCCAAGCTGCGTGCCTTCGAGCTCTCCGAGCAACTGCGCACCCTGATGCGTCCGCTGTTCGAGAAGCACATGGATGACATCATCGCCGGCGAGTTCTCCCGCGGCATGATGGCTGACTGGGCCGAAGACGATGCCAAGCTGTTCGGCTGGCGCGAAGAGACCGGCAAGTCCGCCTTCGAGAATGCCCCTGCCTATGCCGGCAAGATCGCCGAGCAGGAGTACTTCGACAATGGCGTGGTCATGGTGGCCATGGTCAAGGCGGGTGTGGAGCTGGCGTTCGAGACCATGGTGGCCTCCGGCATCTATGAGGAGTCTGCCTACTACGAATCCCTGCACGAGCTGCCGCTGATCGCCAACACCGTCGCTCGCAAGCGTCTGTACGAGATGAACGTGGTCATCTCCGATACCGCGGAGTACGGCAACTACCTGTTCGCCAACGCCGCCGTGCCGCTGTTGCGCGAGCACTTCATGCCGACCCTGCAAGCAGGGGACCTGGGCAGTGCCCGTGCCGAGAGCAAGGCGGTGGACAACCTGGCCTTGCTGGCTGCCAACGAAGCGACCCGCAACCACCCGATCGAGAAGATCGGCCAGACCCTGCGTGGTTACATGAAGGACATGAAGCGTATTGCCGTCGGCGGTTAAGCCTTCGCTGAGCGGCATCGGAAGGGGCGGGGATGACGATCCCCGTTACTGGCTGGCTTAGACACCTGGCCTGTCGTCCGGATGATGCAAACAGACAGATTGAAGCCTATAAAAAAGCCCCGCTCATCGAGCGGGGCTTTTGCATTCTGGAGGGCGGGAGCAATCAGGCCTTCCAGGCTTTCCAGGTGTTGATCAGGCCGTTGGTGGAGCCGTCGTGGCTGGTGACGGCCTCATCTGTGCCCAGCTCCGGCAGGATCTTGTTGGCCAGCTGTTTGCCCAGCTCCACACCCCACTGGTCGAAGGAGAAGATGTTCCAGATTGCGCCCTGTACGAAGATCTTGTGCTCGTACATGGCGATCAGGGAGCCGAGGGTTTTCGGGGTCAGCTGCTTGAACAGGATGGAGTTGGTCGGGCGGTTGCCTTCGAACACCTTGAACGGCACCAGATCCTTGACCTGCTCCAGGGTCTTGCCGGCGGCCAGGAACTCGGCCTCCACCGCTTCCTTGCTCTTGCCGAAGGCCAGAGCCTCGGTCTGGGCGAAGAAGTTGGCCAGGAGCTTCGGATGGTGGTCACCGATGGGGTTATGGCTGATGGCCGGCGCCAGGAAGTCGCAGGGGATCAGCTTGGTGCCCTGATGGATCAACTGGTAGAAGGCGTGCTGGCCGTTGGTACCCGGCTCACCCCAGATGATGGGGCCGGTCTGGTAGTCCACCGGATTGCCGTCGCGGTCCACGTACTTGCCGTTGGACTCCATGTTGCCTTGCTGGAAGTAGGCAGGGAAGCGATGCATGTACTGATCGTACGGCAGGATAGCTTCGGACTCGGCACCATGGAAGTTGTTGTACCACAGGCCGATCAGGGCCAGCAGTACGGGCACGTTCTGTTCATAGGCGGCAGTGGCGAAGTGCATGTCCATCTCGAAGGCGCCTTGCAGCAGGGCCTCGAAGTGCTCGAAGCCGAGGGAGAGGGCGATGGGCATGCCGATGGCGGACCAGGAGGAGTAGCGGCCGCCGACCCAGTCCCAGAACTCGAACATGTTGTCGGTGTCGATGCCGAACTCGGCCACGGCCTTGCCGTTGGTCGAGAGGGCGGCGAAGTGCTTGGCAACGTGGGCCTTGTCACCGGCATGACCGAGGAACCAGTCGCGGGCGGTCAGGGCGTTGGTCATGGTCTCTTGGGTGGTGAAGGTCTTTGAGGCCACCAGGAACAGGGTGGTTTCCGGATCGATCTTCTTGAGCGTCTCGGCGATGTGGGTGCCGTCGACGTTGGAGACGAAGTGCATCTCCAGGTGATTCTTGTAGGGGCGCAGGGCCTCGGTGATCATGACGGGGCCCAGATCGGAGCCACCAATGCCGATGTTGACCACGTGCTGGATGGCCTTGCCGGTATAGCCCTTCCACTCGCCACCGATGACCTTCTCGCAGAAGCCCTTCATCTTGGCCAGTACGGCGTTCACTTCCGGCATCACGTCCTTGCCGTCAACCTCGATGGGACGGTCGGAGCGGTTGCGCAGGGCGGTGTGCAGTACGGCGCGCCCTTCGGTCATGTTGATCTTGTCGCCGTTGAACATGGCGTCGATGGCGCTGCGCAGATCGGTCTCGCCAGCCAGGTTCACCAGCAGCTTGAGGGTCTCTTCGGTGATCAGGTTCTTGGAGTAGTCGACTAGGATGTCGCCACCGAAGGTGAGGGAGAACTTGTCAAAACGCTGGGGATCCTGTGCGAACAGATCCTTGAGACGCATCTCCTTGTTGGCTGCAAAATGGGCTTCCAGTGCCTGCCAGGCCTGGGTCCGGGTTGGATTGATATTTTTCATAGGATTATCAGTCTTCCAAGTTGTGTTTGAACCTTGCAGGCAAGGCTCCCGCCAAACCTTATTATGCGAGCATTATACCGGGCACTCCGTGCGCCCCGTGTAACAGAGCATTACCAATTGTCTGCAACGAGGGAGTGTACAACCAAAACAGTGCGATTATGAGTCACTCAGTACCCCGGGATCTTGCGTTCGCGCATGCTTGTTCGGGTTGAAAAGGCTTTCATTTCAAGGGGAGCGCGGCCGTGGCTCTGGAAAGCTGGCGTGACAGATCAAAGGGTATTCAACAGACGCTCATCGGACGGTTTTTTGAGCAGGCGCAAATGGTGGGCAACAGACGCTGGCTATCATATGAGCCGAATGGACGAGATCTCCCAGGGATGGCCAAGGTATGGAATCAATGGTGTGGAATGAGGAGATCGAGATGAAAGCCCTGTTATCCCTGTTTGCCCTGAGCTTGATCGCCACCGGCCTCATCGGTTTGCTGACCCTGACGCTGGCCAATGCGGCGCCGACGCTGGAGATCCGCGTACTGGCGGTGATCGGAGCCGTGCTGGGGGGTTATGTGCTGATGCAGCCCCTGCTCAACCGGGTTGCACGCCGGCTGGGGTGAGAACGCGGTGCGACCTGGTGCGCAAGACCGGCCTGTGGCCGGTTTTTTCATGTCACAGAAGACAGAAACGACAGTGCCAGCCCGAAGGCTGGCACTGGAGAACGCACACCGAGGATCAATCCGCCGTCTTCTGCATGTGAACCACACGCTGGGGGAAGGGGATCTCGATGCCCTCGGCGTCGAAGGTGAGCTTCACCTTCTCGTGGAAGTCGAACCAGACACCCCAGTAATCACCGGTCTTGACCCAGGGGCGCACCACGATATTGACCGAGGAGTCGGCCAGCGCGGCGACGGCAATGGTGGCGGCCTGCTCCTTCAGGATGCGGGGCTCTTCGCTCACCAGCCGCTCCAGGATCTGTTTGGCCTTGCGCAGGTCGGAGCCGTAGCCGATGCCGAATGTCATGTCGACGCGGCGGGTATCCATACGCGAGTAGTTGACGATGGTGCCGTTGAGGATGGCGGAGTTTGGCACTACCACCATCTTGTTGTCACCCGAGGTGAGGGTGGTGGTGAAGAGCTGGACCGATTGCACAACGCCATTGGTGCCTGCCACCTCGATGAATTCCCCAGCCTTGATGGGGCGGAAGATGATGAGCAGGAAACCGGCGGCAAAGTTGGAGAGAGAGCCCTGCAGCGCCAGACCGATGGCCAGACCGGCGGCACCGATAATGGCGACGAAGGAGGCGGTCTGCACCCCGACCCGGCCCAGGGCGGCGATCACCACGAACACCAGGATGGTGTATTTGAGGATGCTGCCGACGAAGTGGGTGACGGTGGTGTCCAGCTTGCGGGTCTGCATCACCTTGACCACGCCACCGCTGAGAAGGTTGGCGGCAATGTAACCGACCAGCAGGGTGATCAGGGCGGCGGCGATGTTGACCGCATACTCGATGATCAGTCCCTGGTTGTTGGTCAGCCAGGTCTGTGCTTCGGTAATGATCTCGGGTTCCATAGGATGTCCTGTTGGTGTGAAGATTTATGGCAGATGAATCTAACACTTGAGCGCGACAAGCTGGGTCGCATCTGGTGCTTGTCTCTTCTTTTGTGCCATAAAAAGCAAGGGAGGCCAAGGCCTCCCGTTTTGTCACAACCCTGCTGGCGCAGGGACGCTCGGCATGTGCGCACTCAGCTTTGCAGCTGCTGGTTGCGGATGAACTGCCACTGATCTTCAAACCCGGCGGTGGGGTTGATTGTGAGCTCGGAGCAGACGTGCATTGGTTGATGGGTCTGCTGGCTCAGCTTTGCAGCAGCTGGCTGCGGATAAACTGCCACTGATCTTCAAACCCGGCGGTGGGCTTGATTTTGAACTCCGAGCGGACGAACTGGCTGATGCGGCCCTCGGTATAGGCCAGCAGCAGGTTGGCCAGCATGGTCTCGTCGAGCTGGAAGCCCTGGCCTTCCCGCAGCCGTTTCTCGCGCAGTACCTGCTTGATCTGGGTCTCCAGCTTGTCGAACAGGATGCTGATGCGATCCCGCAGCCGATCGTGTTCGCCCAGCAGGGCATCGCCATTGAGAATGCGGGTGATGCCGGGGTTGCGCTCGGCAAACACCAGCAGCAGCTGCAGTATGTGATGGCAGCGGGCCATGGTGTCCTTCTCTTCGGCCATGATCAGGTTGACCCGTGACAGCAGGGAATCCTCGATAAAGTCGATCAGCCCCTCGAACATCCTCGCCTTGCTGGGAAAATGCCGGTAGAGGGCCGCCTCGGACACGCCCACCTCGGCCGCGAGGCGTGCCGTGGTGATGCGCTGGCCCGGGCTGGTTTCCAGCATGTGGGCGAGTGCCTGCAGGATCTGATCGCGCCGACTCTGTTTCTGGTTACTGCTTGCCATGGATTCCCCTAAAAAAACAATGGCTTGATTCTATTATTTGGCACGTGCCCCAGGGGGCCGTGTGGTCTTGTTATTGGCGACCAGAAGAACCAAACCCGCCTTCACCCCGTTCACTCTGATTGAATTCGTCGACCAACTGGAAGCTGGCCTGTACCACCGGCAGGATCACCAGCTGGGCGATGCGCTCGCCAGGCTGCATGGTGAAGCTGTCGTTGCCACGGTTCCAGACCGAGACCATCAACTGACCCTGGTAGTCGGAGTCGATGAGGCCGACCAGGTTGCCCAGCACGATGCCGTGCTTATGGCCGAGGCCGGAGCGGGGCAGGATGGTGGCGCACAGACCCGGATCCTGGATGTGAATGGCCAGCCCGGTCGGCACCAGAGTGGTGTCGCCCGGGGCCAGGGTCAGCGGGGCATCCAGCAGGGCGCGCAAGTCCATGCCAGCGGAGCCCGGTGTGGCGTAAGCGGGCAGCGGGAAGTCGGTGCCGATGCGGGCATCCAGGATTTTCAGTTCAATTTGTGTCGTCATGAATCTTTTTCAATTGGATCGCCTGGCGATCGGGTGGTACTGCAGGAGCCTGGGGCTCCCGGCATGTTCAATGGGCTCAGGGTCGATAATGGCGTGCAATCAGGGCGACAAGATGACGGGCGAGCGTCAGCTTATCGGCCAGGGGCAGGGCGGCTTGACCCCCTTGCCAGAAGACGGTCAGGGCGTTGTCATCGGCATTGAAGCCCTGGCCTGCACGGGACACATCGTTGGCTGCGATCATGTCCAGCCGCTTACGTCGAAGTTTGTCGAGGGCGTATTGTTCCACATCCACGGTTTCGGCGGCAAATCCGACGGTGAAGGGTTTGTCTGACAACGTCCCCACATCGGCGATGATGTCGGGGTTTTTGACCAGGGTCAGCTGCATCTGGTCGTTGTCGCCGGTCTTCTTGATCTTTTGCTCGGCCACCTGGGCGGGACGGTAGTCGGCGACGGCAGCGCAGCCGATAAAGAGGTCGCACTCATCGACCCGGCTCATCACCGCTTCGTGCATCTGCAGGGCACTCTCCACATCGATGCGGGTAACGCCGGCCGGGGTGGTCAGTGCCACCGGGCCGCTCACCAGGGTCACCTCCGCGCCCGCTTCGCGCGCGGCGCGGGCGATGGCGTAGCCCATCTTGCCGGAGCTGTGGTTGCTGATATAGCGCACCGGATCGAGCGCCTCGCGGGTCGGCCCGGCGGTGAGCAGCAGCCTGACGCCTGCCAGGAGCGGTTCGGCGGCGAGCTGCTGGCAGCAGCGTTCCACCAGTTCCAGGGGATCCAGCATCCGGCCCGGGCCCACGTCGCCGCAGGCCTGGCTGCCGGAATCCGGCCCCCACAGCTGAATACCGCGCTCGGCTAGGGTCTGAAGGTTGGCCTGGGTAGCGGCGTTGCGATACATCTGCTGGTTCATGGCTGGCGCCAGGGCGACAGTCGCCGGGGTGGCCAGGCAGAGGGTGGTGAGCAGCTCGTCCGCCATGCCGGCGGCCATGCGGGCCATCAGATTGGCGCTGGCGGGGGCGATCAGCACCAGATCGGCCCATTTGGCCAGCTCGATGTGGCCCATGCCCGCCTCGGCAGCCGGGTCCAGCAGACTGTCGGCCACCGGGTGGCCTGAGACGGCTTGCAGGGTCAGCGGGGTGATGAACTCCTTGGCGGAGCGGGTCATCACCACTCGCACCTCGGCCCCCTGATCTTTCAGGCGACGTACCAGTTCGGCACTCTTGTAGGCGGCGATCCCGCCACTGACACCCAACAGGATGCGTTTATCGGCCAATCTCATCTGCTGCTTCTCTTCCGGCTCACTCTGACTGGTCGGCTAAGATAGCACAGGCAATGGGTGGCGACAGAGGCTGACATGGGGGAGTTGTGGTCGGGCTCGCGGGATTCTTTGCTATGTTTTCTCTCAATAGCCATGAGGGAGAGACAAATGAGCATCAAGGAGTGGCCGGAAGAGGAGCGCCCGAGGGAAAAGCTGCTGCGCCGAGGGGCGGCGACGCTCTCCGATGCCGAACTGCTGGCCATCTTCTTGCGCACCGGGGTCAGTGGGTTGAGTGCGGTGGATCTCTCTCGCCAGTTGTTGCAGCAGTTTGGTTCCCTGCGGGCACTGCTGGGAGCCGAGCAGCAGGATTTTTGTGGCGCTCACGGGCTGGGACCTGCCAAGTATGCCCAGTTGCAGGCGGTGCTGGAGATGGGGCGGCGCCATCTGGCCGAACAGTTGCAACGGGGAGAGGCGCTCACCTCGCCCGGGCTTACCCGTGACTTTCTGCAAGCCCAGTTGCGGGATCGGGGGCGGGAGGTGTTCGCCCTGCTGCTGCTCGACAACCAGCATAGGGTCATCCGGTTTGTCGAACTTTTTTACGGCACCCTCGACTCGGCGAGCGTCTGGCCCAGAGAAATCGTGCAGATCGCGCTCAAACATAATGCAGCCGCCGTGATTCTGGCGCATAATCACCCGTCCGGCGTGGCCGAGCCCAGTCGGGCGGACCGCCAGATCACGGATCGGATCCTGGCCGCCCTGGCCCTGGTCGATATCAGAGTGCTTGATCACCTGGTGATCGGTGATGGCATCACGGTTTCTTTCGCAGAGCGTGGTTGGTTGTGACTGGGCTCTGGCACTGTATTAGTTGATCTTTGATCACGGATGCTGTATAAAATGCCGCCTTCTGTTTGCCCCGCAATCGAAGGCCAGCGGGGCAGATATTTGCTCGAGCAATGAAGTAAGATTTGGAGAGACTGACATGTCTAGAGTATGCCAAGTAACCGGCAAGCGCCCGGCAGTTGGTAACAACCGTTCGCACGCTAACAACGCTACCAAGCGTCGTTTCCTGCCGAACCTGCACACTCACCGTTTCTGGGTTGAGAGTGAAAAACGCTTCGTGAGCCTGCGCGTATCCGCAAAAGGCATGCGTATCATCGACAAGCGCGGCGTTGAAGTGGTTCTGGCTGAACTGCGTGCCAGCGGCGTTAAGGTATAAGGAATTAGATCATGGCTAAAGGTATTCGCGATAAGATTCGCCTGAACTCCAGCGCCGGTACTGGTCACTTCTATACCACTACCAAGAACAAGCGCACCATGCCCGAAAAAATGGAGATCAAGAAATTTGATCCCGTGATTCGTCAGCATGTGATGTACAAAGAAGGCAAAATCAAGTAATTACTTGGTTTCGCTGCAAAAACCCGGCCTCGTGCCGGGTTTTTTTATGGCTGGAATTCAGTACACTGCCGATTCGAAGGGAGGCTAGCCATGTTCAAACTGAGCCGCAAAGGCTGGAACAACGTGATCATCGTGGTCGTGTTGATCGTCATTACCCTGTTGCACCGGCTGGAGCAGGCCCAGCAGGAGAACAGTGCCAAACGCGCGCGTCCGCTGTTGCCGGAGAGTGCCGTGGTGCTGACCTGGCAGGGGCCGAGCTGGCAGATAGAGCGTATCGGCCAGGGCTGGCGCAGCGCGCCGGATCTGGGGCTTGGCAGCACCCAGCTGGCGGCCCGCATCGAGGCGTGGCAAGGCTGGCTGCTGCCCCCCGGCGAGCCCGTGCGCGGCACCCCGGTGACCCTCAAGATCTGGATCGCCGGACAGAGCGATCCGGTGGAAGTCGGGCTCTATCAGGACGACGGCAAGTTTGCCGCCCTGCTGCCCTCCTCGACCTGGCTCAGCTTGAGTCAGGCGCAATACCGTGACCTGATGCGTCCCATTCCCTGAACGAGAGATCGCCCATGCCTGAATTACCGGAAGTCGAAGTCAGCCGCCAGGGCATCTCCCCCTGGCTTACCGGCATCAAGGTGACCCGCGTGGTGGTGCGGGACGGCCGCCTGCGCTGGCCCGTGCCCGGCGAGATCCAGGAGCTGGTGGATCTCGTCATCCACCGCGTCAGCCGCCGCGCCAAATACCTGTTGCTGGAGACCGACTTCGGCACCGCCATCCTGCATCTCGGGATGTCCGGCAGCCTGCGGGTGCTGGACATCGGCACCCCGGCCGAGAAGCACGATCACGTGGATATCGAGCTGGCCAACGGCAAGCTGCTGCGGCTCAACGATCCGCGCCGTTTTGGCGCCCTGCTGTGGACCCGCGAACCGGCCGAGGCCCATGCCCTGCTCGCCAAGCTGGGGCCGGAACCCCTCACCGATGCCTTCCATGCCGATTACCTGCGGGAGCGGGCGAAGGGGCGCAGCACCGCCATCAAGCAGTTCCTGATGGACAACCACGTGGTGGTCGGGGTGGGCAACATCTACGCCAATGAGGCGCTCTATGCCGCCGGCATTCATCCCAGGCGGGCGGCGGGCAACATCAGCGCCGAGCGGCTGGGCACCCTGGTGAGCGAGATCAAGCGGGTGCTGGCCGAAGCCATTCGCCAGGGGGGCACCACCCTCAAGGATTTCACCAGCGCCGACGGCAAGCCGGGCTATTTCGTGCAGCAGCTGCAGGTTTACGGCCGTGGCGGCCAGCCCTGTTTCCACTGCCACACCCTGCTCACCGAGGTGAAGATGGGCCAGCGAACCACGGTGTTCTGCTCCCACTGCCAACGCTGAAAGTGGGATTTTTGAGCCGGGATCGGCCAAGTTGTAAGAGAGTATTTCCGGTCTGTTGAAGCTGCGTCAGCCCATGACTACTATCTCGCCAGTTCAGGCTGCGAGGTAATAAAATGACAGCTAAATCAATAGACTGGGAACATTTATCCCGGCAGGGGCACTATTGTGCCCACGATATGGCCCGCTTCCTCTATCCCGAAGACAGCGCCCGCAAGACTTTCAATCGCGGCAAGTTTTTGCTGCGCAGTCTGCTCTACCGTGCGCAGTTGAACCGGGTGTTCGAGCTGTTCCAGAGCGCCCCCCTGCGGGCGCTTCCCGCCCGCCACCCCCTGCGGGCGCTTCCCGCCCGCCACCCCGAGCTGCTCGACAAGCCGATGCGCCCCTATCGCTTCGCCTGCTCGACGGTGAACCAGCGGGTCAAGATGGTGGAGGATCACTACCGCCTGCTGCTGGGCCTGTACCCCGAGCTCATCGACCCGCTCTATCTGGGGGAGGGGATAGTGCTGGGCCATTATCCCGATGGCGGCTGGCGCATCGTGCTGCGTCACGACGGCACCTTCCGCAGGGAGGCGGAGCTGGCGCTCTCCATCGTCAACGCGCGGGGGGAGCGACTCTACAGCTGTGCCTTCTCCCTGGCGGGCAACGAACAGGAGCTGGCCCTGGTGATCGGGTCGGTGCAGGGGCCGGAGCCCTGTGTCGAGCAGCCCCAGGAGCAGGTGCGGGCATTGACCCGGGCGGGTCAGGGTCTGAGACCCAAGTCACTGGTGGTGATGCTGGTGATGGCGCTGGCCGGGGCCATGGGGGCCCACCGGGTCTGTGCGGTGCGCATGAAGGCCCACATCTTCCAGGCAAGACGGTACAGCAAGAAGAAGAAAGCCTGCCTGCAGGCGGACTACGACGAGCTGTGGCAGGAGTTTGGCGCCCTCGATCAGGACGCCAACTTCGTGCGGCTTCAACCCGTGGTGCGCAAGCCGCTGGAGGAGATCGCCGCCAAGAAGCGGGCCATGTACCGGCGTCGCTACGAGTGGCTCGATCAGCTGGAGCGGGCGATCCGCCAGCAGTTTGCCCGCAGCTAGGCGTGCAGTGCCTTGATGCAACCAGGGCTACCCGCGGGTAGCCCTTGTTCGTTTCTGCCCATCAGGGGAGGGGATTAGCGCTGCTGCTTGGCGGCAATGGCCTGAGCCACCAGGGGGTCGACGAACTGGTGGATGTCACCTCCGTGCAGCGCCACCTCCTTCACCAGGGTGGAGGAGATGAAGGAGTTCTCCTCCGCCGGGGTGAGGAAGACGCTCTCCAGGGTGGGCATCAGGCGACGGTTCATGTTGGCGAGCTGGAACTCGTATTCGAAGTCGGAGACGGCGCGCAGGCCGCGGATCAGCACGTTGGCCTGCTGCTCCCTGGCAAAATCCACCAGCAGGCCGGAGAAGCCCACCACCTTGACGTTGGGCAGGTGAGCCGTCACCTGCCGGGCCAGCTGAACGCGCTCCTCGAGATCGAACAGCGGCCGTTTGCTCGGGCTGTTGGCCACCCCGACCACCACCTCGTCGAACAGTCTGGCGGCGCGGCCAATGAGATCGGTATGGCCGTTGGTGATGGGGTCGAAGGTGCCGGGATAGATTACCTTGTTGGTCATGCTGCTGATTCCTGAAACCGGAAAACTGGTCGCATTATAGGGGCTGTTGCCGATTTGTCGCGACCGGGATGGCGCGGATTTCTGGCGCTGATCGGCGGCCGGGGTCGCACAAATCGGAGCCCCGTGGCGTCTTCGCTTGAGAATCGCCCTGCATCAGGCAAGAATACCCGCATCGCGCATCAAGCCTCCTTCGCTGGTGACAGGGAGCATAGGGATTTTTTATGAAACGTATTCTGGTAGTCCGCAATGACAAGATTGGTGACTTCATGCTGGCGTGGCCGAGCTTTGCCATGCTCAAGCGCTCCATGGAGTGTCATGTGACTGCCCTGGTTCCCGCCTACACGGCGCCCTTGGCCCGCCTCTGCCCATGGATCGACGAGATCATCCTGGATCCGGGTGCCCGGGCCGACAAGGAGCAGCAACGCGCCCTGCTGGCGCGCCTCAAGGCGGCCGCCTTCGATGCCTCCATCTGCCTCTTCTCCAACACCCGCAATGCCAAGCTGGTGTGGAAGGCGCACATTCCCTACCGGCTGGCACCAGCCACCAAGCTGGCCCAGGTGCTCTACAACCAGCGCCTGGTGCAGCGCCGCTCCCGCTCCCAGAAGCCGGAGTACGAATACAACCTGGATCTGGTGCGCCGCTTCCTCGCCGATCAGCATCAGACCGTGGTAGAGCCACAGGGCCCCTACCTCGGCTTCGACCCCGAGAGCCTGCTGCAGGTGCGCGAGCAGGTCGCCGCCCGTCTCAGGCTCGACGCCAGCCGCCCCTGGCTGATGGTGCATGCGGGCAGCGGTGGCTCGGCCAACAACCTCTCCATCGAGCAGTACTCGCGCCTCATCATCAAGCTCAACCAGGCCTGTCCCGAGTTGCAGTGCGTGCTGACGGCAGGGCCGGGGGAGGAGGGGAAGGCGGAGCAGTTGGCGGCCGAACTGCTGGCCCATGGGGGCAACGGCTGGATCTATCGCTCCGACGAGGGGCTGCCAAAGTTCTGCCAGGTGATGGCCAACGCCGCCCTGTTCGTGGCGGGCAGCACGGGGCCCCTGCACATCGCCGCGGCCATGGACGTGCCGACCGTCGGTTTCTTCCCGGCACACCGTTCGGCGACGCCGCTGCGCTGGCGGCCGCTCAACGGCGAGGGGCGCCATCTGCCCTTCAGCCCGCCGGAAGACAGCGACCACCCGGAGGATATGAGCCAGCTCGATCCCAAGGCCATGGCGGCAGAGATCGCCCGCTGGGCGCCGTCCTTCTGGCGCGCCGAACGCTGAGAGCGCACACAGAACATACAGACAGGGCCCCGCGGGGCCCTGTCTGTATGGGGATGCGCCCTGCTGGCAGACCGGCCTACCGGGCGTGGCCCCCATCAGCCCCTTTGACGGGCCTGCCCGGGCCCCGGGCAGGGGAAACCTGTCGGTATAAGCCGGAGTCGGGTCATGTTGCCAATATCCATGCATTCGGCTTATAGCGGCCAGTTTTCGTCCGTGGCGCCCGGGTTTGCGCCGTGAGCGGCCCCGCGAGGGCTGCGCCCGCTCCATGGCCATGGGGTTTGCCCCTTGTCCCGCTGGAACAAGGGGTGAGTGATTAATGGGATGTTTGAGGCGCGATGCCCTATTTCGGCTGCTGGGGCTGCTGGCGAACCCAGAGATCGGCGTATTTGACGAAGGTGGAGTGGGCGGAGAGGATGGCCAGCAGCAGGCCCTGCTTGCCGTCGAGGAAACCGGCCTTGAGCAGGTACATCTTGAGGAAGCAGCCGACGGCGTGGACCAGTCCCTGACCGAGGGATCCCTCCTTGCCGCGGGCGGTACGCTGATCGGCCCATGCGCGGGCATAGCCGGCGGATTTGACCAGGTAGTGTTCCAGATCCCGGTAGGTGTAGTGGAGGAGGTCGCCCTGCAGGTTGACGATCTTCATGTTGGCGCGCACCTCCACCTTCTCGTGTACCAGCGCCTCGTTGTAGCCGGTCAGCGCCTTGGGGTAGAGGCGCAGCACCCGATCCGGGTACCAGCCGCTGTGGCGGATGAAGCGACCGAACACCCAGGAGAGGCGCGGGATGGAGTAGATGGTGTCGCTGGCCGGGTTGGCCATGACCCCCTGGATGGCTTCCCTGAGTTCCGGGGTGAGCCGCTCGTCCGCGTCCAGCCACAGCACCCACTCCGACTGGACATGGGACTGGGCGAGGCGGCGCTGGCGGCCGAAACCGGGCCAGGTGGTGTTGACGAAGAAGCGGGCGCCAAATTCGGCGGCGATGGCGGGGGTCTCATCCTGACTGCCGGAGTCCAGGATGACGATTTCGTCCACCAGATCGCCGAGGGAGGCGAGGCAGGCACGGAGGTTGTCGGCTTCGTTCTTGACGATCAGGACGGCCGCCAGGGTCGGTTTTTTCACAGGCAAGGGACTCTTGTTAGTGCCCGGCGGGCGGGTCATGCTCGGATTGGCGCCCATTCTAGCCTAAAACCCCGCGCGGGGCATGACCCGAGGGCCCGGTGGGCCCGCTTTTGAATGCGGGGGAAGGGGGATCTCTGCTACCCGGCAGTCGGTGGCCCAGGGCACGCCGTGTCCGGGTCGAAGAGGGCCTCAGGAGGGATGCGTGGGGGAGCAGATCCTGCCAGGTAGGCGTTTTGCGGGAGCAGACGGGTATCTTCTGTTATTTCTTCGGCCTTTCTTGGGGCATAATCTCGCCCAGTAATGATCAACAGCCGGGCCAGTCCCGAGAGAAGACGCGCGATGAAGATATTGGTGATCGGCCCCTCCTGGGTCGGCGACATGGTGATGTCCCAGAGCCTCTACAAGGCGCTCAAGAGCAACCACCCGGGCAGCGAGCTCCATGTGATGGCGCCGGCCTGGTGCGTGGCGCTGCTGGAGCGCATGCCCGAGGTGGACAAGGCCATCCCCATGCCGCTTGGCCACGGTGACTTCAAGCTGGGGGCACGCCGCCGCCTTGGCAAGCAGTTGGCCGCCGAGCAGTACGATCAGGCCATCATCCAGCCCAACTCCATGAAGTCGGCCCTCATCCCCTGGTTTGCCAGGATCCCGGTGCGCACCGGCTGGAAGGGGGAGCACCGCTTCGGTCTGCTCAACGACATGCGCAGCAACAAGCAGGCCTTCCCGCTGATGGTGGAAGGCTATGTGGCTCTGGCCTACCCCAAGGGGCAGATGAAGAGTCGGGACGACATTCCCGCTATTCCCCATCCCTCCCTGCACGTGGATCTCATCAACCAGGGCAAGGCGCTGGAGCGGCTCGGCCTGAATCGTGCTCGCCCCGTGCTGGTGCTCTGTCCGGGGGCCGAGTTCGGCCCGGCCAAACGTTGGCCGGAAGGGCACTACGCCGTGGTGGCCCAGAAGCACCTCGACGAGGGCTGGCAGGTGTGGATCTTCGGTTCGGGCAAGGACGTGGACGTGGCCAACACCATCCGCGATCGGATCAACCCCCTGTCACGCCCCAACTGCCACGTGCTGGCGGGCAAGACCAGCCTGCACGAGGCGATCGATCTGATGGCCCTGGCCGGTCGGGTCATCGCCAACGACTCGGGCCTGATGCACGTGGCGGCCGCCCTCAACCGGCCGCTGATTGGGGTCTATGGCTCCACCTCGCCGCTCTACACCCCACCGCTGGCGGACAGGGTCGAGATCGTCCACACCGACATCGAGTGCCGCCCCTGCTTCAAGCGCACCTGCAAGTTCGGCCACCTCAAGTGTCTGATCGAGCTGATGCCGGAGCAGGTCATCGAGGCTGGCAAGCGACTGGAGCGGAGCGAGCCGGAGGATCGGGTGATCGCGCTGGAGCCGGTGGCTCAGGCCGCCGACGGGGGCGAAGGCCGATAACATGATCTACCGGCTGCTCTACAACCTGCTGATCCACCTGGGGTTGCCCCTGGCACTGCTGGCGCTCTACAAGCCCAAGAAAGGCAAGCCCGGCTTCGGCAAGCGCTGGGCCGAGCATCTGGGACGATTGTCACCGACCGGACAGGAGGCCCCCCTCTGGATCCATGCGGTGAGCGTGGGGGAGACCCTGGCCATCACCCCCTTCATCCACGCCCTCAAGGCCGAGCGCCCCGAGCTGCCCATCCTGCTCACCACCACCACCCGCACCGGCGCCGAGCAGGCGGCCAAGCTCGGGGATCTGGTGGTGCACCGCTATGCGCCGCTCGACTACCCCTGGGCCGTCTCGGCGTTTCTGAGCACCGTCAAGCCCCGCGCTCTCTGGGTGATGGAGACCGAGCTGTGGCCGAACTGGCTGGCGGCCTGCGAGGCGCGCCACCTGCCGGTGACCATCCTCAATGCCCGCCTCTCGGAGCGATCTTGCCGGCGTTATGGCCGCTTCCAGGGCGCCTTCGATGCCCTGAGCCGCCCGCTGACCCACCTGCTGTGCCAGCATCAGGACGACGCGGATCGCTTCCATCGGCTGGGCATAGCGCGCAACCGGTTGGCGGTGACCGGTTCCATCAAGTTCGACATCCAGTTCGGCGACGAGGTGCAGGCCAGGGGCCGTGCCCTGCGCCAGCAGTTGGGGGAGGCCAGACCTGTCTGGATCGCCGCCAGCACCCACCAGGGGGAAGACGAGCAGGTGCTGGCCGCCTTCGAACTGGTGATCAAGGCCCATCCCTCCGCCCTGCTGATCCTGGTGCCGCGCCATCCCGAGCGTTTCGATCGGGTGGCCGAGCTGTGCGCCCCCTACGGTTGCGCACGGCGCACGGCGGGCAGTGCGGTCGGCGAGAGCGACAAGATCTATCTGGGCGACACCATGGGCGAGCTGCCGCTGATGCTGGCGGCGGCGGATCTCGCCTTTGTCGGTGGCAGCCTGGTGCCCGTGGGCGGTCACAACCTGCTGGAACCGGCGGCGCTGGGCAAACCCTGCCTGACCGGCCCCGTCTATTTCAACTTCAGCGACATCACCCGCCAGCTGGTGGCCCAGGGGGGCGCCGCCGTGGTGGCGGATGCCGCGGCGCTCGGCCACCGGGTGAGCACCCTGCTCGGCGATGCCGCTGCCCGCCGCGAGATGGGGGAGCAGGCCCGCGCCGTGGTGCTGCGCAATCAGGGGGCGCTGGCACGCACCCTGTCCCATTGCCTCGCCTGCCTGGAAAGTGACGACTGAGGCGGGGCGGTCTCGTGGCCGCCCCGCCAGCGCGTCTGCCAAACCCCGGGAGACAATACGCGTCCCTTTCCTTTATGCTCTGTCCTTTGCCCCTGACCCTGTGATGCCCCGATGAACCGCGCTCCCCTGCTGTTGATGATACTGGTCACCCTGCTGGCCGCCGCCGGCTGGCTCTTCTCGAAAGAGGCGATTCGCGAGCTGCCCACCGCCGCCTTTATCGGCAGCCGCTTCCTGCTGGCCGCCCTGCTGCTCTTGCCGCTCGCCTGGCTGCGGGAGCCGCCCCCCAGTGGCTCACAACTGCTGCGCGCCGCCGGCTGCGGCACCCTGCTCGGGGCCAGCCTGTTGTTCTGGGTCACCGCCATCAGCCAGAGCGATGCCCTGGGCAGCGGCGCCTTCATCATGAGCGTGGCCACCCTGATGGCGCCGCTCGCCGCCTGGGCCGCCTTCAAGGCCAGACCCGGCCGCCACTACTGGCTCACCCTGCCCGTCGCCGTGGCCGGTCTGCTGCTGCTCTCCAGCAGCACCCACTGGGGGGTGTCGCTCTCCCTGTTCTGGTTTCTGGCGGCGGCCGCCACCCTGGGGGTCCAGCTCGCGGTGCACCGTCACTTCGCCCAGTCCATCCCCCCTACCTGGCTCACCTGCATCCAGCTGGCGGTGACCGGGCTGCTCGGCACCCTGCTCTCCCTGCTGACCGAGCAGTGGCCCGCCAGCATCGGCACTGGCATCTGGGGCTGGTTTGCGGCCAGCGTGCTGATCGCCACCACCTTGCGCTACTGGCTGCTCACCCACGCCCTGAGCCGGATGACCACGGCCCATGCCGCCCTGCTGATGCTGCTCGAACCGGTCTGGACCCTGATCTTAAGCACCCTCTTCTATGACGAACCGCTGGGCCCCGCCAAGCTGGCCGGCGCCGGCCTGGTGCTGGGGGCCTTGGTGCTTTACCAGCTCCCCCTTCTGCTGCGCAGCCGAAGGCTGAAGTCACCGGTCTAGCCTGAACGGGCGACAAACCTAAGTGGTTCGGAAAAGCGAGAGGGTCTGCATGGCAGACCCTCTTTGCGTGATGGTACATGTCGGGCTCCCTTTGCTCGGGGTTGCCATCAGTCAGGCGGCTGAGCGCTGCGGGAAACGAGCATAAGAAAGCCCCCGGGTGGCGGGGGCTGGTGCATCGATGAGGGAGATCACTCGATGTTTTGGATCTGCTCGCGCATCTGCTCGATGAGGACCTTCAACTCGACGGCGGACTGGGTCACCTCGGCGTTGATCGACTTGGAGCCCAGCGTGTTCGACTCGCGGTTGAACTCCTGCATCATGAAGTCGAGGCGACGGCCGCAGGCGCCACCCTTCTTCATGATCTTGTTGGTTTCGCTGATGTGCATCTCCAGGCGATCCAGCTCTTCGGCCACGTCGATCTTCTGGGCCAGCAGCACGATCTCCTGCTCGATGCGAGCCGGATCCAGCTCGACTTTGGCTTCGGCCAGCCGGTCGGTGAGCTTCTGGCGCTGCCACTCGATGATCTGCGGCAGGTGCACGCGCACCTTCTTCACTTCTACCTGAATACCGGCCAGGCGCTGTTCGATCAGCGACTTGAGGTTGGCCCCTTCGCTGGCGCGGGAGGCGAGGAAATCTTCCATGGTCTGGTCAAACCCGCCGAGCAGCTCGGTGGCGACCGCATCCATGTCCTGCTCGGCGGCAGCCATCACGCCCGGCCAGCGCAGCACGTCGACCGGATTGAGCTGGCCCTGGCCCGCCTCTTTCATCACCCAGTTGGCGCTCTCGATGATGAGTTTGGCCAGCTCTTCATTGATGTGCAGCTGGCTGGCGGCGGCCTGGGCGGCCTCGAAGCGCAGGTTGCACTCTACCTTGCCGCGCTGCAGCTTGGCGCGGAAGCGCTCACGCAGAACCGGCTCCAGGCTGCGCAGTTGTTCCGGCAGGCGAATGTAGGTCTCCAGATAGCGCTGGTTGACCGAACGAATTTCCCAAACGGCTGTGCCCCAGTCGCCCTTGAGTTCCTTGCGGGCGTAGGCGGTCATGCTGTGAATCATTGATTGTTCCGGGCTTGATGAAGTGTGCGGCCAGTATACTCAGCCAGGCCTGCTCCGTCAGCCGACGAGGTGGTTTTAGCGGCTGATATTTGAGTAGCGATCGCTTATACTCCTGCGCCAATTCAGCCAGCCCAGAGGTCAGTCCCATGTCCCGTCCCAGCGATCGCAGCGCCGCCCAGGTGCGTCCGGTAACCATCACCCGCCACTTCACCAAGCATGCTGAAGGGTCCGTGCTGGTGGAATTCGGCCACACCCGCGTGCTCTGCACCGCCAGCGTCGACACCAGCGTGCCGCGCTTCCTCAAAGGCAAGGGGCAGGGGTGGGTCACTGCCGAGTACGGCATGCTGCCGCGCTCCACCCACTCCCGGATGAACCGCGAAGCGGCCTCCGGCAAGCAGAGCGGCCGCACCCTGGAGATCTCCCGTCTGATCGCTCGCTCCCTGCGCGCGGCGGTAGACTTGAGTGCCCTGGGCGAGCACACCATTACCGTTGACTGCGACGTGTTGCAAGCCGACGGCGGTACCCGTACCGCCGCCATCACCGGTGCCTGCGTGGCGCTGGTGGATGCGCTGAACTGGATGGTGGAGAAGGGGCTGATCAAACAGAGCCCGCTCAAGCAGATGATCGCGGCCGTCTCCGTCGGCATGTTCGAAGGGGAGGCAATCTGCGATCTGGAGTACATCGAAGACTCCGCCGCCGAGACCGACATGAACGTGGTGATGACCGAAGATGGCCGCATCATCGAGGTGCAGGGCACCGCGGAGGCCGAACCCTTCACCCACGAGGAGCTGCTGGCCATGCTGGCCCTCGCCAAGGGCGGCATCGCCGACATCATTGCGCTGCAGAAGCAGTCGCTTGCATGATTTTAAAAACGCGGCACTGTCCGCGTTTTTTTATACCCCCACACAAGACAACGACAAGCCAAGCAAGGAGCCAGAATGAAAGCCTACCAGCGTCAATTTATCGAGTTCGCCCTGGAGAAGCAGGTCCTCAAATTCGGTGAATTTACCCTGAAATCCGGTCGTAAAAGCCCCTACTTCTTCAACGCCGGCCTGTTCAACAGCGGCCGCGATCTGGCCCGTCTCGGCCGCTTCTATGCCGCCGCCCTGATGGATGCCGGCATCGAGTTCGACGTGCTGTTTGGCCCGGCCTACAAGGGGATCCCCATCGCCTCCGCCACCGCCGTGCAGCTGGTGGAGCAGCACGACGTGGACGTGCCCTGGTGCTTCAACCGCAAGGAGGCCAAGGATCACGGCGAGGGTGGCAATCTGGTGGGCAGCCCGCTCAAGGGGCGCATCATGCTGGTGGACGATGTCATCACTGCCGGCACCGCCATCCGCGAATCCATGGATCTGATCCAGGCCAACGGCGCCTCCCTGGCTGGCGTGCTGATCGCGCTGGACCGTCAGGAGAAGGGCAAGGGCGAGCTCTCCGCCATTCAGGAAGTGGAGCGCGACTACGGTGCCCACATCATCGCCATCATCCAGATGAGCGATCTGATCCAGTATCTGGAAGAGAAGCAGGCCGAACAGCCGGAGCTGGCGGCGCAACTGGCCGCCATGAAGGCTTACCGCGCCCAGTACGGTATCTGAGTCGCCGCGCATACCGCGCAATAGTTGAAGGCGGCGCCCGTTTGTTCTCTGGCAGCAAACGGGCGCCGTTTTTTCATCTGTAAAAAGTGGATCATGTGGCTTGAGCTTACCCTTACAGTAAAGGTTAGGGTTTGCCAGTCGGCGTTTTGTGGTGCCGACGGGTTCCGGGGAGGAACAACATGACCACTCATCTTCAATCACCCATTCATCTGCAGTTGCCGCTCAGCGGCATGAGCTGCGCCAACTGCGCCGGCCGCATCACGACCGCCCTCAACAAGCTCGACGGGGTATCGGCCACCGTCAACTTCGCGCTGGAGCAGGCGGCCATCGAGCTGGCCAGCTCTGACCGTTTGCCGGCGGTGCTGGAGAGCATCCAGGCGCAGGGTTATGACTACGGCAGTGAGACCATCCTGTTTCAAATCACCGGCATGACCTGTGCCGGTTGCTCGGCCCGCCTGAACAAGATGCTGGCGGCGCTGCCCGGCGTCATCTCCGCCGACGTCAACTTCTCCATTGAGCAGGCTCGTATCGTGCTGGTGCCCGGGATGCAGACGCCCGCGGCCCTGCGCGAGCAGATCGAGGCCCTCGGCTTTGGCGCCCAACTTGCGCAGGGCTCGGCCAGCGGCCGCCGCCAGCAGTTGCTGGAGCGGGAAGCGCAGGAGGCCGCCAGCGCCCGTCAGGCGCAAACCCGGGTCATCGTCTCGGCTTTGCTTACCCTGCCGCTGCTGGTGGGGATGCTGGCCATGGCCGGGTTGTTCCCCTGGCATCTGCCCGCCTGGCTGGAGCTGCTGCTCGCCACCCCGGTGCAGTTCTGGATCGGGGCCCGCTTCTATCGCGGTGCCTGGCTCGCCATCAAGAATCGCTCCGCCAACATGGATGTGCTGGTGGCGACCGGTACCAGCGCGGCCTACTTCTACAGCCTTTATCTGTTGCTGACGCTGGGGATGGCCGCCAGCGGCAAGCTCTATTTCGAGGCGAGTGCCATCATCATTACCCTGATTTCCCTCGGAAAAATGCTGGAAGCGCGAGCCAGACGCAGTACCCAGTCCGCCATTCGCGAGTTGATGGCGCTGCGGCCGGAAACCGCCACCGTCTGGCGCGGCGAGCGCTGGCAGATCGTCGCCATCGACGAGGTGCTGCGCGGCGACAGGCTGCGGGTGCTGGTGGGGGAACGGGTACCGGTGGATGGCAGAATCGTGAGCGGTGAGAGTGAGCTGGACGAGTCGATCCTCACCGGCGAGAGCCTGCCGGTGCCGCGCGGTGAGGGCGACAAGGTGCTGGGCGGTGCCATCAACCGCTCCGGCGTGCTGGAAATTGAAGCCACTACGGTGGGGGAGGACTCCAGCCTCAGCAAGATCATCGCACTGGTGGAGAACGCCCAGATGGGCAAGGCGCCGCTGCAACAGCTGGTGGACAAGGTCTCTGCCGTGTTCGTGCCGGTGGTGATGGCCATCGCCCTGTTCACCCTGCTGGTGTGGTACGCCATCAGCAACGACTTCGGTCAGGCGCTGCTGGCAGCGGTGGCCGTGCTGGTGATCGCCTGTCCCTGTGCGCTGGGGCTGGCAACGCCGGCGGCCATTGTCACCGGTACCGGCGTCGCGGCGCGCCACGGCATTCTGATAAAAGACGTCGATACCCTGCAAAAGGCCCACGCCATCAAGGCGCTCATCTTCGACAAAACCGGCACGCTCACTCAAGGCAGGCCGGTACTGGCGAGCTGGAGTGGCACAGCCGAGCAGCTGCGTCTGGCCGCCGCCCTGCAGCAGGCGAGTGAACACCCGCTGGCGCTGGCCATGCGCGAGGCGGTCGGCAAGGAGACTACGCTGCCCCAGCCGGAGGCGGTGGAGGTGCGGGTCGGTGCCGGTATTGTCGGTCAGGTCGCCGGTCATACGGTCGCCATCGGCAATGGCTCTTTGCTGGCCCAGCTCGGTATTGAACCGTCACAACACGATGAACAACCCGCCGACGGCGCGACCCGGGTCTGGGTGGCCATTGACGGCGTGGTAGCTGGCATTGCGGCGCTGGCCGATACCCTGCGCCCCGAGAGCCCGGATGCCATCGCCACCCTGCGCCAGCGCGGCATCGCCAGCTGGCTGGTGAGCGGAGATGCGCCGGCGCCGGTGGCCCATATCGCCGCCAAACTGGGGCTGGACGGGGCCTTTGACTCCGTGCTGCCAGCCGGCAAGGTGGAAAAAGTCGAGGCGCTGCGGGCGCAAACCCGTGGGCTGGTCGCCATGGTGGGAGACGGGGTGAACGACGCCCCGGCGCTGGCGGCGGCGGATGTGGGCATCGCCATGGGCTCCGGCTCCGACGTGGCGATGGAGACCGCCTCCATCACCCTCATGCGGTCTGATCCGCGGCTGGTGGCCGATGCCATCGACATCTCGGCGGCCACTTGGCGCACCATCCAGCAGAACCTGTTCTGGGCCTTCGTGTTCAACATCATCGGCATTCCGCTGGCGGCACTGGGTTACCTCAGTCCCGAGCTGGCGGGGGCGGCCATGGCCCTGAGCAGCATCACCGTCTTGAGCAATTCCCTGTTATTGAAGCGCTGGCAGCCCCGGGCGGGCAGCCTGCGTGCATCTGAATCCCAAAGGAGTCATTCATGAACATCAGCAAGGTCGCCAAGGCCACCGGCCTGACCGCCAAGACCATCCGCTACTACGAGAGCATCGGCCTCATCTCGTCGCCAGTGCGCAGCGACAACGGGTATCGCAGTTATACGGATGCCTCCCTGCGGGAGCTGCGCTTCGTCAAGCGGGCGCGGGAGACCGGCTTCAATCTGGAGGAGTGTCAGGAGCTGCTGGCGCTCTATCGGGACGAGCACAGAACCAGTGCCCAGGTGAAGAAGCTGGCCCAGGAGAAAATCGTCGATCTGCGCTCCCGCATCGCCGGTTTGCAAGCCATGCTCAGCGCCCTCGAGGAGGTGGTGAGCTGCTGTCACGGAGATGCGAATCCCCAGTGCCCCATCCTCGACGAGCTGGAGAAAGGGTGAGGGAGGGTTGCGCCATTCGACCCTGCAGAAAAGGGTCTGTCGGGGCCTGTGCGGGAGAGGACGCGCTGAGTGGCAACTTAATAGCGGTCGATTGATTGTTGAGCAGGAAAGGGGAGTGTTAAACTGTGCGGCTCTTGTACAGGGAGTACCCAGTTGACACAGAGTGTGAAATATCAGGTGCGGCGGGCCATCATGGTCCAGCTCTATACCCACGCCTCCTTCAGCCTGCCTTGCCTGGGGCTGCTGGCGATCAGCTGGAGCCTGCTGTTCCACGATTACCTGCCGGCCAGCGAGTCGCTGGGCTGGCTCGGTCTGGTCCTGTTGCTGTTGCTGGGGCGCTGGTGGCATCTGCGCTGGCGCCAGCCCAGGCTGGCGGAGCTTCCGCTGCCGGTGCTCGAGCGCGAGCTCTTTGTCGGGGTGACCATCACCTCCATCGTCTGGGCACTGGGCGTGCTGCTCTACATGGACAAGCTGCCCGACACCTATCGTGCCGCCATGATGATGCTCTCCAGCCTGATCCTGACCGGCAGCGCCATCATGCTGTTCGGCAGCCGTCGTACCCTCTATGGGGCCGTGCTGCCCCTCGGGTTTGCCATGTTGTTCGAGCTCAGTGGCGGCAACACCCAGGAGCGTATCGTCTCCTGCATGCTGGCGGGGTATCTGTTCGTCTTTCTGCCGACCCTGCTGCGGCGCCTGCGGCGGGATCAGGTGGCCTCTCTCTACCACAGTTTTTCCAATGCGGATCTGGTGGCCGAGCTGAAGGCGGTCTCCGAGCACCTCAAGCTCACGTCCCGCCTCGACGGTCTGACCGGCATCGCCAACCGGGCCCATCTCGACGACTCCCTGGCGCGCGCCTGGCGTCGCTGCCACCGTGCCAGGGCGCCTCTCTCTCTGGTGCTGGTGGATGTGGACTACTTCAAGCAGTTCAATGATCACTATGGTCACCAGGTGGGGGACCAGTGCCTGCAGCAGGTGGCGAGCCTGCTGGCCGAAGTGCTGCGGCGGGAAGACGATCTCGCTGCCCGTTACGGCGGAGAGGAGTTCGCCCTGCTGCTGCCCTGCACCACCTTGCAGGGGGCCATGCAGATCGCCGAGCAGGTGCGTATCTCGTTGCGAGCCCTCGGCATTCCCCACCACAAATCCCGGGTCTCGGGGCGGGTCAGTTGCAGCTTCGGGGTGGCGACCCTGGTGCCGGATCAGCATCACTCCATTGCCGAGCTCATCCAGAAAGCGGATGCGGCGCTCTATCAGGCCAAGCATAATGGCCGGGATCGTATCGAAGTAGCCTTGATGGGTAAGGTTGCCTGAGTTTCACAAGACAGATTAAAGAGGTCGTCTATGCAATGTCATCGTATCGAAGAGCTGCTGGAACTGCTGCAGCCTGCCTGGATCAAGGAGCAGGATCTCAGCCTGGTGCAGTTTGTTGCCAAACTGGCCGAGGAGGCGGGATTTGACGGTCCCCTGTCCGCACTGACCGACGACATGCTGATCTACCACCTCAAGATGCGGGAATCCGACAAGCAGGCGATGATCCCGGGGCTGGCCAAGGATCACGTGCCCGACTTCAAGGAAGCCCTGCTCAAGGCCCGCGGCATCAAGTAATCCGGGCGTCACATCGCCATCAGAGAAAGGTTTCAAGAGAATCTATTAAAAGGCGCATAGTCAACTGGCTATGGGCCTTTTTTGTTGCCTGAAATTGCGACGGGACTCGAACTATAGATACATTTAACCCACACAATTAGCAGGTTGTTTAAGATATAATCGCTTTCATAACAATATGAGTGGAGCGATGTGTTGCAATGGCCGACAAGGACAAGATCGACATCAAGGATGTGACCGGTGACGTCACCGGGACTTTCAATCCCAACACCTTCAAGGCGGGAGATGACAGGTTCAACCCCGGCAACCGCATCTATGTCCGCTCCCAGACCGGCTACTGGCAGCGGGTGCGCAAGGCCATGGGCTGGTTCTTCGTCGCGCTCTTTGTCCTCCTGCCCTGGCTGCGTTATGACGGCCGTCAGGCGGTGCTGTTCGATCTGGAGCACCAGCAGTTCCATATCTTCGGTGCCACCATCTGGCCGCAGGATCTCACCCTGCTGGCCTGGGTCTTCATGATCGCGGCCTTCGCCCTCTTCTTTGTGACCACCTTCCTGGGCCGGGTCTGGTGCGGCTACCTCTGTCCCCAGACGGTGTGGACCTTCCTGTTCATCTGGTTCGAGGAGAAGCTGGAAGGGGCCGCCAACAAGCGTCGCAAGCTGGATGCGGCACCCTGGAGCGGTGAGAAGCTGGCCCGGAAGGGCGCCAAGCACCTGGCCTGGATCCTGCTGTCGCTGGGTACGGGGCTGACCTTCGTCGCCTACTTCCAGGATGCCTTCCACCTGGTGCCCGATTTCGTCACCCTGCAGGCGGGAGGCTGGGTCATCTTCTGGGTGCTGTTCTTCGCCGCCTGCACCTATGGCAACGCCGGCTGGATGCGCGCCATCATGTGTATCCACATGTGCCCCTATGCCCGCTTCCAGTCCGCCATGTTCGACAAGGACACCTACATCGTCGGCTATGACAGCCAGCGTGGCGAGACCCGCGGCGCCCGTGGTCGCAAGGCCGATCCCAAGGCTCTGGGGCTGGGGGACTGCATCGACTGCGACCTCTGCGTGCAGGTCTGCCCGACCGGCATCGACATCCGTGACGGCCTGCAGTACGAGTGCATCAACTGCGGCGCCTGTGTCGACGCCTGCGATCAGACCATGGAGCGGATGGGGTATCCGAAGGGGCTCATCAGTTACACCACCGAGCACAAGCTGGCCCACAGTGAAACCCAGGTGGCGCGACCCAAGCTGATTGGCTATGGCCTGGTGATGGTCGTCATGCTGGGGGTCTTCGTCTATAACGCCATGTCCATCATGCCCATGGGGCTCGATATCCTGCGGGATCGCAACCAGCTGTTCCGGGAAAACAGTGAAGGGCTCATCGAGAACACCTATACCCTGAAGATCCTCAACAAGACCCTGAACTCCCAGACCTACCGGCTGGACGTGGAAGGGCTGCCGGAGTACCAGTGGTTCGGACCCCGCGAGGTGACCCTGAAGGCGGGTGAGATCTATACCCTGCCGGTGAGTCTGGCGGTGGATCCCTTCAACCTGAAGCGCCCCACTCTGGACGTCCAGTTCGTGCTCAAGCGGGCAGGCGCGGCGCCGGATGACAGCAAGGGGACCTTGCGCCAACCGAGCAAGTTTATCAGCAGGTTGTGACGGCAAGGCGCACCGCCATGCACGGCAACGGCAGACAGTGGTGATAGAATGGGGCGCAACAGCGCCCCTTTTCTATGGTGGATGACATGCGTTTCAACTATTCCGACCTCAATCCCGATCTCATCATGGATGCCATCGATCTCAGCGGCTTGCGCATCGACTCCGGCCTTATCGAGCTCAACAGTTACGAGAACCGCGTCTATCAGTTCCAGGATGAGGATCGCCGTCGCTACGTGGTGAAGTTCTACCGCCCCGGTCGCTGGAGCCGGGCCCAGATCCTGGAAGAGCACGCGTTTGCCGCTCGCCTCTGTGAAACTGAGATCCCGGTCGCCGCTCCCATTGCCTTTGCCGGCGAGACCCTGCTGGAGCATCAGGGCTACCCGTTTGCCATCTGGCAGAGCGTTGGGGGGCGTCAGTTCGAGGTGGACAACCTGGACCAGCTGGAGTGGGTGGGGCGTTACCTCGGTCGCATCCACAGCGTCGGTGCCAGCCATGCCTTTCATCACCGGGTTCCGCTGGATGTGGAGAGCATGCTGCACGAGCCGCGTCAGTTGCTGGCGGCAGGCGAGTGGTTGCCGAGCGGGCTGGCCAAGTCCTTCTTCGGGGTGCTGGACGAGCTGATCCGGCACGTATGCGACGCCATGACCCTGGATGTGGCGCGCATCTCCCTGCATGGGGACTGCCACCCGGGCAACATTCTGTGGCGTGACGGCCCCCTGTTTGTCGACCTCGACGATTGCCGCACCGGCCCCGCCATCCAGGATCTCTGGATGATGCTGAACGGGGAGCGTCATGAGCAGCAGATCCAGCTCGATACCCTGCTGGCGGGGTATGAGGAGTTCATGGAGTTCGACCCGCGGGAGCTGGCGCTCATCGAGCCGCTGCGTGCCATGCGCATCGTCCACTACATGGCCTGGCTGGCAAGACGCTGGGAAGATCCCGCCTTCCCCCGCCACTTCTCCTGGTTCAACACCGAACACTACTGGCGCCAGCAGATTGCGACCCTGCATGATCAGCTCGAGGCATTGAAGGCCCCGCCGCTCAGCCTGATGCCGCAGTGGTAGGGGCGTGAACCCGGCAGATCGCCACGCCACGGGGCGTCCGTTGGTGGTGTCGCCCGCACCATTGCCACAGCGGCAAGGTGCCCGTGGGAGGCGGGATGGCGGTCCCGCCTGTCTGCCTTTGCCATTGACGGCACGAGGGTGAGGCAATAGGCTTGGACTGCTTCGGTTCGCCGGGCGTGCCTCACAGTGATCCCTTAACAGGAAACGTCATGAAAAAAGTACTATTTTTCCTCGCTGCCATGCTGATGATCCCCATGGTTCACGCCGCCCCGCAATTCAAGGAAGGTGTCAACTATGACGTGGTCAGCCAGACCGGCAGCGCCCAGCCGGAAGTGATGGAGTTCTTCTCCTATTTCTGCCCGCACTGCGCCAAGTTCGAGCCGATTGCCGAGGATCTGAAGAAGAGCCTGCCGGAAGGCGTGCCGATGAAGAAGAACCCGGTGGCCTTCCTGGGCCGTGAAATGGGTCCCGAGATGCAGCGTGCCTACGCCGTCGCCAATCTGCTGAACGTGGAAGGCAAGCTGACCCCGGCCATCTTCGACAAGATCCACACCCAGCGCCAGATCCCCCAGAGCCGCGCCGACGTGAAGCAGGTTTTCGTGGACAATGGCGTGCCGGCTGAGGAGTTCGACGGTGCTGTCGACAGCTTCGCCGTCTCCGGCATGGTCTCCCAGTTCGACCGCAACACCGAGAGCTACAACGTGCGCGGCGTGCCGGCCTTCCTGGTGAACGGCAAGTACATGGTGAAAATCGAATCCATCACCTCCCAGGAACAGTTCAACCAGCTGGTGCAATTCCTGCTGGCGAAGAAAGACTGATCCAGACTGACCTCGTGAAAAAAAGCCCGCCGGTGCAAACCGGCGGGCTTTTTGTTTATCAGGGCCATGCAAGGCGGGCCTCAGATCTGGCAATCCCGCTGGCTGGGGGCCGGGCGAGGCAAACGGGTGCGGCGGCTGAGGGCCTCCGCCAGCCAGACCAGCAGCAGTATGGCCAGCAGCAGGGTGGCGGTCTGGTCGTAGCGGAACAGGCTGAGCGAGACATAGAGCTGCTGTCCCAGGCCGCCGGCGCCAACCACGCCGAGTATGGTGGCGGCCCTCAGGTTCATCTCGCCGCGATAGAGGCTGTAGGCCAGCCACTGGCGCGCCACCAGGGGGAACACCCCGTACCAGAAGCAGGCCGTAGGGCCGGCCCCGCTCAGCTGCAAGGCGAGGCGAGGGGCGGGATCCGCGTTCTCCAGGGTCTCCACGAACAACCGCGCCAGCACCCCGGTGGTGTGCAGGGTCAGCGCCAGTATGCCCGCCACCGGCCCCAGTCCGACCGCGATCACCAGCAGGCTGGCGAAGATGAGTTCGGGCACGGAGCGCAGCAGGTTGAACAGCAGCCGCAGCGGCCAGCAGTGGCGCGCGAGGCAGGCCAGCGGCAGGGCCAGCAGGGCGCTGAAGAGGGTGCTTAGCAGCGCCATCTGCACCGTATCGAGCAGGCCCATAGCCACTGTCTTGAGGAAGGGCCATGACCAGTCCGGTCGCAAAAACTCTCCCAGGAAGGTGCCCAGGCCCCCCAGTGAGAAGCTCAGCATGCGCCAGTCGAGCTGATACAGCGCGAGGACAGCGGCCAGCCCCAGGCAGATCAGCAACAGCAGGCCGGGGGAGCGGCTGTGGCGCAGCCAGGCGCTGAGGCCATCCGCGAGCGTCACCAGCAGGATGAAGGCCAGCAGCAGGGTCACCACCTCGCCACCGGCAAACATGCGCAGGGAGAGTTCGAGCTGCTGACCGAGCCCGCCGGCGCCGACGAAGCCCATGATGACGGAGGCGCGCAGGGCGCACTCCCAGCGGTAGACGGTGTAGGAGAGCAGTTCCTGACGCACCGCAGGCAGCACGCCGTACCAGAGCGCCTGCAGCCGGCCGCTACCGCCCAGCAGCAGGGCGCGGGCCGGTTGCAGGGCACCGCTCTCCATGATCTCGTTGTAGACCTTGGCCAGCATGCCGCCGTAGCTGACGGCGATGGCCAGGATGGCGGCGAGCGGCCCGAGCCCCGACAGACGCACGAACAGCAGCGCCCAGATGAGCTCGGGCAGGCTGCGCAGCACGATGGCGACGAGGCGCGAGAGGGCCCGCAAGGCGCCGCGCAGCGGGCTGGGCACCGGCCCCAGTTCGGCCAGCGACAGGGCGCGGGAGCCGAGCAGGGCGAACGGCACGCCGAGCAGCAGGGCGCCCGCCAGTCCCAATGTCGCCACCGCCAGACTCTCCAGGGTCGCGGTCAGGGTCAGGACGAGGAAGTCCCGATCCATGCGGGGCGGCCAGCTGGTGGCGAGGACGTTGCCCATCTGCCGCCAGCTCTGGCCGTCGAACAGGCCGAGCCAGCCGTCGGCCTGTTGCCACAGGCTGTAGCCGATGAGCAGCAGCAACCAGGGCAGGGGATGGCGCCAGCGGCTAGTCAAATTGAACACGCCGCCGCCTCGTCATCACCGGCGTAGAGCTCGGCCAGCATGGCCGGGGTGACGGCCGCCGCCGGACAGTCGAACAGCACTCGCCCCTCCCGCAGGCCGATGATGCGGGGGAAACGGCCGAGCGCCAGCTCGACCGCATGCAGGTTGGCGATGAGTGTGCTGCCCCGGGCGCGGGCCTGTGCCAGCAGGGCATCCAGGCTGCCTTGGGCGAGCACGGGATCGAGGGCGGAGACGGGCTCGTCCGCCAGGATCAGATCCGGCTGCTGATAGAGCACCCGTGCGATGCCGACCCGCTGCAACTGGCCACCGGAGAGCTCGCCGCAGCGCTGTTGCCACTTGTCGGCGAGGCCGAGGCGCGCCAGCTCGGCTAGCGCGCCTTCGGGGTCGCAGGGGCGCAGCAGGGAGAGTAAGGAACGGCCGAGGGACCACTGACCGAGCCGGCCGGCCAGCACGGCGGTCACCACCTGCTGGGAGGCGGGCAGCGGCGGTTGCTGCCAGACCATGCCGATCCGGCTGCGCAGCCGCTGGCGGTCCCGGGTGGAGAGGGTCCAGGGATCCTGGTCCCAGAGGGTGAGCCTGCCTTCGCCGCGCAGCTCGGTGCCGAGCAGCCGCAGCAGGCTGGTCTTGCCCGCGCCGCTCGGCCCTATGATGGCCACGCACTCGCCTGCCGTTATCTGCAGGTTGAACGGCTGCAGGATGCGGCTCTGGCCGAGCCGCAATCCTTCCCCGTCCAGCGCGACGGCGATCACTTCAGCAGGCCGGCCTGGGTGGCGGCGGCTTCGATGCCCAGGTAATTCTCGGGCTTGGTCTCGATGAAGCGGGTAGCGCGTTGCAGCTTGAGGATCTCGGCCTGGGCGGGCACCGCCGGATCCAGGCTGAGGAAGGCTTGCTTGATCTTCTCTTGCAGGGCCGGATCCATATCACCGCGTACTGTCCAGTTGTAGTCAAAGTAGGTCGGGGTGGTCCAGATCACCTTGACCTTGGTGGTGTCGACCTTGCCCTCTTCCACCAGTTTCTCCCACACGGAGGCGTTGAGCGCACCGGCCGGCACCTTGCCGGAGGCGACCCAGGCGACGGTGGCGTCGTGGGCGCCGGAGAAGGCGACGTGGGCGAAGTCACGTTCCGGGTTGATGCCCTGCTCGGCCAGGAAGTGGCGTGGCATCAGGTGACCGGAGGTGGAGGAGGGGGAGCCGAACGCGAAGTCCTTGCCCTTGGTGTCGGCCAGGGTCTTGATGCCGCTGTCGGCATTGGCGATGAACTTGGAGGTGAACTGGGCATCTTCCTGACGCTGCACCAGGGGTACCACCTTGTCGGCACGGCGGTGTGCCTGCACATAGGTGAAGCCCCCGAGCCAGGCCATGTCCAGCTTGCCGGCGGCCAGCGCCTCGACCACGGCGGCGTAGTCGTTGACCGGCACGAACACCACCTCGCGGCCTGTTTTCTCGGCCAGGTAGTCACCCAGGGGGGCAAACTTGCGCTGCAGCTCGGTGGGGGCTTCGTCCGGGATGGCGGAGACCCGCAGCGGTTCGGCGGCGACGGCGCTCAGGCTGGCGAGCAGGGTGGTGAGGGCGAATATCCATCTGGAGGTCATGAGTGGTTCCTTGTGGTCTGGCGTTCGAACAAGCGAAAGGTCCGACGGGGGCCGGACCTTTCAGGTGAGTCATGGTAGGGGGCCATCGGCGCAGTGCGCAAGATGGGACACTCAAAAAGGCGTCTTATACCCCGACGTGGAAGGCCTGCTTGAGGTTGCGGATGAAGTCCGCGTCCCGGCACAGGGTCTTGCCCGGGCTGTCGGAGATCTTGGCGACCGGGCCGCCGTTGCACTCCATCAGCTTGAAGACGATGTTCATCGGGGTGACGCCTGGCAGATCGCAGGTGAGCTTGGTGCCGATGCCGAAGCTGGTGTTGATGCGACCACTGAAGTGGCGGAACAGCCGGACTGCCTTGTCGAGGTCGAGGCCGTCGGAGAAGACCAGCGTCTTGGTGGCGGGATCGATACCGAGGCGCTGGTAGTGGCTGATGGCCTTCTCGCCCCAGACCACGGGGTCACCGGAGTCGTGGCGCAACCCCTGATATCGGCTCGCCAGCTCGAAGTCGAAGTCGCGCAGGAAGGCATCCATGGTGATGCAGTCGGTCAGGGCGATGCCGAGGTGGTTGGTGAACTCGTCCAGCCAGCTGGTGAGGGCCGCGCGCTGGCTGAGTTCCAGCGGGAAGCCGAGTTGCTGGTGAGCCTGGAACCACTCGTGGGCCTGGGTGCCCACCGCCGGCAGCCGGTATTTCTGGGCCAGCTGGTAGTTGCTGGTGCCGCGAAACGCCGGCAGCCGATCCTGGAGGCGGCCCACCACGGCATCCTGCACCGCATGGGAGAAGCGGCGGCGGGTGCCGAAGTCGATGAGGTTGAACTCGGTCATCTCCTCCCGGCTCAGCTCCCGTTCCAGCTTGTCGATCTTCTGGTCGAGCCGCTCCAGTGCCTGGCTGACGCCGAACTGGGGGTAGCGGAAGCGGTTGCGCATCTCGCTGATGATGGCGAGCACCGGGATCTCCCACAGGATGACGTCCTGCCAGGGCCCTTCGACCCGCACATTGATGCGGCCATCCTGCTCGAACACCTTGAGCAGGGAGGCATCCAGCGGCTTGCGGCGCAGGTGATCCAGATAATCCGGGGTGAAGAAGGGGCGCTCGGCCAGAAAATCGAGCTCGGGTCGGGTCAGCCGCAGGGAGCCGGCGAGGCGCAGCTGCTCCTCGATCTCGCCCATCATGGGCAGCAGATCCTCTTCGTTGCGGCTGTGGAATTCGGCCACCACCTCGGCATCCGGGTAGCGATGGAACACAGCCTGCTGCATGTGCAGCTTGTAGGCATCGGTGTCGAGCAGGCTGTTGAGGATCGGGGGCATATCAGGCGTCCAGCAGGCGTTGTACATCGGCCAGGGTCTGGGCCAGCTCGGCGCCGGCCTCGATCATCTGGGCACGGGCCTGGGCGATCGTCTCGGGGGCGATGCCGCGGCAGGCATCGAGGTGGACGATGACCCGGAAGCCGGCGCGGAGCAGTTGCAGCACGCTGGTCTTGACGCAGTAGTCGGTGGCGAGGCCGCCGACCAGCACGGTCGCGACGCCGCGGGCCTGCAGGAACTCGATGAGCCCGGTGCTGCGACGCTCGGCGAGGTCGTGGTAGCAGGCGCCATAGGGGTGCAGATCCGGCTCGACCCCCTTCCAGACGAAGAAGTCGTAGTCGATGGGGGCGGGCAGGCCGTCGAGCAGCTCGAAGCCAGGGGTGCCCGGCACGCAATGGGCCGGCCAGGTGAGGTCGGCGTTGGGCAGATCCAGCGGTTGCAGCATGGCGGCCGGCTCGCTCACGACCCAGGCAGCGTTCGCGGGGTGGGCGTCCTTGCTGCCGACTCGCAGGGTGGCGAGGGCGGCCTGGGCGTTGAGCGCCGCCACAATATCATCCCCGCCTGCGACGGGCAGCTCGTTCGGACAGAGCGGAGTAAACCCCTTCTGCGCATCAATATCCAGGCTGGCGATGGTTCCCATGGGTGACTCCTGCACATAATATTCTTGTGATATTATCTACCAAACATTATTAGAAGGCGAGCAGGTCGACCAGGATGCCGAGAATGAGTCTGGATATGGTGGTGCTGCGGTTGCGCGAGGAGCGGCTCGAACTGCTCCTCGAAACCCGGGATCGCCCCCCCTTTGCCCACTGCTGGCAGCTGCCGGCCCTGCGCATCGACGAGACCCGGGATCGGGATCTGGATGCCGCCCGCCACCGCCTGCTGGCGCAGTGGGGGCTGGCGCAGTGCTACAGCGAGCAGGTCTGCACCCTCGGCAACCTGGAGCGGGATCCCCGGGGTTGGTCCACCACCCTCGTCTACCTGTGCCTGGCGGAGCCCGAGGCCGGCGCCGTGCGCGGCTGCTGGCACCCTCTGGATGACCTGCCCAACCTGCAACTCGCCTTCGACCATCCCCAGCTCATCGCCATGGGGCTGGAGCGGCTGCGCATCAAGAGCCGTTACAGCACCTTGCCGCTGCACCTGCTGGGGTCGGAGTTCACCCTCTCCGAGGTGCAGCGCGCCTTCGAGATCATCCTGCAGACCCCCATGAACACGGCGGCGTTTCGCAAGCGGATCCACCGGGCCGACATCCTGACGGACACCGGCCGCAAGCGTACCGGCAAGCAGCGGCCCGCCATTCTCTACCGGCTGGAGAGCCCCTGCTGCGTGATGTTCGATCAGGTGATGAACGGGGCTGAGGCATGAAGAGAGCGCTATTGCTATGAATTACAAAGTGAAGCTTTCATTAATTGTGCGGGATGTAGATAAGACCTGTTTTTGCAGTGGTTCCAAAGAGCTTAACTTGCCTTTCGCACCATTTTCAGGGCTTCGTTTGCATGAAGGAATGCAAGTTTACACTCTTGCTGCTGTCGGATGGGCAGACCATGAACAGTGCTTTTATGGCTCTATAGAAATTAGTGAAGAGCTACTGCCCGATGGCGATCTAATAGATATGGATTTCATTGTTGAAACAGCAAAAAGTACCGGGTGGGTTGGCTTTAATAAAATTCATAAGGCACAGGTGTGAAGGAAAAAATCTTAGTCAGCTCCTGTCTACTGGGCCAGCCGGTGCGCTACGACGGCCGCAGCAAGGGCATCATCAGCGACTGGCTGGCCGAGTTGGGCGCCGAGGGGCGGGTGCTGGCCTTCTGTCCCGAGGTGGCGGGGGGGCTGCCGACCCCGCGACCACCCGCCGAGCGGCAGGGTGAGTCTGTAGTCACCGAAAGCGGGCTGGATGTGACGACCGAGTTCGATCGCGGCGCCGCCCTGGCGCTGGCGCTCTGCCAGCAGCAGGGCATTCGCTTCGCCCTGCTGAAAGAGGGGAGCCCCTCCTGCGGCAGCGGCCGTATCTACAACGGCCGCTTCGAAGGGGTCTCGGTGGCGGGCGAGGGCAAGACCACCGCCCTGCTGCGCCGCCATGGCATCGCGGTGTTCAGCGAGGATCAGCTGCCCGAGCTGGCCTCGGCGCTCGCCTTGGCTGCCTGCGGATCGGTCTGAGCCGCCGCATCGGCCGCCTGCCACTGCGCCAGCACGTCGTCTTTTTCCTTCCAGCGTGCGTTCAGCCACTCCTGGAAACCGCGTTTGAACTGCTTGTCGTTGAAGTAGTCCCCCACCAGTTGCTCGTCCACCGGCAGCTCCTCGATCCGCACCCGGATGCGCTTCATCCGCCCCATCAGGAAGTCCTTGAAGGGGGTCTCGGTGTTGTCCGGGTAGCTGATGGTGACGTTGATCAGGCTGTCGAACTGATCGCCCATGGCCGCCAGGGTGAAGGCGAGCCCGGCCGCCTTGGGCGGCATCAGGTGGCGAAAGCGGGAGCGGGAGGCGTCACGCTTCTGTTCGGTGAAGCGGGTCCCCTCCACGAAGTTGATGACGGTGGTGGGGATGTGGCGAAACTTCTCGCAGGCGTTGCGGGTGGTCTCGATGTCCTTGCCCCGCAGGTGCGGATTGCGCAGCAGAAACTCTCTCGAATAGCGGCGCATAAAGGGCATGTCCAGCCCCCAGCAGGCGAGCCCCAGCAGCGGGATGTAGATGAGCTCGTGCTTCATGAAGAACTTGGGCACCGGCAGCCGGTCGCGGAAGAGATGGCCCAGCACGACGATGTCGGTCCAGCTCAGGTGGTTGCTGATGATGAGATACCAGCCATCCTTGCGTAGCCGGGTGTCGTCCTCCACCTGCCAGTCGATGCGGGTGGTGAGGCGGATCACCAGGGCGTTGCAGCCGAGCCACAGGCGCATGAAACGGTTGTTGAGGCGACTGCAGGCACGACCGAAGGCCGGTACGGGCAGCAGCAGTTTGGCCAGAGAAACCAGCAGGATCAGGCTGGCACACAGGGCGGTAAACAGTATGGTCAGGCCGGCGCTGATGAACAGCACCAGGGGGCCCGGGAGCAGGTTTGGCATGAGTGTCTTACTGCGTCTTGTCCGCCAGCAGCTTATCCAGGGTCTGGTCCTTCTCGCACCAGATCCCGTTCAACCACTGTTGAAACTCTTGTTGGAACTCGGGGTCATTGAAGTAATCCCCCACCAGATTGCGTTCGATCGGCAGAAAGCGGACCCGAACCTTGATCTCCTTGACCCGACCGCACATGAAGTCCCAGTAGCTGGGGACGCCGCCGGGATAGGCGATGGTCACATCCACCAGCTTGTGCAGTTGATCCCCCATGGCCGCTAGGGTGAAGGCGATGCCCCCTGCTCTCGGGTGCAGCAGATGACGATAGGGTGCCCCTTGCCTGTCGTGCTTGCCGACGGTGAAGCGGGTCCCTTCCACGAAGTTCATCACACTCACCGGCATATGGCGGAAACGGGCACACGCCTTGCGCGTGGTTTCTATGTCTTTTCCCCTCAGATGCGGGTGCTTTTCCAGAAATTTTCGGGAATAACGCCGCATGAATGGGAAATCCAGCGCCCACCAGGCCAGACCGAGAAAAGGTACCCAAATCAGTTCTTTCTTGAGGAAAAACTTCAGGAAGGGGATTTTTTGATTAAAAATCCGCTGCAATACCAGTATGTCGACCCAGGATTGGTGGTTGGCAATCACCATATACCACTCATTCCGGCGCCCTTTGTCCACTCCGACCACATCGAAAGGGGTGTTGATAATGGTTTTCTGGATCAGATTGTTAAAACCTATCCAGTGGGTGGCGCAGCCGTCCAGGAGGGTGTTGCAGAGACGTCGCGCCCCCTTGAAGGGCAGCAGCAGCTTGATGAGGCCAAGCAGCAGGACGGGGACAAACCAGAACAGGGTGTTGATGAAATAGAGCAGGGTCGAGAGGCTGCCGCGCAGTCGCTCTATCAGCTTGTTGGGCATGGTGGAATCCGTCTTCGTATAGGTGGATGGCAACCAAGTGGTCAGATCTGTTGCCATAATATCAGCCGGCCCACGACTAGACCATGGTGGCGCCCTTTCCGGGTCGTGTGGTGGCTGCTGCCGTTCCCCCGCTCACTGGCCCCCGCGCAGCCGCGACAACAGCCTGTCCATGGCACGATAGCCCAGGGCTTCGATCAGATGCGCTCTCTCGATGGTGGCGTGCCCCGCCAGATCGGCGATGGTGCGCGATACCCGCAGGATGCGGTGCCAGGCCCGGATGCTGAGCCCCAGCTTCTGGATGGCACCTTCCAGAAACTCGGCATCCTGTGGCGATAATCTGCAAACATCTTCGATTTCACGACTATCCAGCAGGTTGTTGAGTTTTCCGCTGCGACTCAGCATGCGCTCTCGCGCCCCCAGCACCCGTTCGCGTATCTGCTGGCTCGATTCCCCCCGCTCCGCCTTGCCGGTCAGGCTCCCCCTGGGCAAGAGCGGGACCTCTACCGTCAGATCGAACCGATCGAGAAAGGGGCCGGAGAGCTTGCCCAGATAGCGCAGGATCTGATCCGGGCTGGAGCGGGTCTGGCCGTCGCCATAATGGCCGCAGGGGCTGGGATTCATGGCTCCCACCAGCTGGAAGCGGGCGGGAAAATCCACCTGACGGGCGGCGCGACTGATGGTAATGTGCCCGGTTTCCAGCGGCTCGCGAAGGGAGTCGAGCACCTTGCGCTCGAACTCCGGCAGTTCATCCAGAAACAGTACCCCGTTGTGGGCGAGGGAAATTTCGCCAGGCCTGGGATGGGTACCCCCGCCCACCAGCGCCACCGCCGAGGCGCTGTGATGGGGCGTGCGATACGGCCTGTGGTGCCAGTGGCCGGCGCGGGGGGTGAGGCCGCCGATGGAGTGGATGGCGGCGGTCTGCTGCGCCTCCTGTTCGCTGAGCGGCGGCAGAATGCCGGGCAGACGGCTGGCCAACATGCTCTTGCCGGTGCCGGGGGGGCCGATGAACAGCAGGTTGTGGCTGCCGGCGGCGGCGATCTCCAGCGCCCGCTTCGCCTGGGACTGACCGATCACGTCCTGCAGATCCGGCACGTCGGGCAGGGTCTCCGCGCTCTGGGGTTCCGGCAGCGGCAGTTCGTACTGGCCCGCCAGCCAGGCGGTGACCGCCAGCAGCTGGTGGGCGGTGCGCACCTCGGCATCCTGTATGAGGGAAGCCTCCGGACCGTTCTCCCGTGGGACCAGCAGGGTGCGCCCCGCGTCGCGGCAGGCGAGCACCGAGGGGAGCACCCCAAGCACGGGGCGGATCTCGCCCGTCAGGGCCAATTCCCCTAAAAATTCGTGATCGAGCAGGTATTTTGAGGGTATCTGCTTGGATGCGGCGAGAATGCCGATGGCGATGGCCAGGTCGAAGCGGCCCCCCTCTTTGGGCAGATCCGCAGGGGCCAGGTTGACCGTGATGTGTTTGCTCGGGAACTCGAAATTGCCGTTGAGCAGGGCGCTGCGCACCCGATCCCGCGACTCTTTCACCGAGGTTTCCGGCAACCCCACCATGTTGAAGGCGGGCAGGCCGTTGGAGAGGTGCACCTCCACCGTGACTTGCGGCGCCGCTATCCCCAGGCTGGCACGGCTATAAACAACAGCTAATGACATAAATACCGTCCTTGGTTTGATGTATATGCTGGTTAACCGTTTTTTATTAGTTTTTTGTTCCAGTTGTCAGGTTTCAGAGCAGTCAAAATCAGAGTCTTGTCAGGTAAAAAGTGCTTGCCCAATAAAAATCACCGTGCTAGTTCTAATAGCCATTCGCGGCAAGCTCCGCTCCCATTTCACAGGATTTCCGGTTGTAACTATGAACATGGCCTCCCGTTTCGTCAGCATTATTGTGGTCCTAGTGGTGATTATTATCTCACCGCTCGGGGCTCGTTTGGCTGCACGGAACAAGGGATAGACCCACCACCGGACAGAACGAAACAAGCGACCCCCGAGCCTCACGGCCCGGGGGTTTTTTTTCGACCAAAGGACAGGATTTTCCACATGAACGGCGCGCAGTTTTTGGTACAGGCTCTCAAAAAACAGGGGGTGACCCAGGTGTTTGGTTACCCGGGCGGGGCCATCATGCCGGTCTATGACGCCCTGTATGACGGTGGCCTGGCCCATCAGCTCTGCCGCCACGAGCAGGGTGCCGCCATGGCTGCGGTGGGTTATGCCCGCGCTTCCGGTCAGGTGGGGGTCTGCATCGCCACCTCTGGCCCCGGCGCCACCAACCTGGTCACCGGCCTCGCGGAGGCACTGCTCGATTCGGTACCGCTGGTGGCCATCAGCGGCCAGGTGCCCTGCGCCGCCGTCGGTACCGATGCCTTTCAGGAAGTGGACGTGCTCGGCATGTCCCTTTCCTGCACCAAGCACTCCTTCATGGTGACTGACCCGGCGGATCTGGGACGGGTCATTGCCGAAGCCTTCGCCATCGCCACCGAAGGGCGTCCGGGTCCCGTGCTCATCGACCTGCCCAAGGATGTGCAGCTGGCCGCCGTTCCTTCTCAAAGCCCGCTGTTTGCCGTGGAGGAACCCGAGCCCCTGAATCCGGCCGAGCTGACGGTCGCCCGCACCCTGCTGGCCGGTGCCGAGCGTCCGGTACTCTACGTCGGTGGTGGGGTGGGCATGGCCAATGCCGAGCAGCAGCTGCGCGACTTTGCCGCCACCACGGGGATGCCGGCGGTCACCACCCTCAAGGGGATAGGTGCCCTCGACCCCGACAGCCCCGTTTATCTGGGCATGCTCGGCATGCACGGTACCAAGGCCGCCAACCTGGCGGTACAGCAGTGCGATCTGCTGGTGGTAGTAGGCGCCCGTTTCGATGATCGGGTGACCGGCAAGCTGGAGGAGTTCGCCCCCGAGGCGAAGGTGATCCACCTGGATGTGGACGCCGCCGAGTTCGGCAAGCGCCGCGCCGCCGATGTGGGGATCACCACGGATCTCAAGCGTGTGCTGCCCGCCCTGGCGATGACGCTGACCCTCGACCCCTGGCGCGAGCACTGCGCCACCATGGCTCGGGAATACGCCTTCCGCTACGACCATCCGGGTCAGGCCATCTACGCCCCGGCCCTGCTCAAAGAGCTTTCAAGCCAGCTACCTGACACCAGCGTGGTGGCCTGCGACGTGGGTCAGCACCAGATGTGGGTGGCCCAGCACATGCGTTTCACCAGCCCGCGCAACCACCTCTCCAGTGCCGGCCTCGGCACCATGGGCTTCGGCCTGCCCGCCGCCATCGGCGCCAAGATGTCGCGCCCCGATGACGAGGTGGTGCTGGTGAGCGGCGACGGCTCCTTCATGATGAACGTGCAGGAGCTCGGCACCATCCGCCGGGCCCGGCTCAAGGTGAAGATGGTGCTGCTGGACAACCAGCGCCTCGGCATGGTGCGCCAATGGCAGGAGCTGTTCTTCGACGGTCGCTACAGCGAGACCAATCTGTCCGACAACCCCGATTTCGTCGCCCTGGCCGCTGCCTTCGGCATTCCCGGCGAGACCATCACATGCAAGGAAGAGATAGGTCCGGCACTGGATCGCCTGCTGGCGAGCGAGAGTGCCTATCTGCTGCATGTGGCTATTTCAGAGGAAGAAAATGTCTGGCCCCTGGTTCCGCCAGGAGTCGCCAACCACAAGATGATGGAGCAACGCCCATGAACCAGCTCAATACCAGCACCCTGGAAATCCATGCCCAACCCAGACCCGAAGTGATGGAACGGGTGCTGCGGGTGGTCCGTCACCGCGGTTTCAATCTCTGCGCCCTCAACATGGAGCAGGATTGCCAACAGCTGCGGATCACGGTTACTGTCGAATCGGTACGTCCCATCCAGCAGTTGTGGAGCCAGCTGGTGAAGCTGGTGGATGTCTCCCGGGTCGATGCACTGGAACAGCAACCCCGGATCAGAGCTTAAGGAGCCAAGCCAATGTCACAGCCTTCCCAATCCGCCGCCCACCCCCAATACATCTGGTTCAACGGCAAGCTGGTCCCCTGGCAGGATGCCCAGGTGCATGTCATGAGCCATGCCCTGCACTACGGCTCCTCGGTGTTCGAGGGGGTGCGGGCCTATGACACTCCCAAGGGGACCTGCATCTTCCGCCTGCAGGAGCACACCCGCCGCCTGTTCGACTCCGCCAAGATCTACTGGATGGACGTCCCCTACAGCGAGTCTGAGGTGAATGAAGCCTGCCGCACCGTGGTGCGCGAGAACGGCCTGAAGAGCGGCTACCTGCGCCCGCTGGCCTTTGTCGGCAACGTGGGGCTGGGGCTGCATCCGCCGCTGGATGCCAAGGCCGACCTCATGGTCGCGGCCCTGCCCTGGGGCGCCTACCTCGGTGAAGAGGGGTTGAAAAACGGAGTGGATGTGTGCGTCACCTCCTGGAACCGGCTCGCTCCCAACACCATCCCGACCGGTGCCAAGGCGGGGGGCAACTATCTCTCTTCCCAGCTCATCAGCCGCGAGGCCAAGCGCAACGGCTTCGCCGAGGGGCTGGCGCTGGATGTGAACGGCTATCTGAGCGAAGGGGCGGGGGAGAACCTGTTTCTGGTGAAGAACGGCGTGCTGTTCACCCCGCCCGCCACCGCCGCCATCCTGCCCGGCATCACCCGCGACACCATCATGACGCTGGCGCGCGACTTGGGTTACGAGGTACGCGAGCAGGCGCTGCCCCGTGAAGCGCTGTACGTCGCAGACGAAATCTTCATGACCGGCACCGCCGCCGAGGTGACCCCGGTGCGCTCGGTGGATCGGATGAAGGTGGGCGCCGGTTGCCGTGGCCCGGTGACCGAGCAGTTGCAGAACGCCTTCTTCGGCCTGTTCAACGGCAAGACCGAAGACAAGTGGGGCTGGCTGACGCCGGTCAACGACTGATGATAGCGGGGAGGCGTCACGCCTCCCCGAGTCGCTTCCGGTGAAGGCTCCCCGAGGTGCCTTCACCAGGATCGATTCCCGATCCGCGAATCACACATTCATGTTGAAAGACAATGCGCCCCAGGGGCATTCAGGGAGTAGAGACAATGCCGAAGTTGAGATCCGCCACCACCACCCACGGACGTAACATGGCCGGGGCCCGCGCCCTCTGGCGTGCCACCGGCATGACAGATCAGGATTTCGGCAAGCCCATCATCGCCGTGGTCAACTCCTTCACCCAGTTCGTGCCCGGTCACGTGCACCTCAAGGATCTCGGCCAGCTGGTGGCCCGGGAGATCGAGGCCGCCGGCGGCGTCGCCAAGGAGTTCAACACCATCGCCGTGGATGACGGCATCGCCATGGGCCACGGCGGCATGCTCTATTCCCTGCCGTCCCGGGAGCTCATCGCCGATTCCGTGGAGTACATGGTCAACGCCCACTGCGCCGACGCCATGGTCTGCATCTCCAACTGCGACAAGATCACCCCGGGGATGCTGATGGCTGCCCTGCGCATCAACATCCCGGTGATCTTCGTCTCCGGCGGCCCCATGGAAGCGGGCAAGACCAAGCTTTCCGACCAGATCATCAAGCTGGATCTGGTGGACGCCATGATCCAGGGCGCCGACCCCAAGGTCTCCGATGCACAGAGCGATCAGATCGAGCGCAGCGCCTGCCCCACCTGCGGCTCCTGCTCCGGCATGTTCACCGCCAACTCCATGAACTGCCTGACCGAGGCACTGGGTCTCTCCCAGCCGGGCAATGGCTCCCTGCTGGCGACCCACGCCGATCGCGAGCAGCTGTTCAAGCTGGCGGGCCAGCGTATCGTCACTCTGGCCAAGCGCTGGTATGAGCAGGACGATGCCTCGGCACTGCCGCGCAACATCGCCACCAAGGCGGCGTTCGAGAACGCCATGGCGCTCGACATCGCCATGGGCGGCTCCACCAACACCGTGCTGCACCTGCTGGCGGCAGCCCAGGAGGCGGGTGTCGACTTCACCATGGTCGACATCGACCGCATGTCCCGCAAGGTGCCCCAGCTCTGCAAGGTGGCGCCTTCCACCCAGAAGTACCACATGGAAGACGTGCACCGCGCCGGCGGCGTGGTCGCCATCCTGGGTCAGCTGGAAAAAGCGGGCCTGGTGCACGGGGATACCCGCAACGTGCTGGGCTCCTCCCTGGTGGAGCTGCTGGCCGAATATGACGTCAGCCGCAGCAATGACAAGGGGGTTCACGACTTCTACCGTGCAGGTCCTGCCGGCATCCGTACCACCAAGGCGTTCAGTCAGGATTGCCGCTGGCCCGAGCTGGATCTGGACCGCGCCGAGGGGTGCATCCGCTCCTTCGAGCACGCCTACAGCCAGGAAGGTGGCCTGGCGGTCCTCGCTGGCAACCTCGCCCTCAACGGGGCCATCGTCAAGACCGCCGGGGTGGACGAGGAGAACCTCACCTTCCGCGGCCCGGCCCGGGTATTCGAGAGCCAGGAGAGCGCGGTGAGCGGCATTCTGGACGGCACGGTGAAAGCCGGTGAAGTGGTGGTGATCCGCTACGAGGGCCCGAAAGGGGGCCCCGGCATGCAGGAGATGCTCTATCCCACCACCTATCTCAAGTCCATGGGATTGGGCAAGGCATGCGCCCTCATCACCGACGGTCGCTTCTCCGGCGGTACCTCGGGTCTCTCCATCGGTCATGTCTCCCCGGAGGCGGCCTCCGGTGGCACTATCGGTCTGGTGGAGGATGGCGACATCATCAACATCGACATCCCGGCCCGCAGCATGGTGCTGGAGGTGGCAGACAGCGTGCTGGCTGCTCGTCGCGCCGCCGTCTCTGCCCGTGGCTGGAAGCCGGTCGATCGTCAGCGCGAGGTCTCCTTTGCCCTGCGCGCCTACGCCATGTTCGCCACCAGCGCCGACAAGGGCGCGGTGCGCGATCGCACCCTGCTGGGGAAGTGAGAGAATGAACTGTCATGATATGGGCGCATTGCGCGCCCTTCGCCACGAGACGGGGGTATAAACCATGGTCTCTGCGGCGGATTATCTACGCAAGGTACTGCTCTCCCCCGTCTACGAGGCGGCGCGGGTCACCCCTTTGCAAACCCTGAAGAAACTCTCCGAGCGGCTTGGCAATCACGTCAGCCTGAAGCGGGAGGATCTGCAACCGGTTCACTCCTTCAAGCTGCGCGGCGCCTACCACAAGATCGCCACCCTGACCCAGGAGCAGAAAGAACGCGGCGTCATCGCCGCCTCCGCCGGCAACCACGCCCAGGGGGTCGCCCTGTCGGCCGCCAAGCTCGGCATCAAGGCGATCATCGTGATGCCCAAGACCACGCCGGACATCAAGATCGACGCGGTGCGCCGTCAGGGCGGCAACGTCATGCTGTTTGGCAACAGCTTCGATGAGGCCTACGGCGAGAGCCGCCGACTCGCCGAGTTGGAGGGCTACACCCTGATCCCGCCGTTCGACGACGTCGAGGTGATCGCGGGCCAGGGCACCATCGGCAAGGAGCTACTGGAGCAGGATACCCACCTCACCCACGTCTTCGTGCCGGTGGGCGGCGGCGGCCTGGCCGCCGGGGTGGCGGTCTACATCAAGCAACTGCTGCCGGATGTGAAGGTGATCGGGGTGGAGGCGGAGGGGTCCGCCTGCCTCAAGGCCGCGCTGGCGGCCGGCGAGCCGGTCAACCTGGAACGGGTCTCCCTGTTTGCGGACGGGGTGGCGGTCAAGCGTATCGGCGAGGAGACCTTCCGGCTGTGCAACCAGTATCTGGACGAGGTGGTGACCGTCTCCAACGACCAGATTTGCGCCGCGCTCAAAGACATCTTCGACGACTGCCGCGCCATCGCCGAGCCGTCGGGGGCCTTGTCCCTGGCAGGCCTCAAAGCGTACAGCGAGCGAGAGCAGGTGAAAGGGGGGCGGATGGCGGCCATTCTGTCCGGCGCCAACGTGAACTTCCACAGCCTGCGTTACGTGTCGGAGCGCTGCGAGATCGGTGAGAAGCGCGAGGGCATGCTGGCGGTGACCATCCCCGAGCGCAAGGGGGCCTTCCTCGACTTCTGTCGTCAGCTGGGGCCGCGCATGGTGACCGAATTCAACTATCGCTATGCGGATGCCGAGCAGGCGTCGCTGTTCGTTTCGGTGCGCCTCACCGGCGGTGACGAGGAGCTGGGCCAGATCATCGATCAGCTCGGCGGCAACGGTTATCCGGTGGTCAACATGACCGAGAGCGAGCTGGCCAAGAACCACGTGCGTTACATGATTGGCGGCCGCCCGGCCCGGCCCCTCGGTGAGCGTCTCTACAGCTTCAAGTTCCCGGAGCAGCCGGGGGCCCTGATGCGCTTCCTCGAGACCCTGGGCTGTCGCTGGAACATCAGCCTGTTCCACTACCGCAACCACGGCGCCGACTACGGACGGGTGCTCTGCGCCTTCGAGCTGCCGGACGAGGACGTGGCGGCTTTCCACGACTACCTGCACGAGATTGGCTACGGCTGGAAAGAGGTGAGCGAGGATCCCGCCTACCGCTTGTTCCTGGCGAGCCAGGGCAGTCAGTGAGCGGGGAGCCATCCCCTTGCCAGATGAAAAACGAAGAGCGCGGCTCTTCGTTTTTTTATGGGCAACGCGCCGGCCCCCATGATTGGGGGCACGGTGGCTGATAATGTCGCCAATATCACACTCCTGAGTCCCTGGTCGTTTGAGGCTGGTTGCAGATGGGATAATCTGAATGCGGGGCTTGGGTTCAGGGCCCCGTCAGGGAAGAGAGACGCAGCAGCGTCATAACAATTCATTGCAGGGGCTCATCCATGAACAGATCTATGCTCGCCGTCCTGATCGGCGCTTTGATGGCAACAGGGACGGTGCAGGCTGCCGCCCAGGACAACACTTGGTATGTCGGCGGCAAGGCCGGCTGGTCAAATTATTACGGGGTGGATTACAACGCTCAGGTCGAAGAGCTGTTCGATGCGACCAAGGTGAACGAGAACAGCGATGATCTCGGTCTGGGGCTGTTTGCCGGTTATCAGGTGAACAGAAACGTGGCGGTTGAGCTCGGCTATGACTGGCTCGGCAAGTATCAGGTGGACAAGCACTACTCGGGCAACGGGGTTGATTTCGCACTCGATGGCGAGGCCAAGGCCCAGATGGTGCAGGCCACCATGAAGATCATCCTGCCTGCAACCTCGGCACTGGATATCTACGGCCGTCTCGGGGGGGCCTATGCCTGGACCGAGAGCTCACTCAACGTCCGGGCCAGCGATGGCACCAGCAGCCTCTCCGAATCCCATGAGGGCAACAAATATCATGGTGCCGCCTTTGTCGGGGCGCTGGGGGTCGAATACGCCATCGACAAGGATTGGGCCGCCCGCCTCGAATACCAGTACACCACACCCCTTGGGAAGACTTCCCTCGACGAATCAGGCATCGAGATGGACAACGGCCTGCTGTCGGTCGGCATGCTCTATCGCTTCGGCCAGATAGGCGACGAGCCGGTGGCACCAACGCCTGCGCCCGAACCTGCGCCCGCCCCGGCCCCCGTGCTGGTGGAGAAGCAGTTCAGCCTGGATTCCGATGTGCTGTTCGAGTTCAACAAGGCGACCCTGAAGCCGGCCGCCAGTCAGGCCCTCGACAACCTGTTTGCCCAGATCCTGGCGGCCAATCCGAAAGACGGGGTGGCGACGGTGATCGGTCATACCGACCGCATCGGCTCGGAGGCCTACAACCAGTCCCTCTCCGAACAGCGTGCCCGCACGGTGGCGGATTATCTCATCGCCAAGGGATTGTTTGCCGACAAGGTGCGTGCCGAAGGGCGGGGAGAGTCTTCGCCCGTGACCGGGGGCAGCTGCCCGGATGGCGCCAAGGCGCAGATGATCGCCTGCCTGGCCCCGGATCGCCGGGTCGAGGTGCGCCTGACCGGGGTCTCCCAGGTCGCCGAATAAGCCATCTTTGCCTTGCTATTAAACAACGAGGGGGCCTTGGCCCCCTCGTTGTTTATGTGGGTGTGAGTCGTGACGTTTGCAGCCGCTTGGCGCAATGACTCACCATGATCAGCAGCAAGGCGCCGGGCAGCACTGTTTGCCAGAGGAAAGGCCAGGACTGGGTGGTGAGCAGGATCAACAGTGGATTGGCTCCGGCGGGGGGGTGGATCAGCCCCAGTCCCTGCATGAGTGCAATGGACAGGCCCACACCCAGCGCCAGCTTGAGTTCCATCGGTAGCGGTAGCAATTGCACCACCAATCCCACGGTGGCCTATAACAGGTGGCCTCCCAGCACGTTCTGCGGACGGGCCAGCGGACTGTCCGGCAGGGAGAAGAGCAGCACACAGCTTGCCCCGAACGGTGCCATCAACAGGGTTGACTGCCAGCTCATGTCCAGCCAGCCGAGCAACATTATGGCCAGGCAGGCTCCGAGCCCTGCCAGCCAGGCACTTCGCCATCGTCTTGTTTCCATCTCCTGTCTCCTTGTCTGTGCCGGATCACTTGATCCAGCCTGCGACATTAGGTAGACAGATCGGTGTACTTCAAGAGGAAATTCACCATGAGCGAAAAACGGCAGCAGCTGATGACGACAGCCTATCGGTTGTTCAATCGTCACGGCTTTCACGCCACCGGCATCGATCGCATCTGGGCCGAGGCAGGCAGTACCAAACGTACCCTCTATCGCCACTTCCCCACCAAGGATGCCTTGATCGAAGCGGTGCTGATGGCACGGGATGCGGAGTTCTTTGCCCTGCTCGATGCCAGGATGGATGGGGTATCGGGGCGGGAGGCCAGGTTGCTGGCGCTGCTCGATGGCTTTGCGGACTGGTTTGGCCGCAGCGACTTCTACGGCTGCAACTTCATCAACGCGAGCGCCGAGTTCTCCGATCCTCGCCACCCGGTGCGCAAGCTGGTGGTGGCCCACAAGCGTGCGTTGCTGAACTGGGTCAGGGAGGCCCTCGAATGCACCGAGGTGCAGGCCACCGGGTTATGCCTGCTGCTGGAAGGGGCCGTGGTGATGGCCCACAGCTATGAGCAGCCTCTGGCTCTGGAACAGGCCAGGGTGTTGGCGGAGGCCGTGCTGGCAGAGCCGCGCTAGTTCAGCTCCGTGGGGTCGATATCCAGACTCCAGCGCACCCGCTTGGTCTCGGGCCACCCCTCCAGCTCCGTCACCGCCCAGTCGAGCAACTGGGCCAGCGGTGCCCGGCTGGGCCCCTGCACCAGCAGCTGCATGCGAAACTTGCCCGCCTTGCGCTCCATAAAGCCGCTGATGGGCCCCAGCACCTGCACCTGGGGATAGCGGGCGCTGCGTAGGGTATCGGCGAGACGACTGAGGAACAGCTGTACCTCGTCGCGGCCGTTGGCCTCGGCCCGGAACAGTCCCTGATGGCTGAACGGTGGCAGCCCCAGCAGGCGGCGCTCTTTCAGCGTCGTGTCGGCGAAGTGGCCATAGCCGTTCTGGGTCAGATCCTGCAGCAGGGCGTGTTCGGGATGGTGGCTCTGCAGCACCACCAGCCCGGGTTTGCTGGCGCGACCAGCCCGGCCCGCCACCTGGGTGTAGAGCTGGGCCAGCTTCTCGGCGGCGCGAAAATCGGCGCTGAACAGGGCGCCATCCACGTCCAGCAGGCCCACTAGCGTCACGTCCGGGAAGTGGTGGCCCTTGGCCAGCATCTGGGTGCCGATCAGGATCTTGTACTTGCCCGCCTTGATGTCGCCGAGGTGGGTCTCCAGCTCCCCCTTGCGGCGGGTGTTGTCCCGGTCGATGCGCACCACCGGATATTGCGGGAACACGGTGCCGAGCAGTTGCTCCAGCTGTTCGGTGCCGACCCCGGAGCCGATGAGCTCGCTGCTGCCACACTCGGGACAGTGGTGGGGCAGCGGGCGCACGCTGTCGCAGTGGTGGCAGTGCAGTCGCCGCCCGGCCTGGTGCCAGGTGTACCAGGCGTCACAGCGCTCGCAGGCGGCACTCCAGCCGCACTGGTGGCAGATGAGTGCCGGCGCATAGCCCCGGCGGTTGAGAAACAGCATCACCTGGTTGCCCGCCGCCAGGTGCTCGGCCATCAGCTGTTCCAGCTGGGGGGAGAGCCCGGCCTGCAACCGCACGTTCTTGATATCCAGGATCACCTGGCGAGCGGTCTGGGCGTTGCCGGCGCGCCGGGTCAGGCTGAGGTGGTGATACTTGCCGCTGCGGGCGTTGTGCAGCGTCTCCAGCGACGGGGTGGCAGATCCAAGCAGGATGGGAATGCCGGCGCGATGGGCCCGCATCACCGCCAGATCCCGCGCGTGGTAGCGAAAGCCGTCCTGTTGCTTGAAGGAGCCGTCGTGCTCCTCGTCGATGATGATGATGCCGAGGTCCTTGAACGGCGTGAACACCGCGGATCGGGTGCCGATCAGAATGGCGGCACCACCGTCGCGGCAGGCGAGCCAGGCATCGAGCCGCTCCCTGTCGTTCATGGCGGAGTTCATTGCCACCACGGGTACGTTGAAGCGGCGGCGAAAGCGGTTGATGGTCTGGGGGGTGAGGCCGATTTCCGGCACCATCACCAGCGCCTGCTTGCCCGCCTTGAGCAGGGGCTCGAGGATGCTGAGGTAAACCTCGGTCTTGCCGGAGCCCGTGATGCCGTCCAGCAGGAAGGCACCGAACTTGTTGCTCTGGCTGGTGACGGCGGCCACCGCCAGCGCCTGCTCGCCGTTGAGGCGCAGCCCCTCACCCGGCTCGAAGCGGGTGGCCCAGTCGCCATCATGGCTCGGCTCCAGCGAGCGCTTCTCCAGCAGTCCCTTCTTCTCCAGCGCGGTGAGGGCCGCGCTCTGGATTTCCTCCTGTTTGAGGGCGGAGGGGGTCTGCGGCCCCTTGCGCAGCAAGGCGAGGGCCTGCTGCTGCTTGGCCGCCCGCTTGAGCTCGTTGAGGTCGATGGCCATGCCGGCCTCGGTGGCAAACCAGAACTCCAGCTCCCGATAGGCGGCGGGTTCCCCCTTGCGCACCAGCACCGGCAGGGCGTGGGGCAGTACCTCCCCCAGCGGGTGCTGGTAGTAACCGGCGCTCCAGGCCATCAGCGCCAGGATGTCGGGCCCCAGCACGGGGGCGCTGTCGAGCACCCTCTTCAAGGGCTTTAATTTGTTGCGGGGGACCTGGCTCTCGGTCGGGTGATCCACCACCAGACCGACCAGGGTCTGCGGGCCGAACGGGATCTCGACCCGGCAACCGAGGGCAGGCAAGGGCAGGGGAGAGAGATAGTCGAAATGACGGCGTAACGGCACCGGCACAGCCACACGAACCAGATCCAGCGTTTGGGAAGAATTCACCAGGGGTTGCCTATTTTTTCTGCGAAGCCACTTGCCTGATCTCAGGCGTTTCCTATATTATTCGCAGCCTTTGAAACTGTGTTCAACAATCGTGTGGTGTCCGACAAGAGATCGGATGGCGACACGGCCTGATAATTGAGGTTGTCCATGAAAGCTGGTATCCATCCTGACTACGTAGCCATCACCGCCAAGTGCTCTTGCGGTAACGTCATCAACACCTTCTCTACCATCGGTAAAGATCTGAACCTGGACGTGTGCTCCGAGTGCCACCCGTTCTACACCGGCAAGCAGAAAGAAGTTTCTAGCGGCGGCCGCGTAGACAAGTTCAACAAGCGTTTCGGTGGCTTGACCTCCAAGAAGTAATCTTGCTTCTGAAGAATTCTGAAAAAGGCGCCCATCGGGTGCCTTTTTTATTGGCCGCCATTCTGTAATTCCCCGCTTTGCCCTATGGTGTTGGCTCAACCAAGGGAGAAGAGCCGATGCGCACATGTCTGGTGATGGGAGCTGCCGGGTACATAGGATCCTACCTGGTGCCCCATCTGCAGGGTCTGGGGTACAGGGTCATCGCCGGGGCCCGTCGTCCCTGCCGTCTGCCGGAGGGGGTGGCGTTTCGCCTCGCCGACAGCCTCAAGCCTGCCACCCTGCCCCCTGCGCTGGCGGGGGTCGACACCGTCTTCTATCTGGTACACGCCATGGGGGCGGGGGCCGGTTTTCACCGGCTGGAGCAGCAGGGAGTGAAGAACTTCGCTGCTGCCGCCCGTGCCGCCGGGGTGCGCCGCATCGTCTATCTCGGCGCCATCCAGCCCGAGCCCTGCAACAGTCGCCACCTCAACTCCCGGCGCTACTGTGGCGAGCTGTTTCGCAGCGCAGGGGTGCCCACGGTAGAGCTGCGTGCCGGCATCATCATAGGCCCCGGCTCGGCGGCGTTCGAGGTGATGCGGGATCTGGTGTACAACCTGCCCATGATGGTGACGCCCAAGTGGGTGCGTTCCCGCACGCCCCCCATCGCCCTCTCCAACCTCTTGCACTATCTGGGCGGGCTGGTGGAAGCCGACGGGGTGGATGGCCAGATCTTCAATGCGGCCGGCCCCGAGCTGCTCAGCTACCAGCAGCAGCTCCAGAAGTTCGCCGCCCACATCGGCAAACGCTGCCCCATCATTCCGATCCCCTTTTTGAGCCCCCGGCTCTCCGCCTGGTGGCTGCAGTTCGCCACCTCGGTTCCCCAGCCCATCGCCAAGGCGCTGGTGGGGGGGCTCAAGCACGACATCCCGGCGGATGACGGCCCCTTGCGCGCCCTGCTGCCCCAGCATCTGCTCAGCTTCGATGAGGCGCTGGCGGAGAGCCTGGCGCTGGAGCAGAGGCTCGGTGCCGAGCAGCACGGGGAGGAGACGCCCCTTGGTCTGCGCTGGCGCCATCCCGAATATGGCTTCTACGACCGCACCGCCAGCGGGGAGGCGGATTGCCTCGCCGCCCCCGAGGTGGTGTGGCAGGTGTTGCAGCAACTGGGGGGTGAGCAGCGCTACTTCTACATGAACGAGCTGTGGGTGGTGCGCGAATGGATGGATCATCTGATCGGCGGCCCGGCCCGGACCCGGGGGCGCACCAACCCGGATCGCTTCGTGAAGGGGGACATGCTGGACTCCTGGCAGATCCTCGGGGTGGATGAAGGACGCAGGCTGGATCTGTTGTTCAACATGAAGGCCCCCGGCGTCGGTCGGCTGGAGTTCAACATCCAGCCCCTGGAGTCCGGCCTGACCCGGCTGCGGGTGACGGCCCACTGGCATCCGCAGGGGGCCTGGGGGCTGGCCTACTGGCTTGCCATGCTGCCGTTTCACCTCTTCATCTTCCAGGGGATGACGGAGGCCATCGCCCGGCAGGCAGAGGCAAAAGCCGGCATTCCAGTCATGGATTGAAATCGAATCTATAACTAATTGGGTAATTATGGGTGGCATGACATGCTACTGACTAGCGTGTCATTGCTATCCAGCGATATTTTATGCTGTGAAAGGGCGGGGGATTTCTTTATGATCCTCAGCCCTCGCCCGCTGGCGAGCCAACGCATCACTCATTCATTTCCGTATCGGGGTCCCCCATGTCCGATCAGCAGCACGATCTCCGCCAACAGGCACTCGACTACCACGCCCAACCCGTTCCGGGCAAAATCGCCATCGCCCTCACCAAGCCCGCCGAGACCGCTCGCGATCTGGCGCTGGCCTACAGCCCGGGCGTAGCCGAACCGGTACGCGAGATCGCCGCCAATCCGGCCGATGCCTACCGTTACACCGGCAAGGGCAACCTGGTGGCCGTCATCTCCAACGGCACCGCCATCCTGGGGCTGGGCAATCTGGGCCCGCTGGCCTCCAAGCCGGTGATGGAGGGCAAGGCCCTGCTGTTCAAGCGCTTTGCCGGCATCGACGCCATCGACATCGAGGTGAAGCACGAGACCAGCGCCCAGTTCATCGATACGGTGGCCGCCATCGCCGACACCTTCGGCGGCATCAACCTGGAAGACATCAAGGCCCCCGAGTGCTTCGAGATTGAAGAGGCGCTGATCGCCCGCTGCGACATCCCGGTGTTCCACGATGACCAGCACGGTACCGCCATCGTCACCGCCGCCGGGCTGCTCAACGCGCTGGAAGTGCAGGGCAAGGAGATTGGCACCAGCCGCATCGTCTGCATGGGCGCCGGCGCCGCCGCCACCGCCTGCATGGATCTGCTGATCAAGTGCGGGGCTGCGCCGCACAACATCTTCATGCTGGACCGCCAGGGTGTGATCCACAGCGGCCGCACCGATCTGAACCAGTACAAGCAGCGTTTCGCCAACGACACCCCTCTGCGCACTCTGATGGATGTCATCGACGGGGCTGACGTCTTCGTCGGCGTCTCCGGCCCGGACGTACTGCCTGCCGAGGCGGTGGCCCTGATGGCCCCCAACCCGGTGATCTTTGCCTGTTCCAACCCGGACCCCGAGATCAAGCCTGCCCTGGCTCACGGAGTGCGCGGTGATCTCATCATGGGAACCGGCCGCTCGGACTACCCGAACCAGATCAACAACGTGCTCTGCTTCCCCTTCATCTTCCGCGGCGCCCTCGACGCCCGTGCCAGCCGCATCAACGATGCCATGAAGATCGCGGCAGTGGAGGCGATCCGGGCTCTGGCCAAGGAGCCGGTGCCCGCCGAGGTGCTGACCGCCGCTGGCGTGAGTGAACTCGCCTTCGGCAAGGATTACGTCATTCCCAAGCCCATGGACGCCCGCCTGCTGCCGCGGGTTGCCCGTGCCGTGGCGCTGGCGGCGGTTGCCTCCGGGGTGGCCCGCATCGAACTGCCAGGGGATTACATGCTGGGTTGAGTCACGGCAAGCGCGCAAAAAACAGAAGGGGCCCCTGTCGGGGGCCCCTTTTTCATGGCGGGAGCGGGCGGCTTACTTGGTCTTGGGGGCAACCTTGACGGCCGGCGCCTTGGCGTGGGCTGCCTTGTGATGTTTTTTCACGACCTTGGTCTGGGTGGCGTGGGGAGCGGCGGCCTTGGTCGGGGTGGCGGCCATGGTGAAGCCGGAGGTCAGGGCGAAGACAGCGGCCAGAGTCAGGGGGATCAGCTTGTTCATATTCCAGTTCCTCGTTCGGTTTGATGACATGGAGCGTTTCTCCATGACTTCATCCTAGGGCTGTTCGACCTGCGGTTCAGTGAGCGACTGGTGACGGTTTGTATCCAAATGTACGGGCAGGGTCAGGCAGAAACGGGCACCGCTGCTGCTTGGCAGCAGTTGCACCTCGCCGCCGTGGTGTTGGGCGATGCTGCGCACGATGGCCAGCCCCAGCCCTGCGCCGCCGGTGCGTCTGTCCCGGCTCTGATCCAGGCGCACGAAGGGCTCGAAGATTTGCGGGGCCAGCGCGGGATCGATGCCGGGGCCATCGTCGGCCACCTCCAGCAGATAGTCGTCCCCCTGTCGCGCTATGCAGAGGCTTGCCTGGCTGGTGGCATGGCGCAGGGCGTTGCCGATGAGGTTCTCCAGCGCCCGGTCCAGCAATCGGGTGTCGCCGCGCCAGGGCAGGGGCATGGCCGGGCGCACGAGGTCGAGCCGCTTGTCCGGTCGCAGGGCCTGCCAGTCGGCCAGGCGGCTGCCGGCCCAGCTGCCGAGCTCCAGATCGCTGCATTGCAGCGGCAGTTCGGGGCGATCGAGCCTGGCATAGGTCAGCATCTCCTCGATGAGGGCATCGAGGGCGCCGAGGTCCCGCTCCAGTCCCTGCTGCTCCTCGGGTGAGGGAGGCTCGGCCAGCATGGCGAGGCGATAGCGCAGCCGCACCAGGGGGGAGCGCAGCTCGTGGGCGATGGCGTCGGTCAACTGCTTGCGACTGGCCAGCATGGCCTGCAACTGCTCCGCCATCTGGTCGAAGGTGCGGCCGACCCGGCCCAGGCTGCTGCCGGGCGGCAAACCGGTGCGACAGGAGAGATCCCCGTCGCCGACCCGGCGGGCGGTCTGTTCGAGCTGTTGCAGGCCGCGCCAGTGGGGGCGCAGCCAGAGCAGGATGGGCAGGCCGAGGGAAAGGCCGATGAGCAGCAACAGCCCCACGTCCACCCAGTGCAGCTCGTGCAGGTAGGAGAGGTAGGGGACGGGGCCGACGATCAGCACCTTGTCGGTGTTCGGGATGCGCTGCAGGAAGGTGTCATCCTCCTCGACGATGACGATGTTGCCCGCCTCGAGGAAGGCCTGATCCTCGCTGGCCAGGGGCTGGTTGGCGAGGACGCCGATCTGCAGCGGCAGATTGAGCTGGCGGCTCTGTTCGCCGGTGCGGGCGGCCCAGTGTTCCGGCGGCAGCCGGGCCAGCTCGCCAGTGAGCAGGCCGAGGGAGCCTTGCATCATCCGCTCCAGATAACGGTCCCCCGCCCGCTCTGCACTGACCTGATAGACCAGCCCGATGAGCAGAATGGCGAGGGCGAAGCAGCCTATCAGCAACAGATAGAACTGGATAAACAGGCGTCGCATCGGGGCTCTCCTCTTGCCTGGATTGTGTCTGGACATTGCCTTGTTGCCCCTCATCCCCAACCCTTCTCCCGCAAGGGGAGAAGGCTGAGTGCATCAAGGTCATTCGGCGGGGCTTATTCCCAGGCCTGGGGCACCAGCAGGTAACCTTTCTGGCGCACCGTCTTGATCCAGATCGAGTTGTTGCTGTCATTCCCTGGCTTCTGGTGTGCAGGCGTGTGAGACACCAGCTCATTCCCAAGCCTGGGGGACGAGTAGATAACCCTTCTGGCGCACCGTCTTGATCCAGATCGAGTTGTTGCTGTCATTCCCTGGCTTCTGGTGTGCAGGCGTGTGAGACACCAGCTCATTCCCAGGCCTGGGGTACGAGTAGATAACCCTTTTGGCGCACCGTCTTGATGCGGGTCGGGTTGTTGCTGTCATCCCCGAGCCGGCGGCGCAGACGGGAGATGGCCACGTCCATGCTGCGATCCTGGCCGTCGTAGTCGCGCCCCCGCAGGCTGCGAAACAGCGCCTCCCGCCCCAGGATCTGGCCGGCGTGGCAGGCCAGCTCCCACAGGAGGTCGAAATCGGCGGTGGAGAGGGGAATGCTCTCCCCATCGAGGCGCACGTCCCGACCCGGGCCGTCTATCTGGAAGCGGCCGAACTGCAGGCGCTGGGGCGGGGCGGCGGGGACCACGGCCTGCTGGCTCTGCCCCTGCTGGCGAAACTGGACCCGCAGCCGGGCCAGCAGCACCGAGGGGGGCGTGGTCTTGAGGATGTAGTCGTTGGCCCCCAGCTCCAGGCTCAGGATCTGGTTCATGTCGCTGTCGAGCGAGGTGAGCATGACGATGGGGCCGGCAAAGCGCGGGCGCAGATCCCGGCACAGGGAGAGGCCATCCTGCCCCGGCAGCATGATGTCGAGCAGCACCAGATCCGGCTGCTCGGCCAGGGCCCTGTCGAGGGCCCGGTCACCCCGGGTCTCCAGCAGCACCTCGATGTCGTGGCGACCGAGCCAGCTGCTGATGAGCTGGCCTATCTCGGGATCGTCTTCAACAAACAGAACGCGTGGCATGGTGGCGTGGTTCCCCGGTCATGGCGTGAGTGGGCGTGTCGCCAGCATAACGGCTGCGTCCGCGCTCTGCACCGGGATAACTAATCAATGCGGGGGTTTTTGCCCCTTCTCCCGGGGGGATGGGGGGCAGAATGAACCGGTTGGCATCGGGCCGCCCCACTTGTCCCGTGGCGGGTCGGTCCGATGAGGCAGGATCCGTGCCCTTCAGTGGCCATAGCGGCTCCGGCTGCCATGGGGCAGCCGGGAAACCGCCCGGATCAGCCGCCCTTGCGCTTCAGGTACACCCCGGCTTCCATGTGGTGGGTCCAGGGGAACTGGTCGAACAGGGCGAAGCGGGCGATCTCGTGGGTTTCACCGAGCACGGCCATGTTGGCCTGCAGGGTCTCGGGGTTGCAGGAGATGTAGAGGATATTGTCGTAATCCTGCACCAGCTTGACGGTGGCGTCGTCCAGACCGGCCCGGGGCGGGTCGACGAAGATGGTGTTGCACTGGTAGGCGCGAAGATCGACCCCCTTGAGGCGGTTGAACTCCCGCTCACCGCGCATCGCCATGGTGAACTCCTCCGCCGACATACGCAGGATGATCAGGTTGTCGACACCGTTGGCGGCGATGTTGAACTGGGCGGAGTCCACGCTCGGCTTGGCGATCTCGGTGGCCAGCACCTTGCGAAAGTTCTGCGCCAGGGCGATGGAGAAGTTGCCGTTGCCGCAGTAGAGCTCCAGCAGGTCCCCCTCGCTCTCCTTGGTCACGTCCAGGGCCCAGCCCAGCATCTGTTCATTGATGGCGGCGTTGGGCTGGGTGAAGCTGTTTTCCACCTGTTTGTAGACCAGCTCGCGCCCCTGCACGGTCAGGCGTTCGATGACGAAGTCATCCCCCAGGCAGATCTTCTGCTTGTGGGCGCGGCCAATCAGTTGCAGCTCGAACCCCTTGGCACGCAGGTCGGCCTGCAGCGCCTCGGCGGCCTGCTGCCACTCGGCTTCCAGCTTGCGGTGGTAGAGCAGGCTGACGCAGATCTGGCCGGACTGGGTGGAGAGGTAGTCGATCTGGAACAGCTTCTTGCGCAGCACGGGGTGCGGGCGCAGCCCGGCCAGCAGCACCGGCATCAGCCGGTTGATGAGCAAGCTGGCGGTGGGGAAGCTGTCGACCCGGATGATCTCCTTGGTGGCCGGTGCATACATGCAGTGGAAGAGGTCATCCCCCTCGTGCCAGATGCGGAACTCGGCGCGCATCCGGTAGTGTTCGGCGGGAGAGGCGTGCAGCTCCAGCGCAGGCGGATTGAAGGGGGCGAACAGCTGGGTGAGGCGATCGCGCTTCTCGTCGAGCTGGGCCTGGTAGTCGGCAGGAGTCCGTCTGCCCTGGGCGTCGGCGGAAGAGGGCTGGGATTGAGTCATGGATACCTCGCATGCACCGGGCTGAGCCGGGGAAAGACCGGGGGAAGGCCGCAGCCAACCAAAGGGTGGGGATTTTAAAAGGCCGTTGCGGATTGTCCAAGTTTTTTGTGGTCAAGAAGTGGCCAGTCGGGCCGATAACCGATCCACCACTATAGGCGGGAGAGTAATGATGCAAATTGATGGCATGGGCGCAGCCCAACCCAAGGGAGTGGGCATTGCTCCCAAATCGCCTCAACAGACGGAGTCGAAAACGGCGGACAAGGGGGATGAGGTCTCCCTGAACAAGCCCCCGAAATGGGCCCAGGTGTTGATCCAGCAGGCGCTGCAATTTGCGCTGGAGATCAACGGCCAGGGCTACAAGGCACCCAAGGTGCAGGAACCCCAGGAGATCACCCCGGAGACCCTGTTCGATTTCCAGTCGGTGGCGGACAACGTGTTGCAGTTCGTCACCGGGCGGATAGGCGCGGCCCGTGCGGACGGCAAGTCCGACGACGACCTGACCAAGATGATGGAGCAGGCCCGCAAGGGGGTGGACAAGGGCTTCGGTGACGCCAGGAAGCTGCTCGGCGACTGGGCGGACAACGAGGACATCAAGACCGGCATGGATCAGAGCTACAAGCTGATCCAGAAGGGGCTCGACGAGTTCGAGAAGGAGTTCTTCGGCAAGGTGTCGACCACGGATCTGGGGGATGCCAGGATGGCCAGCCGCCAGCAGGCCCTCCTCGAGATCGAGACCCGGGACGGGGACAAGGTGATGTTGCGCTTCAGCGACAGCTGGCAGTTCAAGTCCCAGAGCGATGGGGGCGGCAGCCAGTTCAGCCTCAAGTCGAGCCAGAGCTTCGACTTCTCCCTGGAGGGGGATCTCGACAGTGCCGAGATGGATGCCATCGGCACCCTGGTCAAGGGGCTGGACGAGCTGGCCGGGCAGTTCTTCAAGGGGGGCGACGGCAAGACCCTGGCGGACGGGCTGAACGGGCTGCAACTGGATGACAGCCAGCTGGTCTCCTACTCCCTCAAGCTCAAGCAATCGGCCAAGTTGAGTCAGACCTACCAGGGGGCCAGTTCCCTGCAGGAGAGCCTCAAGCCCCTGGCGGACTACCTGCCGAGGCTCAGCCGGTTGCAGCAGCAGGCCGACGCCCTGCTGCCCCCTTCCCAGCAGGAGGCGCTGACACCCACCGTGCTGGCGGCGCGGGGTCAGGACGGGGCGACCCAGGGGGCAGGCTTCATGGGCTTCAACCAGCGGATGCTGGAGGCCATGCGACTGCTTGGCCAGCAGATGGCGACCGGCTAGTCTGGCGACGCCCCCGTGATGCCGGCGGGGGCGGGGTGTTTGCCAGCCCGTCCCCGGGCTGGCACACTGCCCTTTTCCCCAGCCCGGCGATGCCATGAACCCCAAGAAGCCAAGAGACAAGCGCGAGCTCTGCTACCCCTTCATCTTCGAAACCCAGTTTCAGTGCGACTACGAGATCGCCACCGACGAGCTCTGCTGCCAGGTGGGGGCCGTGCTCTCTCATCTGATGCCGGATGAGGATACCCGGCCCGTGATGGCGGATCTGGCGACCCTGCAGCGGCTCATCTACAACCTCAACGGCTCGGTGCGGGGACGGCTCGGCATCTTCGAGGAGGATCTGGACTGGCTGAAGGGACGGTACGATCACTACAACGAGGCGAGTCGCGGCCGGGTGACCGGCTTCGTGCTGCCCCAGGGGCCCCAGCCCATTCCCACCCTGCACCTATGCCGCTGTGGCAGCAAGAAGGTGGTGCGTCTGCTGGTACGCCTGGAAGAGAGCGGCGTGCGCTTCGATCCCATCCTCTATCGCTTCGCCAATCTGCTGGCCAACTTCTTCTTCGTGCTCACCGTCTACCTCAAGCAGGCGTGGGATGTGACCGAAGTCCCCTATGTCAGCATCAACTACTGATGAAGAGATGATGTTTGATGTATTCGTCGCATCACACATGGCGGCGTAGGGTTATCGGATCGAAAAACAGCGATGAGGCAGCATCCGTCACTTCGGGGGATGCAGGCATAAAAAAACCGGCGCCCCGAGCGCCGGTTTTCTATTGCCGCGATCCCTAGCTCGACAGCAGTACCCTGGCGGAGTTGGCCGGGATGGTGAGCTGCACCTCCCCCTGCACCACCTCGAACTTGTCGCCGTTGAAGGCGTCGGTGAAGCGGCTGGCGGGGCTGGCGGTCTGCCACAGGGGCAGGCTGATGGTGCGCGGCTCCGTCGGGTGGCGGTTGCAGGCGACCACCACCTGATCGCTTTGCAGGGTACGGGCGAACACATAGCTGTGAGGGCCGGCGTAGAGGGTCTGGATGTCTCCCCGGCGCAGGGCCGGGCGCTGGCGGCGCAGCTGGATCAGGCGGCGATAGTGGTCGTGCAGCACGTGATCCCAGTCGGTGGTATCCCAGGGGAAGCAGCGGCGGCAGTCCGGGTCGTTGCCGCCGGAGAGCCCCACCTCGTCGCCGTAGTAGATGGAGGGCACGCCGATGTAGGTGATGAGCAGGGTGGCGGCGAGTCGCATCCGCTGCTTGTCTTCCCCCAGCAGGTGCAGGAAGCGGGCGGTGTCGTGGCTGTCCAGCAGGTTGAACTGGGCCAGCTGGTTCTTGAACGGAATATGGGCCCGCGCCAGCTTGAGCCAGTGATCCAGCTCGGTGGCGCTGATCTTGATGGGATGATAGGCGATGTCCTGCCCCGCCAGGAAGGCGCGGATGGGGTGGGCGAAGCCGTAGTAGTTCATGGCGCCATCCTCCTGATCCCCCTGCAGCCACTGGCTCGCCTCGAAGAAGTGCTCGCCGAGGACGTAGGCGTCCGGATTCTCCTGCTTCACCGCGCCGCGAATGGCGCGCACATGGCCGCGATTGCCCTCGGCAGTGCCCCGCTCCCCCAGCATGTGGATGACGTCGAAGCGCCAGCCATCGATCTGGTAGGGGGCGCGCATCCAGTAGCGCAGAATGGCGTTGTCTGCCCGATAAACGGCGTCCTGCACCTGTTCACTTGAGAAATCCAGCTTGGGCAAGCTGCGGATCCCTTTCCAGCTAACATAATCCCCTTCCTGATCGAAGGTGTAGAAGCTGCGCCAGGGGGAGTCCGGGTTGCTCTGGGCGCCCAGCGGCGGGCAGAACCAGGGGTGCTCGGTGGAGGTGTGGTTGACCACCGCATCCAGGATGATCCTCATGCCGCGCTGGTGCAGGTTGCGGGTCAGCTCGGCAAACTGGGCATTGGTACCGAGGTGCGCATCCACCTTGAAGTAGTCCTGGGTGTCGTACTTGTGGTTGCTCGGCGAATCGAAGATGGGGTTGAGGTAGAGCGCCGTCACCCCCAGGGATTGCAGGTAGTGCAGCTTGGCGTCGATGCCCGCCAGATCCCCGCCGTAGAATTCACAGGCGCCGTGCCCCTCTTCGTGGCGGCTGACCGGCTCGCCCCAGGCCTTGCTGATGACCGCCTTGCCCCTATACTCGTACTCGTGATGCTTGACGCTCAGCGACGGGTCGCCGTTGCAGAAGCGGTCGGGGAAGATCTGGTAGAACACCTGATCCTGCACCCAGGCCGGGGGCTGGTGATGGCTGTTGAAGCGGAAATGCTGCTCCCGCGGCGGCATGGCGGCGCTGACGCCCGCCCCGTGCAGCCACCACTGCTCCTCGTCGGTGAGGCACTTGAAGCAGTAGAGGTGGATCTCCTGCCCCCTGGCCAGCGGCAGTTCGACCTGCCAGACCTGAAGCCTGTCCCGGGTGGCGACCGGCGTCATGGCGACCAGATACTCCTCGTTGTCCGGCTCGTGGCGCAGCCACACCTCGCGGATGGGGGCGTCCAGCTCGCTGAACAGGGTGAGCTGCAGGGTGTCGGCACTCTCTTTGAACCAGGGTGCCGCCTGGGGGTGAAACAGGAAGGGATGGGTCATGGTATCTACTGTGTCAGAGAGGCTCAGGAGTGGGGGATGGGCGCAGGCCATCTTATCCCGTCCATGGGCGTGTGTATGTGACGACCGGCCAGAATGAGACGGTGCTTCCGGCTTGGCTGGGCGGTCTGCCGTGACGCTATTGGGTCAGCAAATCGGCAAGGGCGTTGCCCTGTTCGTGCAGCTGTTCGAGCTGATCCGCCAGAATGAGACGGGGATCCGGCTCCTGCTGATCGGCCGTTGTACATCTACTGGGTCAGCAAATCGGCCAGGGCGTTGCCCTGCTCGTGGAGCTGCTCCAGCTGATCCGCCAGGCTGGCGGGATCCAGCCCCAGCTGGTCAGCCAGGGTTCTGGGGAAACGGGCGATGATGGCCTGTGCCGGTACGCCGGCCTGCCAGGCGAAGGAGACGAAGACGGCGAGCCGGATGAGCACGGCCTCCTTGCTGACCGGATCGTGGGAGAGGGGGTCGAGCTGCTGGGCGATGGCATCCACGAAGGCGGGCGACAGGTTCCAGCGCCGCGCCAGCTCTGCGCCGAGCTGGGCATAGTCGTAACCCAGCATCTCCCGCTGGGCATCGACCCGGCTGCTGCCTTTCTCGATGGCCAGATTGATGAGCCCCGCCTCTTCCGGCAGGGTGCTCTGGATCAGCAGCTCGCCAATGTTGTGAATGAGGGCGCAGGTGAAGGCGGTCTCGGGATCCACCGAGGTGGTCTGCTGTGCCAGGGTGCGGGCAATGGTGGCGACCTGGAAGGTCTGGGTCCAGAAGTGGAGCTTGTCAAAGCCGGGGGGGGCCTTGAAGCTGCTGATGATGCCGGAGGCGACCACCACGGAGCGCAGGCGGTTGAAACCGAGGCGGATCACCGCCTGTTCGATGGAGGTGATTTCATTGCCACGGCGCAGGGCAGCGGAGTTGGCCATCCGCAGTACCTTGACGCTGATCACCTGGTCCATGGCGATCTTGGCCGCGATCTCGTCGATGCGGGCATTCTCGTCGTTGAAACTCTGCATTAGCTCGTGCAGCAGTTTCGGAATTGTGGGCAGTTGCTTGATCTTGCCAAACAGGCGATCCATCGACATGGCTGAGGCAGCCTCCATTGCTAACAATGCCTCATATTGTGCCACAGCCTGGCCAGTTGTTCCTGCTGGCGAGCGGTTTTGTGAGCCTAGTACACCCAGTCTTGCAGTCTGTATTCCAAACGGTGCCGTTTTCCCTGGAGGATCAGGGTCTGGGTGGAACCGCTCAGTGTGGCCCCCTCCGTCAGGGTGGCGAGCACGGCCTGCTCTATCAGATCGAGTTCGGGGGGGCAGGCCATGGCGGTGCTGCCGAGGCTGGTGACCCAGAGCTTGTTCCCCTTGAGGTGACCCTGGCCGAAGTAGCGGTTGCAACCGGCGATGCCGTTGACGGTGAAGTGCACACCGATCTCGATGTCGGGGGGATTGCTGCGGTGGCTGGCGATGGCCTGGCCATCCAGCCGATCGAGCACCCAGTGATGGTGTTGCAGGTCTTGCGAGGCAAAGCGGGGAGCACTGCTGCAGGCGCTGAGCAGAAGCAGGGCGAGCAGCAGTAGCAGGTATCTGGGCATTGAAGGGGCTCCGGTGGTGGGTATGACAAGCATACCCGTCCCCGGGCCCGGGCGGCAGGGCGAGGGGGGAGGAGCCCGACCGCTTCTGTCGCCCCGGGGGAAGAGGGGGTGTCGGCAAATGGCAACACCCGCCCCGAGCGAACCTGTCTACCGGTTGCCCATGGCTCCCCTGGCTGTTTCAGTCCGCAAACAGCCGCTCGGCATAGCGGGCGAGGCCCGAGGCCACCGAACCGAAGTCATCACCCCCCTCCAGCGGTACCTTGGGCAGTTTCTGCTGGATGAAGGCCTTGATGAGGGGGGAGCGGGCACTGCCGCCGGTGACGAAGACCCGGTCAGGCTGCACGCCTGCCGCCAGGATAGCCTCGTCCATCAGCTCGCCAATCTTCTCCAGCAAGGGGGCGGAAGCACTGGCCAGCTGGGGGCGGGTGAGTGCCGCCTCCAGCCCTTTTTCCAGCTCGTTCAGGGTCTGGTGATTGTGCTCGTGGTCGGAGAGGGCGATTTTGCCCTGCTCGGCGCGCCACACCAGTTGATGGCTGAGCTTGTGGGCCCGCAGGCTGGCGAGGCGCGGGAGCTTGCTGCCCGGCTGGCTGTCGAGCTGGAGATCCTGCAACTGACGTGCTGTATCCAGGCTGTAGAAACGGCTCTGGGCACTGACGTCATTGATGGCGGCGGCGTCCCAGAACAGGGGATGGGGCAGTGGCTTGCCGGTCTTGAGGGTCTCGTGCATGCCGAGCAGCGGCATCATGCCCTCAACGGTCAGGCGGATGTCGAAGTCGTTGCCCCCGATGCGCTGGCCGCTGTGACCGAGCAGGTCGCCGCTGCGATCCAGCTGGTCACGGTGGCTCGGGCCCATGCGCAGCACGGAGCAGTCGGTGGTCCCGCCCCCGATGTCCACCACCAGCACAACCGCATCCTCGGTGAGGCGCGCTTCGAACTCGAAGCCGGCGGCCACCGGCTCATAGAGGAACTCCACCCGCTCGAACCCGGCGAGGCGTGCCGCCTCCCTCAGGATGGCGATGGCCTGGCGGTTGCTCTCTTCCCCCGCCAGTCCCTGGAAGTTGACCGGTCGGCCGATCACCGCCTGGCGGATGGTGCTGCCCGTCTGCTGCTCCGCCTCCCGGCGCACGTGCAGCATCATGGCGCAGACGATGTCCTCGAACAGGGCGATCTGGGGAGCCTTGAGGCCATAGGCCCCGAGAAAGGATTTGGGGGACTTGATGTAGTAGCCCTCGTCCGGCTCTTCCAGATAGCGCGTCAGCGCCGCACCGCCGAAGCTCAGCTCGTCGATGAGTCCCTCTTCGCGCATCTGGCGGCGCACCGCTTGTGCCCGGGTCACCACGGGACCGCGCAGCTTGAGGTATTCGCTCTGCTGGACGGGGGCCAGCCCTTCGGCCAGGAGGCCGGCGATGGCGTCCCGGTGGGGGGCGTGCAGGGTGGAGGGAAGGTAATGGGAACCGGAGAGGGTCAGCAGCCTGGGGCTGCCCTGTTCCATCACGGCGACGGCACAGTTGGAGGTACCGTAATCAAATCCGATGAACATGCTGGCCAGACTCCTGTACAAAAAAGGGCTGGTAGCCTACCCGATGCCGCCGGGTCTCACAACCCGGCGGCGGGATCAATGGCGTGGCGACAACGCCTCAGGGATCACTCCACTTCGTTGTCAGAGCGGCCCTGGCTCTCGATGGCCTGGATGTTGCTGAGGGTGGTGTCGGCGATGGCGTGCAGCGCCTCCCGGGTCAGGAAGGCCTGGTGACCGGTGAACAGCACGTTGTGACAGGCAGACAGGCGGCGGAAGACGTCGTCGGTGATCACCTCGTTGGACTTGTCCTCGAAGAAGAGGTCTTCCTCCTCCTCGTAGACGTCCAGTCCCAGGGCGCCGATGCGGGAGGTCTTGAGGGCCTCGATGGCGGCGTTGGAGTCGAGCAGGCCGCCCCGGCTGGTGTTGATGATCATCACCCCGTCCTTCATCTTGGCGAAGGCCTCCTTGTTCAGCAGGTGATAGTTCTCCTTGAACAGGGGGCAGTGCAGGCTGATGACATCGGACTGACGGAATAGGGTGTCGAGATCAACGTACTCGGCGCCCAGATCGATGGCCGCCTGGTTCGGATAGGGATCGCTCACCAGCAGGCGCATGCCGAACCCCTTGAGGATGCGCAAGGTGGCGATGCCGATCTTGCCGGTGCCTATGATGCCGGCGGTGCGGCCATGCATGTTGAAGCCGACCAGCCCCTCCAGGGAGAAGTTGGCGTCCCGGGTGCGCTGATACGCCTTATGGATGCGACGGTTGAGGGTCATCATCAGGCCCACCGCATGTTCGGCAACGGCCTCGGGGGAGTAGGCAGGCACCCGCACCACCTTGAGTCCCAGCTCCTTGGCGGCGGCCAGATCCACGTTGTTGTAACCAGCGCAGCGCAGGGCGATGACCCTGGTGCCGTACTGCGCCAGCTCGGTCAACACTTCGCGGTCGGCATCATCGTTGACGAACAGGCAGACCACGGGGAAGCCGTGGGCGAGACGGGCCGTCTTGGCCTCCAGCCGCACGTCGAAGAACTCCAGATCGAAACCGTACTGGGTGTTGGCCTGGTGGAAATGTTCCTTGTCGTAGCTCTTGGTACTGAAAACGGCGACTCTCATGGTGCGCTCTCCGTAGATAATGATGTGGTTAAATTACAACAAATAGTGACCGTCATCACGGGATAAGTGGTGCTGTTTCAACCCCAGGGCATGATGGGGACGGCACTCACTGCACTCTTGTACGAACCATCCACCAACTTGGTGCTGTAAGTCAGATAGACAAGGGCATTGCGCTTCTCGTCGTAAAAACGCACCACCTTCTGCTCCTTGAACACCAGCGAGGTGCTGACGTCGAACACCTCTTCCCCCGCCTTCAGCTTGGCGGGCAGGGTGATGGGGCCGATCTGGTGGCAGGAGAGGGAGGCGTGGGAGGGATCTTCCGCCAGCCCAAGGCCACCCTTGACGCCGCCGGTCTTGGGGCGGGCCAGATAGCAGGCGACACCGGCGATTTTAGGGTCGTCGAACGCCTCCACCAGGATCTTGTGGTTGGGTCCGAGCAGCTTGAAAGCGGTGCTCACCTCGCCGACGGGATCGGCCTTGTCGGCCAGCACCGGGCCGGCCATCAGTGCCCCCAGCAGCAGGGGCAGGGTGCGAGCAAGGGTCTGAAGATGTCTCATGGTCTCTCCTGTTGGCCTCCCTCAGAAAGGGATGCCCAAACGACGATAGAGGCTGGCCAGCACCCAGGCGGGGCCTACCAGCAGAAATTGCAGGTCGGTGAGAAAGGAGGGGCGTTTCCCCTCGATATGGTGACCGACGAACTGGGCTATCCAGAACAGCACGAACCCGATAAGGGCAGGCCACAGCAGCGGCCCCTGCCAGACGTGGCAGAAGGCCAGTCCCAGGGCGGTCAGGGCTGTCATCCCCGTAAAGATCGTCAACGACAGCCGCAGGTAGAAGACCAGCACCGGGATGGCCACCAGCCCCGCCCAGTTGAAGGACGCTGGCAGGGGACCGGCGGGCAGGCACCAGAGCAGTGCCAGGATGCAGAGGTAGATGCCTGGCACCGCCACCTTGTGGATGGCCACATTGACGGGGTGTTGATGGCTCTGGCCGTAGTCGCGAAACCAGTCATCCAGTCGTTTCATGGCACCTCCCTGGTGCGCGTATTGAGGCCGGGCGACCTCGCGTTCCTGTGCGTCTGCGGCGGGCTGCGCCCACCGGATGGGGTGACCCGCGGCTGATCACGCTCCCGGCGGTGGATATTCCCAATGCCGGGATACCGTGTCCGTTCACGCTCGCAGCGGTGGATATTCCCAACGCCGGAGACCGTGTCCGCTCATGCTCGCAGCGGTGGATATTCTCAACGCCAGATATCGTGTCTGTTCACGCTCGCAGCGGTGGATATTCTCAACGCCGGATATCGTGTCCATTTACTCCTGCGACGGTGGATATTCCCAATATTGGGCCGGAATGCTTTTGAGCAAGGGGGTCATGTCGGGATTGGGCAGGGCGATGGTGACTCTCTGCTCCAGATTGGCGCTGGCCAGGGCCTCGCGGATCTTGGGGTTCTCCCGAAAGAACGCCATGAAGCTGCCGTCGGCATAGGCACGCTCGAGGCCGGTCTGGATCGCCTTGGCCAGCTTCGGCGACTCCGGGCTGACGAAGAAGAACTCGGCGAAGGGGTAGCGGATCAGCAGGTGCTGATCGATCACCAGGTTGGGATATTGTGCCGCCAGCTCGCTGCGTTCGGCGAAGATTTCCACCAGACCACGGGGGAAGAAATCCAGCTTGTCGCCGTCATTCATCAGGCGAAACAGGTTGCTGTAGCGCCCGGCATAGGTGGGAATGCCTGCCAGTTCCAGGATCTTGTTGTCGGCCCAGCCCACCCCCTGTGCGGCTTTCAGTTTCTTGAGGTCTGCCAGGGTGTTGATCTGGTTGAACCGCTCCTGGGCATCAGCGTGGATGAAGGAGAGGCGCAGCCCTTCCAGGCCACGAAACAGCGGGATTGGCACTGCGGTGAGGGAGGATTCCAGCGCGCTGGAGGTACCCATCCAGAACACATTGATGACCTTGCCCTTGGCAAGCGCCTGCTGGAGGCTGTACTGGTTGAGATTGAGGTCGACCCGCTCCAGCTTGTAGGGCTGCCCGGCGTGGTTGAGCGCCAGTTCCAGCAGCTTGAGCTGGTATTCGTTGTCGAGATCGTTGATCGGTCGGCTGGGGACCTTGACGGTGAGCGTCTGTGCTTGTGCCAGTAATGGCAGGCACAAGCACAGCCTGATGAGCCATTTCACGCTTTGATCTCCTGTAGGATCCGGGACTTGCCCGGAGTCTAACAGAAGTTGTCACGCTCTTGCTGTGAAAGGGGCCGGGGATCACCCGGACGCGTCATCTTCGGGCATGACCTGCCCTGTGCCCGGCTCGTACCGAGGCCGGGCTTGTTCGCCGCATCAGGCGACGCGACGGAACACGTGAGTGTCGTTGAATTCCTTGGTGCTCTGGCATTCAACACAGAAGCGGGACTCGGGACGGGCCTGCAGCCGCTTGAGAGAGATCTCGTCGCCACAGGATTCGCAATAGCCGAAATCCCCTTCATTGATCCGCTTCAACGCCCCTTTCAGCTTGCGCAGGTGCAACTTGTCGTGCTCGATGCGGTTCAGCTCCAGGCGACGGGCCTCCTCGACACTGGCACGGTCAATTTCATCCGCCATTTCGTTGGTATCGGTGGCGATAGCCTGGCTGGCCTGGGAGTTGAGACGTTCTTCGAGCTCAAGGATTTGTCGCTCGATCTGGCCTTTGTAGAAGGTCAGTTGGTCTTCTGTCATGAAATCACACATACGGTTTGCTACCAGTCAGTTTCCCAATGTTACCCATTGATGGGGGCTGTCTGTCGTCAGACCAAGCCCTTGTATCCCGTTTTGCACCAAATCCATGCAGGAGAATGCAAATCAGGGCGGGCCTTGTACCAAAAAAATGCAGACATGCAAAGGAAATTGGATAAGGAGTGTGCGCCCTTGCAAAGAAATGGGCCTTCTCCGACAGGGTCTGACTGAGTATCGAACGAGATCCCGCCGCCGTTGGCATCGAGCTTGCAGTGGGCTGATCGTGACACAAAGTGTTTAGTATTTGGTGCCGCGCTGGTCATTATACAGGCCGTTGTTTATAGTTTTTTAAACACCGCTGCTTGACAAAGGCCTTTATCACGGGCTTTTATGGTGTGGTCGATTACATTTTCTTAACAAGGGTGTTCCTTATATTAGACACCCTTGACAATGGCAACCGTAAAGTCGGGGTTTAACATGGACAGTATCAAGGGCTGGATGGAGAGCAATCGCATCACGGAAGTGGAGTGCCTGTTTCCAGATTTCACCGGCAATGCCCGAGGCAAGATCATTCCAGCCAACAAGTTTCTGCGCGAGGGGGGCATGCGGCTGCCCGAGGTCATCTTCACCCAGACGGTGACCGGCGAGTACCCGGATGACGACAGCATGATAGACCCGCTGGAGCGGGACATGCAGCTCTATCCCGATCCCAACACCATTCGTTTCGTACCCTGGGCGCTGGAGCCCACCGCCCAGGTGATCCACGACTGCTTTGACGTCAACGGCAAGCTCATCGACATCGCTCCCCGCTCCGTGCTGCGCCGGGTTCTGTCATTCTACGAGAAGCAGGGCTGGAAGCCGGTGGTGGCGCCGGAGCTGGAGTTCTACCTGGTGACCCGCAACGAAGATCCCGACTATCCGCTGGTGCCGCCGGTGGGCCGCAACGGCCGCCCGGAAACGGCCCGCCAGTCGTTCAGCATCGATGCGGTGAACGAATTCGACCCCATCTTCGAGGACATGTACGACTACTGCGAGGCCCAGGAGCTTGAGGTGGACACCCTGATCCACGAATCCGGCGCCGCCCAGATGGAGATCAACTTCCTGCACGGGGATGCCATCGATCTCGCCGACCAGGTGTTTCTGTTCAAGCGCACCATGCGCGAGGCCGCCCATCGCCACGGCATCTATGCCACCTTCATGGCCAAGCCCATGAGCAACGAACCGGGTTCCGCCATGCACATCCACCAGAGCCTGGAAGACATGGATGGCAACAACCTGTTTGGTACCAGCGAAGGGGGCAACTCCGATCTGTTCATGCATTTCATCGCCGGCCTGCAGAAATACACCCCGGCAGTGACCGCCCTGCTGGCGCCGAACGTCAACTCCTACCGCCGCCTCACCTTTGGCGAGAGTGCGCCGCGCAACGTGCAGTGGGGGGTGGAAAACCGCACCTGCGGCCTGCGGGTCCCCTTCTCCGAACCGAGCGCACGCCGGGTCGAGAACCGCTTCGCCGGGGCCGATGCCAATCCGTATCTGGCTCTGGCCGCCACCCTGGCCTGCGGCTACCTCGGCATGCTGGAGAAGCTCGAACCCATGCAGGAGATGAAGGCGAGTGCCTATGACCTGCCCTACAGCCTGCCCCGCTCGCTGGAGGAATCGCTGAGCCACCTGGAGCAGTGTGAACCCATCAAGGACATGCTGGGGGAGCGCTTCATCCGCGCCTTCGTGGCCGTCAAGCGCAAGGAGTACGAGACCTATTTCGGCGTGATCAGCCGCTGGGAACGGGAATTCCTGCTGCTGAACGTCTGATCTGTCCCCGGGGGAGGCGAGGCCTCTCCCCGTCATATCGCAAGCAAGGGGCTGAAGGCCCGTCTCGCGGCGGCGCCCGCGACCCGGAAGGCACCGAGTAAAGGTGAGGCCCGCTCCCGCAATGGAGAGGGGGTCACCTGCAATCAACTGGCGACGATGTTCGCCCCATGGAAAGGCATCGAGCAGGCAAGAGAGTGCCAGCCCCGTGAATGGCAGTGACCGGGCCGGCCATCCGTGCCCTCATGAATGGCGACAAGATTCGCCGAATCGAAGGAACCGAGGAGCAAGCAATGCAGCACACCACCCGTGAGTGGCAGCAACTGGAAGCCAGCCATCATCTGCATCCGTTTACCGATTTTCAGGCGCTGAACAAGAAAGGCAGCCGCATCATCACCCGTGCCGAGGGGGTCTATCTGGAAGACTCTGAAGGTAAGCGCATTCTGGACGGCATGGCGGGTCTGTGGTGCGTCAACCTGGGTTACGGTCGCCAGGAGCTGGTGGACGCCGCCACCCGCCAGATGCAGCAACTGCCCTACTACAACCTCTTCTTCCAGACCAGCCACCCGCCTGCCGCCGAGCTGGCCACCCTGCTGGCCGAAGTGACGCCCTCCCACCTCAACCACGTCTTCTTCACCGGCTCGGGTTCCGAGTGCAACGATACCGTGCTGCGCATGGTGCGCCACTACTGGGCCAGCAAGGGGCAGCCGGAGAAGCAGGTGATCATCAGCCGCCACAATGCCTACCACGGCTCCACCGTGGCCGGGGCCAGCCTAGGCGGCATGAAGGGGATGCACGCCCAGGGCGGGTTGCCGATCCCCGGCATAGTGCACATCGATCAGCCCTATCACTTCGGCGAGGGGCAGGGGATGAGCGCCCACGAATTCGGGCTGGCCCGTGCCCGTCAGCTGGAGGAGAAGATTCTGGAGCTGGGGGTGGACCAGGTGGCCGCCTTCATCGGCGAGCCGATCCAGGGCGCCGGCGGCGTCATCATTCCGCCCGACAGCTACTGGCCCGAGATCCAGCGCATCTGCGACAAGTACGGCATCCTGCTCATCGCCGACGAGGTGATCTGCGGCTTTGGCCGCACCGGCCACTGGTTCGCCAGCGAGGGTTTTGGCATCAAGCCGGACCTCATGTGCCTGGCCAAGGGGATCACCTCCGGCTACCTGCCGATGGGGGCCGTGATGGTGGGGGACAGGGTCGCCAAGGTGCTGGTGGAAGAGGGGGGGGAGTTCAACCACGGCTTCACCTACTCCGGTCATCCGGTGGCCTGCGCCGTGGCCATTGCCAACATTACGCTTATGCAAAACGAAAGCATAGTTAAGCGAGTTCATGATAGTATCGGCCCCTATTTGCAGCGTCGCTGGGCGGAGCTGGCGGACCATCCGCTGGTGGGCGAAACCCGTGGCAAAGGCCTGGTGGCCGCGCTGGAAATAGTGCAGGACAAGCAGACCAACAGCCGCTTCCCGGCTGAGCTGCAGGCCGGTATGACCTGTCGGGAGTTCTGCTTTAACAATGGCTTGGTGATGAGGGCGGTCGGCGATACCATGATCATATCGCCCCCCTTGGTGATCACCGAGGAACAGGTGGATGAATTGGTCAATCTGGCCAGGCTCAGTCTGGATCTGACGGCGGCAAAGCTGCGGGGATAGACGGGCGCCGGGCAGGTTGGCTTGCGCATACAATTTGCTTAGGAGACAAGGACGATGTCTTTCAAAACGGGAATGATTGCAGCCTCGGTGGCGCTGGTCATGATGAGCGGCGCGGCGATGGCCGAAGACAAGGTGTTGCACGTCTACAACTGGAGCGACTATATCGCGCCGAACACCCTGGAAGACTTCCAGAAAGAGACGGGCATCAAGGTGGTCTACGACGTGTTCGACAGCAACGAGGTGCTGGAAGCCAAGTTGCTGGCGGGCAGCTCGGGTTATGACATCGTGGTGCCGTCCAACCCCTTCCTGGCCAAGCAGATCAAGGCGGGCGTGTTCCAGAAACTGGACAAGTCCAAGCTCTCCAACTGGCAAAACCTGGATACCTCGTTGCTCAAGGCGCTCGAACCGAGCGACCCGGGTAACCAGTACTCCATTCCTTACCTGTGGGGCACCATCGGTTATGCCTACAACCCGGAGAAGGTGAAAGCCGTGCTGGGTGACAAGGCACCGGTGGACTCCTGGGATCTGGTGTTCAAACCGGAAAACATGGCCAAGTTGAAGGAGTGCGGTGTCTCCTTCCTCGACTCGCCGACTGAAATGCTGCCGGCCGCCCTGCAATACCTGGGCTTCAAGCCGGACAGCCAGAAGCCGGACGAGCTGAAGAAGGCGGAGGAGCTGTTCCTCTCCATCCGTCCCTACACCGCCTACTTCCACTCCTCCAAGTACATTTCGGATCTGGCCAACGGCAACCTGTGCGTGGCAGTGGGTTACTCCGGTGACCTGCAGCAGTCCAAGGCGCGTGCCGCCGAGGCCAAGAACGGTGTCAGCCTGACTTACACCATTCCGAAAGAGGGGGCGGGCAGCTTCTTCGACATGATCGCCATCCCGGCGGATGCCAAGAACGTCGAGGCGGCCCACACCTTCATCAATTACCTGATGAAGCCGGACGTGATCGCGAACATCACCAACGTGGTGCAGTTCCCGAACGGCAACAAGGCGGCCACGCCGCTGGTGGACGAGGCGATCCGTACCGACCCGGGTATCTACCCGACGCCGGATACCCTCAAGAAGATCTACACCTTCCCGGATCTGCCGGCCAAGGTGCAGCGTCTGATGACCCGCAGCTGGACCAAGATCAAGTCAGGCAAGTAAGAGTGACGAGTACCCCTCCCGGTCCGCAGTTCGGCCGGGAGGGTGGTGACCACCCGACAGGTTGGACGGCGCGTATGGATGCGCGACTGGCAAAATCACACAAATGAGGACTGATAAGTGCACATGACCAAGATGGCAACGCTGGCCCTGACCCTGGGGTTTGCAAATCTGACCCAGGCAGCCCCTGTGGTTCATTTTTACAACTGGTCCGATTATATCGGCGAGACCACCCTCAGTGACTTTCAGCAGAAGACCGGGATCAAGACCGTCTACGACGTGTTTGACTCCAACGAGACGCTGGAAGGCAAGCTGCTGACCGGACGCACCGGCTACGATCTGGTCGTGCCCTCCAACAATTTCCTGGCCAAGCAGATCAAGGCGGGGGCCTTCCAGAAGCTGGACCTCACCCTGCTGCCAAACCTGAGCAACCTGGACCCCTTGCTGCTCAAGCAGCTCGAGAAGGTGGATCCGGGCCATCAGTACGCCGTGCCCTACCTCTGGGGCACCAACGGCATCGGTTACAACGTCGACAAGATCAAGGAAGTGCTGGGTGTCGACAAGATTGACTCCTGGGCGACCATCTTCGAGCCGGAAAACATGAAGAAGCTCTCCCAGTGCGGCGTGGCCTTCCTCGATTCGGCGGACGAGATGATCCCGGCTGCCCTCAACTACCTTGGGCTCAACCCCAACAGCCATGAGCCGGCGGATATCAAGCGGGCCGAAGAGCAGCTGCTCAAGGTGCGCCCCTATGTGGCCTACTTCCACTCCTCCAAGTACATCGGTGACCTCGCCAACGGCAACATCTGCGTGGCGGCGGGTTTCTCCGGCGACATCCTGCAGGCGGCGTCCCGGGCCGAGGAGGCGGGCAAGGGGATCAAGATTGCCTACAGCATCCCCAAGGAGGGTGGCAATCTCTGGTTCGACATGATGGCGATCCCGGCCGATGCCACCAACGTGAAAGAGGCTCACGCCCTGATCAACTACATTCTCGAACCGCAGGTCATCGCCAAGGTGAGCGACTATGTGGGTTACGCGAACCCGAACATCAAGGCGGGAGAGTTCATGGACAAGGCCGTTCGCGAGGACGAGTCAGTCTATCCCCCCCAGGCGGTGCTTGAGCGTCTGTATGTGCAGGAAGCACATCCCCGCTCGGTGCAGCGCCTGATCACCCGGAGTTGGACCAAGATCAAATCCGGAACCTAACCTTGGCGCCCATCCCGGGGCGCCAGATTGTATTGATGGATCGGCCCAGGCCGGAATCACCTTTGGGAGTTTGGTAATGGCGATAGCCTCCAGTGCCTACAAGAAAGCCCTCGAGGGCAGCCAGCAGCGTAAAGAAGTGCTGGTCAAAATAGACAGGGTAAGCAAGCAGTTCGACGAAACGCTGGCGGTCGACAACGTGTCTCTCAACATCCACAAGGGCGAGATTTTCGCCCTGCTGGGTGGGTCCGGCTCCGGCAAGTCCACCTTGCTGCGGATGCTGGCCGGGTTCGAGCGACCCACGGAAGGACGGCTGTTCCTCGACGGCGTCGACATTACCGACATGCCGCCCTATGAACGCCCCATCAACATGATGTTCCAGTCCTACGCCCTGTTCCCCCACATGACGGTGGCCCAGAACATCGCCTTCGGCCTCAAGCAGGATGGCCTGCCCAAGGCGGAGATCGATGCCCGGGTGGAAGAGATGCTCAAGCTGGTGCAGATGACCCAGTACGCCCGCCGCAAGCCGCACCAGCTCTCCGGTGGTCAGCGTCAGCGGGTGGCCCTGGCCCGTTCCCTGGCCAAGCGTCCCAAGCTGCTGCTGCTGGACGAGCCCATGGGGGCGCTGGACAAGAAGCTGCGCTCCACCATGCAGCTCGAGCTGGTCGAGATCATCGAGCGGGTCGGCGTGACCTGCGTCATGGTGACCCACGATCAGGAAGAAGCCATGACCATGGCCGAGCGGATCGCCATCATGCACCTCGGTTGCATCGAGCAGATCGGCAGCCCGATGGACATCTACGAAACCCCGGCCAGCCGGCTGGTGTGCGAGTTCATCGGCAACGTCAACCTGTTTGACGGCCTGCTGGTGGAGGATGAGCAGGACCACGCCATCATCGCCTGTGCGGATCTGGAGCAGCCCATCTATGTGGGTCACGGCATCAGCTCCCGGGCGGAGAACAAGAAGGTCACCTATGCCCTGCGTCCGGAAAAACTGCTGATGAGCCTGCAAAAGCCGGAAGAGATCGAGCATCCGGACTTCAACTGGACCAAAGGCGAGGTTTATGACATCGCCTATCTGGGCGGCCATTCCGTGTATCACATCCAGTTGCCCTCGGGCAAAATCGTTCAGGCTTTCATCGCCAATGCCGAACGCCACGGCAAACGGCCGACCTGGGATGACCAGGTGTTCCTCTACTGGGAAGATGACAGCGGCGTGGTGCTGCAATCATGAAGGCATTGAGACGACTCAAACAGGTGGGAGGGCGGCAGCTGGTCATCGGCATCCCCTTCTTCTGGCTCTTCCTCTTCTTCCTGCTGCCCTTCATCATCGTCGTGAAGATCAGCTTCGCCGAAGCGGACGTGGCCATCCCGCCCTACACGGACGTGGTGAGCTGGGCAGACAATCAGCTCACCATACTGCTCAACCTGGGCAACTACCTGCTGCTGCAGGAGGATGAGCTCTACATTGCGGCTTATCTGGGGTCCCTCAAGATAGCCCTGGTCAGCACCCTGCTCTGCCTGTTGATCGGTTATCCCATGGCTTACGCCATTTCGCGGGCCAACAAGGAGACCCAGACCGTTCTGCTGCTGCTCATCATGATGCCGACCTGGACGGCGATCCTGATCCGGGTATACGCCTGGATGGGGATCCTCAGCAACAACGGCCTGCTCAACAGTGTCCTGCTGGGCATCGGGGTGATCGACGAACCGCTGCAGATCCTCAATACCAACCTGGCGGTCTATATCGGCATCGTTTATTCCTACCTGCCGTTCATGGTGCTGCCGCTCTACGCCAACCTGGTCAAGCACGACCAGAGCCTGCTGGAGGCGGCCTCCGATCTGGGTGCCCGCAACCTGACCCGGTTCTGGCAGATCACGGTGCCACTCTCCAAGAACGGCATCATCGCCGGTTGCATGCTGGTCTTCATCCCGGTGGTGGGCGAGTTCGTCATCCCCGAGATGCTGGGTGGTCCGGAGACCCTGATGATCGGCAAGGTGTTGTGGCAGGAGTTCTTCAACAACCGTGACTGGCCGGTGGCCTCCGCCCTGGCGGTGGTGATGCTGGCGGTGCTGATCATTCCCATCATCCTGTTCAACCGCAACCAGGCCAAAGAGCTGGAGGGCAAGGCATGAGACGTTTCGGTTTTGCCAAGCTGATGCTGTGGCTGGGTCTGCTGTTCATCTACCTGCCCATGATCATCATGGTCATCTACTCCTTCAACGCCTCCAAGCTGGTGACGGTGTGGGGAGGCTGGTCGCTCAAGTGGTACTTCGGCCTGCTCGACAACAAACAGTTGATCGGGTCCGTGTTCCGCTCCCTGGAGATCGCCTTCTACACTGCCATCGCGGCGGTGGCGCTGGGGACGGTGGCGGCCTTCGTGCTGACCCGGATCCCTCACTTCCGTGGCCGGACCCTGTTCGGCGGCATGGTGACGGCGCCGCTGGTGATGCCCGAGGTGATCACCGGTCTCTCCCTGCTGCTGCTGTTCGTGGCCATGGCCCAGCTGGTGGGTTGGCCCGCGGAGCGGGGCATGCTGACCATCTGGATAGCGCATACCACCTTCTGTACCGCCTATGTGGCGATCGTGGTGTCGGCGCGGCTGCGGGAGCTGGATCTCTCCATCGAGGAGGCGGCCATGGACCTGGGAGCCAAGCCCTGGAAGGTGTTCTTCCTGATCACCATCCCGATGATAGCCCCGTCGCTGGCGGCGGGTGGCATGATGTCGTTCGCCCTGTCGCTGGATGACCTGGTGCTGGCGAGCTTCGTCTCCGGCCCGGGTTCGACCACCCTGCCGATGGAAGTGTTCTCGGCGGTGCGCCTCGGCGTGAAGCCCGAGATCAACGCCATCGCGAGCCTGATCCTGCTGTCGGTATCCCTGTTCACCTTCGGTAGCTGGTATCTGATGGCCCGGGCGGAGAAACGCCGTCGCGCCGAGATCGCCATGACTACCCAGATGCAGGCAGTTGCCTGACCTGCCCCGTGATAAGATCCGCATTCCCCCATCCGTCAGGAGAATGGAATGCGGATCTCCCTCTTCATCGGCCAGAGCGCCGAACTGAACCCAGAGCAGGCCCCCGGCCTCATCAGTGCCATCCACAAGCAGCCTGCCGACGCCCCTCTGTGGTGTGATTTCCTCGGCCTTCGCGGGGATGAGCAGAGCGACAGACGCCATCATGGCGGCCCGGATCGGGCCCTGCACCATTACCCGGCGGAGCACTACACCTGGTGGAAGACTTGGCAAACCGCGCTGGGGCTGCCTGTACCACGCACACCCTGGCAGCCTGCTGCCTTTGGTGAGAATCTCTCTGGTTCGGGGCTGACCGAGGCGCAGGCCTGCATCGGCGATGTCTATCGACTGGGAGAGGCGCTGATCCAGATAAGTCAGCCCAGATCCCCCTGTTTCAAGCTCAACCAGCGCTTTGGCTATAGCCAGCTCTCCCAGGTGATGCAGCTGAGTGGCCGCTGTGGCTGGCTGCTGCGGGTGCTGGAAGAGGGAAGGGTGGATCCGCAGGGGGAGCTGACACTGGTGGACAGACCCTACCCTGAGCTGACGGTGAAGCGCACCGCCGACATCCTGTTCAACCAGGCCCGCAACGAGGAAGAGCTGCAACTGCTGCTGGAGAACCCGGCGCTCTCTCCCAACTGGCGCCAGCATGCGGCTCATTGGCTGGAACATGGAGTGGTGGCGGATTGGAGCCGGCGTTTGCTGGGGCCGACCGAGTTCAGGTTGTCTCGACAGGGCTGAAGGCAGGCGGAAAGATGCCTTGTGGCGATTTTTGCTGCTACTCGCTGAATTATTGAGCGTAAAGCCATTTTTTTAGAGTGAATGCAAAAAAAGGCTTGTGTCGGGTCGGGGCTTTCGGTAAATTCTCGCCCCGCAGACATCGGTGTGTAGCGCAGCTTGGTAGCGCACTTCGTTCGGGACGAAGGGGTCGGAGGTTCGAATCCTCTCACACCGACCACATTTGAAAAGGCCGCTCAATGAGCGGCCTTTTCGCATTTGGTCTGTTGAAGCAAAGCTGACATTTCCATTGTCGATTGCTGTTCCTGTTCCTGCTCCGATCCCCCTCATTTGCCCAACTAAAAGGGCCACCGCTCGGTGGCCCCACTGGTGGAGTCTGATCCTGACTCCGGCACTCTAGATTGTGACAATCTCGTTATGGGTCTTGTCGATGGTGCCCTCCTTGCGCCCCAGGCGCTCATTCAGATATGCCAGTGTTGATGCCGCAATGCCTTGAAACCGTGTTGGGTTTGCAGGGCCGCATGCTTGGGGTACTCACTAATGAAATGTGCTATTCCCTCCATCAGTTGTGAACGCAGCGAAGACACGGGCTCATGCCAGGCTTGCAGGCAGAGATGACCAGGGATCAGCTGCTCTCGATACGCTTCCAGCAGTGATTCCGGCCAGGGCTCGATATGGGAATCGTGACGCAGTAAATAGTGGGCGGCGGGTTCACGGGCATAGATGAACTGAACTTGGGCCAGGTCGCGTTGGCTTAGCGTTTGGCTGCCGATATGGCAAGTCAGATATTTCCCCGTCTTCAGATTCAGGAAGTGACCGCGTTGCCGACAGGCAATGATGCGATACCAGGGCAGGGGTGAACAGAGAGAATACCCCTCCAGCTCCTGTTCCAACCAGTGACGGCACTCTGGGGTCTGCACTTCTTCGCGCATGGCCTCAAGTCGTGTCAGCAAGGCTCTGGATGGTTGGGTAGCCAGTATCGCGCTCATCGTCTGCAATCCTCCCTCTGCACAGAATCCCGACTTTCAGTATGGACCCTGAGCGGAGGAGGGGGTAAGAATTCTAATGATTAAAATCAGCTTAGAAGCGCACTTTTTATGCAATAAAAACCATTAGCCGACGAGGTAGGTGCCCGTGCCAAAGGCGATGTGGGTGCCCTCTTCGTTGTGCAGCTCCATGCGGGCGACCGCGACCTTGCTGCCTGCCCGGATGATGTGGGCGGTGGCGATGAACTCGTTGCCGCGACCGGGACGAAGATAGTCCACCCGCAGATCGATGGTGCCAAGCCGCGAGAAGCGCTCCTTGAGATAGCTGGGGGAGAAGTCCTCCAGCTCGTCGATGCAGGAGGCTGCGACTATCATGCCGCCCGCCACGTCGAGCAGGCTGGCGGTGACGCCGCCGTGCAGTATGTTGTGGAAAGGGTTGCCGATGAGCTTCTGTTCCATCTTGATGCGCAGCTCCACTTTATCGAAGTCGTAGTGGGTGACTTGCATGCCGATCAGCTTGTTGAAGGGCATCTTTTCGGCGAACAGGTTGGCTATGCCACTGAGCGCCATCTTCTTGAGCATCTGTTTCATTCCTTGAGTCCGCCCTGTCATCAAAGCCGAGTAAAAACCCCAGCCAGTCTGCAACACTTCCTTAACACTCGCAATGGCAGGTTTATTGTGGGCGGCGGCTGCTTTAGAATGGCGACCCCAAAGGAGAGCCCATGACCGTCATTGCCGAAACCCTGCCTGACCCTCAGCCAGAGAATCCCCTTGCCTTGTTGCAGGCGGTGTTTGGCTATCAGCAGTTTCGGCCGGGCCAGCTCGAGATCATCGAGCAGATAGTGGCAGGGCGCGATGCCCTGGTGCTCAAACCCACCGGCGGCGGCAAGTCGCTTTGCTACCAGATCCCGGCGCTGCTGCGACCTGGGCTCGGGGTGGTGGTCTCCCCCCTCATCTCGCTGATGAAGGATCAGGTCGACACCCTGCGTGCCAACGGCGTGGCGGCGGTCTACATCAACTCGGCCCTGAGCCGGGAGGAGATGATCCAGAACTTTGCCGCCATGCGCCGAGGCGAGATCAAGCTGGTTTATGTGTCCCCCGAGCGTTTGCTGCAGCACGAGTTCATGGACCGGTTGGCGGAGCTGCCCCTCGGCCTGTTCGCCATCGACGAGGCGCACTGCGTCTCCCAGTGGGGGCACGATTTTCGGCCGGAATATGCGGCGCTGGGACGGCTCAAGCAGTGGTTCCCCCAGGTGCCCGTGGTGGCGCTCACCGCCACCGCCGACGAGGCGACCCGCAGCGACATGCTGCACCGGCTGGAACTGAACGATCCCTTCATCCACACCGCCAGCTTCGATCGGCCCAATATCCGCTACAGCCTGGTGGAGAAGTTCAAGGCGGCGGAGCAGCTGCTGCGCTACGTGCAGAGCCAGAAGGGCAACTGCGGCATCGTCTACTGCTCCAGCCGCAATCGGGTGGAGGAGGTGGCCGAGCGGCTATCCCGTCACGGCTGCAAGGCGGCACCCTATCATGCCGGTCTGCCGCTGGAGCTGCGTCAGCAGACCCAGGAGGCCTTCCTCAAGGATGACATCGAGATCGTGGTGGCGACGGTGGCGTTCGGCATGGGCATCGACAAGCCCAACGTGCGCTTCGTGGTGCACTACGACATCCCGAAGAACATCGAATCCTACTATCAGGAAACCGGCCGCGCCGGGCGTGACGGCACTCCGGCCGAGGCGCTGCTGCTCTACGATCCCGCCGACATCGGGCGGGTGCGCCGGCTGCTCGACAACATCGAAAACCCCCAGCAGCTGCAGGTGGAGCAGTACAAGCTCAACGTGATGGCGGCCTTCGCCGAGGCGCAGACCTGCCGCCGTCAGGTGCTGCTCAACTACTTCGGCGAATACAACGACAAGCCGTGCGGCAACTGCGACATCTGCCTCGATCCGCCCCAGAGTTATGACGGCACCGAAGACGCCCAGAAGGCGCTCTCCTGTGTCTGGCGGGTGGGTCAGAATTTCGGGGTGGGTTATGTGGTGGAGGTGCTGCGCGGATCGCTGAACCAGCGCATCAAGGATCACGGTCACGACAAGCTCTCGACCTACGGCATCGGCAAGGATCAGAGCCACGAATACTGGATGAGCGTCATCCGCCAGCTGATCCACAAGGGGTTGCTGACCCAGAACATCACCCGCAATCTGGTGTTGCAGCTGACCGAAGCGGCCCGCCCCGTGCTGCGCGGCGAGATGAAGCTGGAACTGGCGGTACCCCGCCTGCAGCCCATCTCCAGCCGCAAGGAGAAGCGCAACGGCCTGCTCGACAACGCCAACTACGACAAGCGGCTGTTCAAGGAGCTGCGCGCCCTGCGCAAGCAGATCGCCGAGGATGAAGAGGTGCCGCCCTATGTGGTGTTCAACGACGCCACCCTGGTGGAGATGGCACAGCTCATGCCGATGACCGAGGAGGAAATGCTGGCGGTCAACGGTGTCGGTCACCGCAAGCTGGAGCGCTTCGGTGAGGCCTTTATGGACCTGATCATCGACTATTGCCGTCGGTAGGCTGGCACAACAAACAGTGGAAAGGCGCCCGTTGGTCGGCGCCATGCATTATTTGAGGCTGGCGTAATAGGCCGCCAGATTCTCCATGTCCGCCTCGGTCAGCATCGCCATGAAGGGAACCATCAGCGGCTCGGTACGGGCCCCCTCCTTGAACGCCTTCATCTGCTTGAGCAGATAGGCCTGGTTCTGGCCCGCGAGGTGGGGGTAGATCGGGACGCTCGCCTTGCCATCCGGGCCATGACAGGCGGCACAGACCACGGATTTGGCCTTGCCTGCGTCTATGTCGGCCGCCTTGGCCTGATGGCCCCAGGCAAGCGCCAGCAGGGGCAGGGTATAGACCCACTTTGGCATCGTCTTCTCCTTGAAATGAATAATCGTGATCGCCTGTTAGCCTCGACGAGCCGACGGCGGTATAAAGAGTGACACGAGCATACGCAGGGACAACCCTCATCACCATGAAGTTGATCAACACTTTTGCCACCGAACTCCCCTGGGCTTGCGAGCCCGTTGCCCCGCAGCCGCTGCATGGCCCCAGATTGCTGCATCTGAACCGTGCGCTGCTTGGGGAGCTGGGGCTCGGGAAGGTGAGCGAGGCGCAGTGGCTCGCCTGTTGCGGCCAGGGGCAGCCCCTGCCGGGCATGCAGCCGGTGGCTCAGGTCTATGCGGGCCACCAGTTCGGCGGCTACAGCCCGCGTCTCGGGGATGGCCGCGCCCTGCTGCTGGGAGAGCAGCTGGCGCCGGATGGGGGCCGTTGGGACCTGCACCTCAAAGGGGCGGGCAAGACGCCATTCTCCCGCTTCGGCGACGGCCGTGCCGTGCTGCGATCCAGCATTCGCGAGTACCTGGCTTCCGAGGCGCTGCATGCCCTCGGCATTCCCACCACCCGGGCTCTGGTGCTGCTGGGCAGTGACGAGCCTGTCTACCGGGAGCAGGTGGAGAGCGGGGCGACCGTGCTGCGCACCGCGCCGAGCCATCTGCGCTTCGGTCACTTCGAGTATTTCGCCTGGAGCGGGCAGGGGGAGAAGATCCCGGCCCTCATCGACTATGCGCGGTGTTACCACTTCCCCGAGCTGACCGATGGCGCCGAGCTGTTTGCCGAAGTAGTTCGCCGCACCGCGCGGCTCATCGCCAAGTGGCAGGCGGCGGGGTTCTGTCACGGGGTGATGAACACCGACAACATGTCCTTGCTCGGGTTGACCCTGGATTATGGCCCCTATGGTTTCATCGACGCCTATGTGCCGGACTTCGTCTGCAACCACTCGGATCCGGATGGCCGCTATGCGCTGGATCAGCAGCCTGCGATCGGCTACTGGAACCTGCAGAAGCTGGCCCAGGCGCTGGCCGGCCATGTGGATGGCGACGCGCTCGCGTCGGCCCTGGCCCAGTACGAGCACCAGCTGATGTTGCACTACTCCGAGCTGATGCGCGCCAAGCTGGGGTTGGCGGTGTGGGAAGAGGAGGATCCGGCGCTGTTCCGCGAGTTGTTCCGGCTGCTGGCGGCGCACAAGGTGGATTACCACCTCTTCCTGCGACGTCTCGGTGAGGTGACGCGAGAGGGAGCATGGCCCGCCAGCCTGCTGGCCCTGTTGCCCGATCCTGCCGTCTGGCAGGGGTGGCTTGAGGCCTATCGGGCGCGCCTCGCCCGGGAAGGGAGCGAGGATGGCGTGCGCAAGGGGCAGATGGACGCCGTCAATCCCAAGTATGTGCTGCGCAACGCCCTGGCCCAGCAGGTAATAGAGGCGGCTGAACGGGGCGACATGGCGCCGTTCGAGCGGCTGTTTGCGGCCCTGCAGCACCCCTATGATGAGCAACCGGAATACGAGGATCTCGCCACCCCGCATCCGGGCTGGTATTGCGGGGGCGAGCTCTCGTGCAGCAGTTGAGGAGCCGCAGATGAACTGGCGTATCACGCAGACAGACAGGGAAGCCGGGGTGGTGATGCTGACCTGCCCGGGCCTTGACTGGGACAGCTTCCCGACTCTGGCAGAGGCCCTGTTGCAGGAGTGGGAGCTGGCGGCCCTCGAGCGGGAGTGGGGGGCGGATCGCCACAGCTGGCTGCTGGAGTTTGAAGGCAGCCGCTTTCGGCTCGAGTACGAACATTACAGCGGCTGCTGGCTGGCGGCGGTGCAGCCGGATGACGCGGAGGCGCTGCTCTGGCTGGCTCGGCAGTCCCGGGAGTGAGCTTGGCGTGCGATGCGAGTCAATCCCTTGAGATAACCGCATAAAGATTGAACTATCAATTTGGGGGCGTATAATCTCGCCCCTTGATTATCGCCATGGTGGCGATATGGGTTCCCTAACCCCATTAACCAAAAAGGTCACAATATGAACCTGACTCCGGCTCAGTACCAGACGGCACTGATGCGTCTCTCGCTGTTCCACATCCTGATCATTGCCAGCAGCAACTACCTGGTGCAGCTGCCGATCACCATCTTTGGCTTCCACACCACCTGGGGTGCCTTCAGCTTCCCGTTCATTTTCCTGGCCACCGATCTGACGGTGCGGATTTTCGGCGCAGGCCTGGCGCGCAAGATCATCCAGACCGTGATGCTGCCGGCATTGACCGTATCCTACGTGCTCTCGGTACTCTTCTTCGAAGGGAGCTTCCAGGGGGTGGGCAATCTGGCAGAGTTCAATCTCTTTGTTGCCCGGATCGCGTTAGCCAGCTTTATGGCCTATCTGGTGGGACAGTTCATGGATGTGGTGGTGTTCAACCGCCTGCGCCTGCTGAAAGCCTGGTGGGTGGCACCGGCGGCCTCCACCCTGTTCGGCAATCTGGTGGATACCATCGCCTTCTTCAGCATCGCCTTCTGGCGCAGCACGGATCCCTTCATGGCCGAGCACTGGGTCGAGATCGCGACCGTGGATTACGTATTCAAGTTGCTGATAAGTCTGGGGTTATTTGTGCCGCTTTACGGTGTGCTGCTGCGCTATCTCAGCCGCAAGCTGGTGGGGGAGGCCGGATTGGCTGGCCTGCAAGCTGCTACGCGACAAGCCTGATGAGATTGACCACCCCCATGGGTGGTCAATTTTTTTGTGATCTTCACAAATAAGGCTTGCACAGTTAAATGAGAATGATTATTGTTAACTTGTTTTCCGGGAAAGACTTCATTTGTTCCAACGTGATGGACTTCTTGTGAAGGCACGACATTGCTCACATTGCTTCCAGTTAAGGGGCCAGTAGTTTACTGGCCCTCTTTTTTTGCGTCTTTTCCGCCATCAGCGGGCATAAAAAATGGGAGCCAGGGCTCCCATTTTCACTCAGCGCTGTTTACTCGATGTCGAGGGCATCGGGGGAGAGGATCACCCCTGTGGTATCGGCATAGAGGTGGTCGTCCGGCAGGAAGGTGACGCCGCCGAAGTTGACCGGCAGATCGGTTTCCCCGATATCCTTGCTGTCGGCGCCCACCGGAATGGCCGCCAGGGCCTGAATGCCGATGTCGAGATCTTCCAGGATATCGACCTCACGGACGCAACCGTAGCAGACGATCCCTTCCCACTCATTTTCCGCCGCCGTGGTGGCGATCTCGCTGTCGATCAGGGCACGACGCATGGAGCCGCCACCGTCGATCAACAGCACGCGACCAACGCCGTTCTCTTTGACGAGTTCACGGATTAGGCCGTTTGATTCGAAGCATTTGACCGTGGTGATGACGCCGCCGAAAGAGGCGCGGCCGCCGAAGGAGCAGAGCATGGGTTCGAGTACATCCACCATGTCCTGATAGATGTCGCACAGTTCTGAAGTGTTGTATTCCATTGTGTCAGATCCACCGCTGGAAACAGGTGGATCCAGTATAAGGAGTGGGGTTGGCATTTCAACGACTATTCCTTGCCCAGTGGCGGGAAATGCCGTTTTGCGCGAAAGCGGCCCCGCGTCATGGCAGGAGCCGCAGACGGTCAGCCTCGGGCCCTAGAGCAGAAACAGGGTCGCCAACCCCAGGAAGATGAAGAAGCCGCCGGTGTCGGTGATGGCGGTGATCATCACGCTGGCCCCCACCGCCGGGTCGCGCCCCAGCCGGCTCATGGTCATGGGGATGATGACCCCCATCAGGGCCGCCACCAGCAGGTTGAGGATCATGGCGAGCGTCATCACCGCGCCCAGCGCCGCATCCTGATAGAGCAGGAAGGTGGCGATGCCCATGATGCCGCCCCACACCAGGCCGTTGATCAGGGCTACCCCCAGCTCGCGCCACAGCAGGAAGGAGACGTTGCCGGTCTGGATGTGCTGTAGCGCCAACGCCCGCACTATCATGGTGATGGTTTGGTTGCCGGTGTTGCCGCCGATCCCGGCGACGATAGGCATCAGGGCCGCCAGCGCCACCAGCTGGGAGATGGTGTGCTCGAACAGGCCGATCACCCGCGATGCCACGAAGGCGGTGCAGAGATTGATGGCGAGCCAGGCCCAGCGGGTCTTGACCGCCTTGGAGACGGGGGCGAACACATCTTCTTCCTCGCTGATCCCCCCCATGCGGCGCAGGTCGGTGTCGCTCTCCTCATAGACCAGGTCCACCACCTCGGCGACGGTGAGCCGTCCCATCAGCTTGCCCCTAGCATCCACCACGGCGGCGGAGACCAGGTCGTCCCGCTCGAAGGTGCGGGCGGCGGCCTCGTCGTTGTCTTCCGGATCGAAGGTGACCGGATCCTTCTCCATCGCGTCGCTCACCAGGGTTTCGGGCTTGTGCAGCAGCACGGCGGTGAGGGGCAGCTCCCCCTGCAGCCGGTTGCGCCGATCGGTGACGAACAGCTTGTCGGTGTTCTCGGGGATCTGGCCGCGCAGGCGCAGATAGCGCTGGACGGTGGCCAGGGTCACGTCGGGCCGCACCGTGATGAGCTCGAAGTCCATCATGGCGCCGACCGTGTGCTTGCCGTAGCGGATCACCTCCCGCACCTTGTCCCTGTCCACCGGCGCCATGGAGGTGAGCAGCCGCCCCATCAGGTTGCGGGGCAGGTGCTGGCCCAGGTAGATCTGGTCGTCGATGTCGAGGGTGCTCAGGGCGTGCAGCAGCTCCTTGTCGCTCATGCCGCTGATGAGGCTGTCCCACACCGTCTCCGACGCTTCCACCAGGATCTGGCCGTGCTTGTCTGCATCCACCTGCTGCCACAGCACGTGGCGCTCGTCCGGCGGCAGGGACTCCAGCGCATCGGCGATATCGGCGGCGGGCAGGCTGTTGACCAGCCGGGTCAGCTCGCTGGTCTGGTTCCGAAGCTCTGCGTCCTGCTCCCCTTGCGGGTCGAGCAGGCTCTCGGTGAGGGCGTCATCGGCCAGCAGCAGCGTGAGGATGCGGGCTCTGTCGTGTTCACGCTGTTTGGCGCTGTTCTTGGGGGGGAGGGACATGAAGCAGAATTCCTGAATTCGGTGATCCGGCGGACAGTCCCCATAGGATACCAGACTCAAAACAAGAGGTTATGACAGTAAATGCAGAAAAAGAAACGCCACCCGAGGGTGGCGTTGGAATGGATGCAGCGATCAGGCCGAGGCCAGGGCCGCGTCGGCGGTGCATCCTTGCCCGAACCAGGCAAGCTGGTCGGCCAGGGTCACCACGGATCCCACCATGATCAGCGCCGGGCTTTCGACCCCCACCGCCAGCGCGGGCAACTGATCGAGGGTGCCACGAATGACCCGCTGGCAGGGCTGGGTGCCGCGCTCGATGAGCGCCACCGGGGTGTTGCTCGCCTTGCCGTGGGCCAGCAGCTGCTCGCGGATGGTGGCGCAGGATGAGAGCCCCATATAGAACACCAGCGTCTGCTTGTCCTTGGCCAGCAGCGGCCAGTCGAGATCCCGGGCGCCCCCCTTGCCGTGGGCGGTGACGAAACGCACGCTCTGGGCGTGATCGCGGTGGGTCAGCGGAATACCGGCGTAGGCCGCGCAGCCGCTGGCCGCCGTGATCCCCGGCACCACCTGAAAACCGATGCCGCTGCCGACCAGCGTCTCCAGCTCCTCGCCGCCACGGCCGAAGATGAAGGGGTCGCCCCCCTTCAGCCGCACCACCCGCTGCCCCTTCTTGGCCTCTTCCAGCAAGAGCTGGTTGATCCCCTCCTGCGGTACGCAGTGGTTGCCCGCCTGCTTGCCGACGAAGATGCGTTTGGCGTCGCGGCGCACCAGCGCCATCACCTCGTCGGAGACCAGCCGGTCATAGACCACCACGTCCGCCTGCTGCATCTGGCGCAGGGCGTGCAGGGTGAGCAGACCCGGATCGCCGGGGCCGGCACCGACCAGCACCACCTCGCCAGCGCTCTGGCTTTCGTCGGCAAACAGGCTGTCGGCCAGCTGGTGGGCAGAGGCGCTATCGCCCCGTGCCAGCGCCTGCCCGAGCCGATCCGTCCCGAGCAGCCGTTCCCAGAAGCGGCGCCGCTCGCCCATGGTGGCGAAGCGGGCCTTGACCCGCTCCCGCAGGCTGCCGGCGAAGGCCGCGACGGCGCCCAGATGTTGCGGCAGCAGGGCCTCCAGTTTTTCCCGCAGCAAGCGGGCCAGCACCGGGGCCTTGCCGCCGGAGGAGATGGCCACCATCAGCGGCGAGCGGTCGATGATCGACGGCATGATGAAGCTGGAGCGTTTCGGGTCATCCACCACGTTGGCAAAGATCCGCGCCTGATTGGCGCTCTGGTAGACCAGGGCATTCACCTCGCGCCGATCGGTGGCGGCCACCACCAGCCACTTGCCCGCCAGTTGCTGCGGCGCGAATTCACCGGCCAGCCACTCGATGTTCCCGTTGGCAGCCAGCTCCGCCAGCTCGGGGTCGAGATCGGGCGCGACCACGGTGAGCTGGGCACCGGCATCCAGCAGCAGGCGCGCCTTGCGCTCTGCTACCTCGCCGCCGCCGACCAGCAGCACGGGTTTGTTGTCGAGTCGGCAAAAGATGGGCAAGTAGTCCATGGGGCCTCCGGATCAGGCGGTTCGGGTCTGGTTGGCGGTGCTGGTGGTTTCGCTCACCGCGACCGGGCGCTCAGCTTTCGGGGTGGCATACCAGTAGCCGAGGCCCATAAAGAGGATGCCGGAGACGGTGTTGCCCAGGGTCACCCACAGCAGGTTGTGGCCGATGCCGCCCAGGGTGTAGGCATCCGAGTGGGCACCAAACCAGGAGAGGGCAAACAGGGTCATGTTGGCGATGGAGTGCTCGTAGCCGGAGGCGATAAAGGCCAGCAGGCACCACCAGATGGCGATGAACTTGGCGGCACCCTCGGTGCGCAGCGCCATCCAGATGGCGAGGCAGACCAGCCAGTTGCAGAGGATCCCCTTCATAAACAGGGTCAGGGCAGGTGCCTGGGTTTTGGCCAGCGCCACCTTGTGGGCCAGACTGCCCGCGTCCGGCAGCAGGCTGCCGCCGTAGGAGTAGATGAGCGCCACCAGGATGGAGCCAATCAGGTTGCCCGCCCAGGTCTGCGGCAGGATACGCAGCAGGTCGGCCATGGTGATTTTGCCGGTCTTCACCCCGAAGGTGAGGAACATGGTGTGGCCGGTAAACAGCTCGGAGCCGGCGATGATCACCAGGGTCAGGGCGATGCCAAAGGTGGCCCCCATCACCAGCGGACGGATGCTCGGGTCCACCAGGTTGCCCAGGGTGAAGATGAGAATGATGCCAAGGCCCACATAGGTCCCCGCCATGGCGGAGCTGAGCCAGAAGCCGAGCTTGTCGCTGCGCTCGAAGCGGTTGATGCGGGCCGCGTTGGCGGCGCACTTGTTGATGGTTTCGGTATACATCTTTGTTTCCTTCAAGAGGGCCGCCCGCGGGCAACCCTGACTGTTTCTTCAACCCCCTCCCAGCCTCCCCCTTGTTCAGGGGGAGGGGCTTTTTGCTCCCTCACCTGTGAAGGGGAGGGCCGGGGTGGGGTCTGGTGTTAGACGGCGACCCAGACCTGCTGGTCGCGCACTTCAACGGGGTAGCTCTGCACCGACATCGCAGGGTTGTCGAAACAGTGGCCGTCGCTCAGGCGAAAGCGCTGCTTCTTGAGCGGGCTGGCCACCCAGAGCTCGCCGTCGTGTTCGCAAATCAGGCCCCGCGACAGCACGTTGGCGGCGAAGAAGGGATCCCGGTTGTCGATGGCGAACACCTCGGCCGCCGCGCTCGGGCGGAACAGAGCGATCTGACGACCCTCGATCAGAGCGCAGACGCCGGTGCCCGGCAGGATGTCGTTGAGTTGGCAGGCAAGTTTCATCGCTTAATCTCCACCTCGAGTTGGATGGACTGGCTATCGAGCAGGGCGCAAACGTCCATGCAGCCCATCAGGATGCCGTTGAGTTGGCAGGCTAATTTCATCATTTGGTCTCCACCTCGATCTGGTAGACGGGGATGCGCTCGGCCGGAGTGGCGGGTCTGTGCTGGTCGCGCTCACTGACGAACTGCACGTCCGGATCGCGCTTGTCGCTGTTGATGAAGTGGCTGAAGCGCTTGAGCGCCTCCTCTTCGTTGAGGGTGCGCGACCATTCGCACTCGTAGCTGTCGATGAGGGTCTGGATATCGCGCTCCAGCGTCTCGGCCAGCCCCAGCTTGTCGTCGACGATCACTTCGCGCAGGTAGTCGACGCCCCCTTCCAGGTTGCCGAGCCAGACCGAGGTGCGCTGCAGTTTGTCGGCGCTGGTGACGTAGAACATCATAAAGCGGTCGATCAGCTTGATGAGGGTCTCGCGGTCGAGGTCAGACGCCAGCAGGTCGGCGTGGCGCGGCTTCATGCCGCCGTTGCCGCCCACATAGAGGTTCCAACCCGCATCGGTGGCGATGATGCCGACGTCTTTGCCCTGGGCCTCCGCACATTCGCGGGTACAGCCGGAGACGCCGAACTTCATCTTGTGCGGGGTGCGAATCCCCTTGTAGCGGTTCTCGAGGAAGACCCCGAGGCCAACGCTGTCCTGCACGCCGAAGCGGCACCAGGTGCTGCCGACGCAGGTTTTGGCCATGCGCAGTGCCTTGGCGTAGGCCTGACCGGTCTCGAATCCGGCCGCCAGCAGCTTGCGCCAGATGGCGGGCAGATCATCCTTCTGGGCCCCGAACAGACCGATGCGCTGGGCGCCGGTGATCTTGGTGTAGAGCTTGTAGTCGCGGGCCACTTCGGCCACCGCCAGCAGCCCTTCCGGGGTCACTTCGCCGCCGGCCATGCGCGGGATGACGGAGTAGCTGCCGTCCTTCTGCATGTTGCCGAGGAAGATGTCGTTGGTGTCCTGCAGCGGGATATTGCGCGGGCTCAGCACATGCTCGTTCCAGCAGGAGGCGAGGATGGAGCCGACGGTCGGTTTGCACACCTCGCAGCCATAGCCCTGACCGTGTTTGGCCAGCAGCTCGTCGAAGCTCTTGATCCCCTCCACCTTGACCAGGTGGAACAGCTCCTGACGGGAGTGGGGGAAGTGGGCGCAGAGGTGGTTGTTGACCTCGATGCCCTGCTTCACCAGCTCGGCGTTGAGCACCTGGCTGATGAGCGGCACACAGCCGCCGCAGCCGGTGCCGGCCTTGGTGTGCTGCTTGATGGCGGCCAGCGTGGTGTGCCCCTCGGCCACCGCCTTGGCGATGTCGCCCTTGGAGACGTCGAAGCAGGAGCAGATCTGGGCGCTCTCCGGCAGGGCATCCACCCCCAGGGTCGGTTTGGCTCCGGCGTAGGCGGGCAGGATCAGGGTATCCGGGTGGCTCGGCAGCGGCAGGGCGTTGAGCATCATCTGCAGCAGGTTGCCGTAATCTTCCACGTCACCCACCAGCACGGCGCCGAGCAATCGGCTGTTGTCCTCGCTCACCACGATCTTCTTGTAGACGCCGGCCTGATCGTCCTGGAACACATAGCTGTGGCTGCCCGGGGTGCGGCCGTGGGCATCACCGATGGAGCCGACGGAGACGCCGAGCAGCTTGAGCTTGGCGCTCATGTCCGCCCCTTCGAAGCGGCTGTCGCCGCCCTGCAGGTGGTCGACGGTGATCTGGGCCATCTTGTAGCCCGGTGCCACCAGCCCGAAGAAGCGGCCCTGCCAGGCGGCGCACTCGCCGATGGCGTAGATGTCGGGGTCGGAGGTGAGGCAGTGATCGTCGATGACGATGCCGCCGCGCTCGGCGATGGCGAGATCACCGTAGCGGCCCAACGTATCTTGCGGTCGAATACCGGTGGAGAAGACCACCACGTCCACTTCAAGCTGGCTGCCGTCGGCAAAGGCGAGGCGGTGTTTCGCCTGCTCGCCGCCATGCATCAGGATCTCGCTGGTGCTCTTGCTGGTGTGTACCTGCACGCCCATGGATTCAATCTTGCGGCGCAGCAGCTGGCCGCCCTGACCGTCGAGCTGCTCGGCCATCAGCACAGGAGCAAACTCCACCACGTGGGTCTCGAGACCCAGCGCCTTGAGGGCGCCGGCGGCTTCGAGGCCAAGCAGACCGCCCCCGATCACCACCCCGCTCTTGCCGCTCTTGGCGGCGCTGCGGATGGCTTTCAGATCCTCGATGGTGCGATAGACAAAGCACTCATGGTGCTGACTGCCCTGGATGGGCGGCACCCAGGGGTAGGAGCCGGTGGCCAGCACCAGCTTGTCGTACTCGACCACAGTGCCCTTGTTGGAGTGCACTTCGCGGTTGGCCCTGTCGATTTTTTTCACCGCTTCGCCGAGCAGCAGGCGGATGCCGTGCTTGTCGTAGAAGCCGGGTTTGACGAGGGAGAGATCTTCGCTGGTGTGATGGGAGAAGTAGGAGGAGAGATGGACGCGATCGTAGGCGGGACGGGGTTCTGCACCGAAGACGGTGATCTCGTAGCGGCCCGGATCGGCCCGCTCGATCAGCTCTTCGATGAAGCGGTGCCCCACCATGCCGTTGCCCACAACGACCAGTCTGACTTTGCTCATAGTTGCCTCAAGTTTGGAGTAATAAAACATCATTCTGGGGCTAGGCTACCCAGTCGGCAGGTGTGGGCGATTGATGCAAATCAAGTGTCTATTTATATATCTCCTAAGGGGTAATTCGAGAAAATTCAATACTATACAAAAATAGGTATACCAGTTGATGATTTCTGGGCTGGCTCGGGGTGAGGAATGGTGGAGGGAAAGCCCGGTTTACCAACTACCGGGGAGTGAAAACTTCTGTCGGAAAAAGACCGGTCTCGCACTGGCGAGACCGGTATCAATGGGCATCAGCTGAGCAAGGTGGCGAGTCAGACGATATGGCGGCGGAACATGGCGAGCGCCAGCGACAGGGTGACGCCGGCGATGGCGAGCAGCGGCCAGATCAGGGGCCAGGCCGCCGACCAGCCGAGCCCCTTCAAAAAGACCCCCTTGAGCAGCACGATGAAGTGGGTGAGGGGGTCGATGGCCGCCAGCCATTGGAACACCTGGGGCATGTTCTCCACCGGCGAGATATAGCCCGAGAGGATCACCGCCGGCACGGTGAAGGAGAAGACCCCGAGAAAGGCCTGTTGCTGGGTCGAGCAGAACGACGAGATGAAGAGCCCGATCCCGGCCAGTGCCAGCCCGTAGCAGACCATGCCCGCCAGCAGCAGACTGAGGCTCCCTGCGAAGGGGAGGTGAAAGACAAAACGGGCGGCCAGCGCGACTATGCACCCTTGTCCCACCGCCACCAGGATGCCGGGCACCGCCTTGCCCGCCATGATCCAGCCTGCGGTGAGGGGGGAAACCAGCAGCTGATCGAAGGTGCCCTCCTCCCGCTCCCGCGCGACCGAGAGGGCGGTGACAATCAGACAGCCGGTGGTGGTGATGATGGCCACCAGGGCCGGCAGGATATGCCAGTGGAATTCGACGTTGGGGTTGTAGAGGTTGCGTACCGCCAGCTCGGGTTGGCCCTTGCCTTCACTTTGCCAGCGGGCGATCACCTGACTGATGTAGCCCGCCGCTACCTGACCGCCGTTGGAGCGGCGTCCGTCGATGATCAACTGCACCTTGGCCGGTTCGCCCCGCGCCAGCCGGCGCGAGAAATCCCCCGGAATAATCAGCCCGAGCAGTGCCTGTTGCTCGGTGATGGCCTCGGTCATGCCCGCCTCGCCCTGCACCGGGATGATGGTGGTGAAGGCGGGCATATGGGTGAGGCGCTCCAGCAGCTCGCGGCTCTGGGCTCCGCCATCCTGGTTGTAGATGGCCAGCGTGTTGCCGGTCACCTCCAGGGTGGCGGCGAACGGGAAGAGGGCGGTTTGCAGCAGCACCGGCATGATGAGCAGAAAGCGCCCCTGGGTGTTGCCCATCAGGGCCTGCAGCTCTTTTCGGATCAGCCACCAGAGTCGGATCAGCATGGGTTACTCCAGAGTGCGCCGCGTCTTGCGGGCGGTCAGGGCCAGCCAGAAACCGGCCAGCAGCAGCAGACAGAAACCGTTGACCAGCAGGATCGAGAAGACGCTGCCCGCCTGATAGAGGGTCTGCAGGGAGCTTGCGAAGTAACGGGCCGGAATGAGGTGGGTGATGGCCCGAAGCAGCGGTGGCATGCTGGCGATCTCGAACACGAAGCCCGACAGCATCACCGCGGGCAGAAACGCAGCGATCAGCGCCGCCTGTGCGGCATTGAACTGGCTGCGCATCACGGTGGAGAGGAACAGCCCGAGCCCGAGGGCGCTGCCGAGAAAGACGCTGGTGACCAGAAAGAGCAGCAGCAGGGAGCCGCGCCACGGCACCGCCATCACCGCCATCGAGAAGAGCAGGCAGAGCAGCATGGCGATGATGCCAAGGCCGTAGTAGGGCAACAGCTTGGAGAGCAGCAGCTCCCCCTTGGTGACCGGGGTGGCGAGCAGCGCCTCCATGGTGCCGCGCTCCCACTCCCGCGCCACCACCAGCGAGGTGAGCAGGGCCCCTATGATGGTCATCACCACCGCAATGGAGCCCGGCACCAGAAAGTTGCGGCTCACCAGCGCCGGGTTGAACCAGGCGCGGCTCTCTATCGACACCGGCATGGCGACCCCCTCGCCAGCGAGCCACCCCTGCCAGATCCCCTGCACATAGTTGGTGACGAAGTTGGCGGTGTTGGGCTCGGAGCCGTCGGTCAGCAGCAGCGCCTGCGGCGTGCCATTACCCTGACCGGCCAGCGCGCGGGAGAAGCCGTCATCGATCACCAGCAGGCCGCGGATCTCGCCACGGGCCAGACTGGCGAGCAGGGACTCCTTGCTCGGGCCGCTGTGGATCTCCAGCGCGGTTGAGCCGCGCAGGGCCTGCTCCAGCCGCACCGCCGGGGCGCCGCTATCGGTACGCCAGATGCCGAGGCGCAGGTGGTCCACATCCAGATTGATGGCGTAACCCATCACCACCAGCAGTACCACCGGCATGATGAAGGCAATGAGGATGCTGCTCGGGTCACGGACGATTTGCAGCGACTCCTTGCGGCAGAGGGCCAGCAGTCGTCGACGGTTGATGCTCATGCGTCCTCCTCGCTGGCCCGCTCGACCAGGGTGATAAAGGCCTCTTCCATTGTTGGCAAAGAACAGGTCGGCAAGGAGCCGGTTGGCAAAGAGGTCGCCGCCTCTTTGGCGGCCAGCCCCTTGAGATCGTCCGGAGTGCCGAGCGCCAGCAGCTTGCCGCGATAGATGAGGGCAATGCGGTCGCAATACTCCGCCTCATCCATAAAGTGGGTGGTGACCAGCACGGTGACGCCGTGATCGGCCAGCGCGTTGATGTGCGACCAGAACTCGCGCCGGGTCACCGGATCGACCCCGGAGGTGGGCTCGTCGAGGAACAGCAGCGGCGGCTCGTGCAGCAGGGCGCAGGCGAGCGATAAGCGCTGGCGCAGGCCGAGCGGCAGGGATTCCGCCTTCTGATCGAGCCAGGGGGCGAGGGCAAAGGCCGTCACCATGGCATCGATCCGCGTCTGCTGGTGGCGGCCGAACAGGCCGTAGATACCGGCGAAGAAGGAGAGGTTCTGCGCCACGGTAAGCTGCTTGTAGAGGGAGAACTTCTGCGCCATGTAACCGAGGCGCTGGCGTGCCGCCGAGGGGCTGTGAGCCAGATCGATGCCGGTTACCAGCGCCTGTCCCTCGCTCGGGCGCAGCAGGCCGCACTCCATCTTGAAGGTGGTGGACTTGCCCGCCCCGTTGGGGCCGAGCAGGCCGAAGATCTCGCCGCGGCGCACCGCAAAGCTGACATCATCGGTGGCGGAAAAATCGCCGAAGCGCTTGGTGAGGTGGCGCGCCTCGATCACCGCCTCGGGGGAGACCCCCTGCGGCAGTTCCGCTTCGCGCATCCCGGTTGCCAGACTCGACTCACCGCCGGGGCCGCCGCCGAGCAGGTCGATAAAGGCATCCTCCAACCGGGGCTGGGCCGGTTGAAAGGCGCCGTTGGCGAGATGCAGCTCTGCCAGCGGTGGGGGCGTCATGCCCGGGTGCAGCAGCAGGCGAACCCGCTCCCCCGCCACCGCGCCATCCATCACCGCCTGGTGAGCCAGTGCCCGGCGCAGCAGGGCGCGCCGCTCGCGGCCATCCAGTTGCCCCGCCTCCAGCAGCCAGCAGCGGCTGGCCATGGCCCCCATCAGATCGGCTGGCGTGCCGCTGGTGCGCACCTCGCCATCCGCCATCAGCAGCACGTGGTCGCACAGCTCCGCCTCATCGAGATAGGCGGTACTCCAGAGCACCGTCATTCCCCCCTTGGCCAGCTCGCGCACCATCTGCCAGAGGGCGCGGCGAGAGATGGGATCGACCCCGACCCCCGGTTCGTCCAGCAGCAGCACATCCGGGGTGCCGAGCAGGGCGCAGGCCAGCCCGAGTTTCTGCTTCATCCCGCCAGAGAGCTTGCCCGCCGGCCTTGCGGTGAAGCGGGCGAGATCGGTGAAAGCGAGCAGCCGCGCGAAGGTGGGCGTGCGTTCGGGCTCCAGTACGCCGCGCAAGTCAGCGTAGAGGGTGAGGTTCTCCAGCACGCTGAGATCCTCGTAGAGGCCGAACTGCTGGGGCATGTAGCCGAGGCGCTGACGCAGCAGATCCCCCTCGCTCACCGGGTCCAGCCCCAGCACCCGGATGGTGCCCGCTTCGGGGATCAGCAGACCGGCCAGCAGGCGCAGCAAAGTGCTCTTGCCCGCGCCGTCGGGGCCGACCAGCCCGGTGATGCCGCCAGCCGGAATGGTGGCCGAGATGGCGTTGAGGGCGACCCGATCGCCAAAGCGTTTGGTGAGCCCCTCGAGGGAGATGGCGCAGCTCATGGGGCCAGCCTGACGGTGACCGGCATCCCTTGGCGCAGGGCCGGGTCGGGATCCTGTACCACGATGCGCAGCCGGTAGACGAGGTGGGTGCGAAGATCCGGCGTTTCCACCGATTTCGGAGTGAACTCGGCGGTGGGCGAGACAAATCCCACTACTCCGTGATAGGGCTTGTCCGGCCGCGAGTCGGTGGTGAGGGTCACCCTGGCGCCGCTCGGGAAGTGGCCGAGCCAGGGCTCCTCCACATAGGCGCGCACCCAGACCGGCGCGGTCAGGGAGAGGTTGAAGGCGGTCGCTCCGCTCTGCACCATGCTGCCGTTCTCGATGGCGCGGCTGATGATGATGCCGTCGCTGGGGGCGGTCAGGCTGGCATCCGCCAGCGCCAGCTCGGCACTGGCGAGCGCCGCTTTGGCCCCTTCCAGCTGGGCATCGGACTGGGCGATTTCCTCCGGGCGGTAGCCGGTTTCGAGCTGGGCGAGCTGTTCGCGTGCCGAGCGCACCTGCGCCTGGGTCTGATCCCGCTGGGAGCGGGCAGTATCGAGCTGACCGCGGGAGATGGCGCCGGTGGCGGCCAATGCGCTCTGGCGGCGCCACTGCTGGTCGGCCTCCAGCGCAGCGGCCTCGGCGGCGGCCAGTGCGGCCCGGGCGCGGTCGGTCTCTTCGCTGCGATAGCCTTTGTGCATCAGGGCGTTGGCGGCAGTGAGTGCAGCCAGATTGGCGCGGGCGCTGTCGCGGCTGTGGGTGAGGGGAGCCGGATCGAGGCGGGCCAGCAGTTGACCGGCTTTCACGCTATCTCCCTCATCGACCAGCACCTGATCGACGCGGCCGCCGACCCGAAAGGCCAGATTGACGTCGCGAATATCGACGTTGCCGTAGAGGATGGAGCCGTCGGCCGGGCGCCCCTGCCACCAGAGGTAGCCACCGATAACAGTTAGCAGCAGGGCCAGGATTGCAATGCGTTGTTTCATGCTGCTTCTCCTTGAGGATGGCTCTGCAGCCAGAGGTCACCACCGAGAACGGCCAGCAGCAGAGCTAGCATCGCGATGCGTTGTTTCATGCCGTTTCTCCTTCTTTCATGTCGGTGGGGCGCAGGCCGCGCAGGGCCCATATCAGCCGTTGTCTGGCGGCCTCGGAGTTGTCTATCTGGCTGAGAAAGGGGGCGGCCTGTTCGGGCAGCCAGCCGAGCTGGCGACCGCTGCCGGCGATCACCAGCGGCAGGCCGACCGACCCCATGATGAAGATCATCAGCTGGAGCGGGTGACCCGCGACCAGCGACCCTTCCGCCTGTGCCATCCGTACCTGCTCGATCAGCAGCAGGGGATGACGGCGCGGCAGACTGAGCAGAAAGCGCTGGGCCGCCCCTTCACCCGCCAGGGCATCGCCAAACAGGTGGTTAATGAAGCCGCGCTGGCGCGCCACCAGCCCGATCAGCGCCTCCATGGTGGCCTCGAACATGGCGATGGCAGAGGGGTAGGAGCCTTTGGCTGCCACGGCCTTGAGCTCGTCATAGAGGGGGGCGTACCAGAGCTCCACCAACTCGTCGATAAAGGCGTCGCGGTTGCCGAAGTGGTAGACGAAGGAGCCGAGGTTCACCTCGGCCGCCGCCGCCAGCTCGCGCACCGTCAGGCCGCGCAGCCCTTTCTCGGTGGCGATGGCGAGGCCGGTATCGAGCAGTTTCTGACGGGTGGGGTGCATCTGGCTGGCGCTCCTGGTGTATGCATTTTGTACGCAATTATACGACCGTATAAAAAATGCGGAAGCGGGCGGCAGGATCTTTTTGCCCGCAATGTGATCCGCCCCGCTCTGAGGGGCCGTGATCCCCGTCCGGCAGGGGGAAGGATCCACCACTTGTGCCCAAGCCACAGACATGTCGGTGTGACGGGGTGGTGACAGGCGCTTCAGGCCCCGGGTGCGGGTGCCCGGGCCACAAGAGGCTGGTGATGGAGCCGGGAGCTGCCTGACCCGGATCAGGGGGTGTCGGTGGCCCCGGTGTGATAGGGGGGCCGGGCACAGGTGTCCCGTATCAGGGCGCGCAGCCAGCGGTGGCCCGGATCGGCATCCTGACTGGGGTGCCAGAGCAGGGCGACCCGGATCCCTGGCAGAGCGAAGGGCAGGGGCAGGGTGACCAGATCGCCGAGCAGGCTGGCGCAGTGCAGGTGCGGCACCGTCGCCACCAGATTGCTCTCCCTGACCAGGGCCAGCGCCGTCGCAAACCCGGGAACCAGGGTGGTGATGGTGCGTCTCTTCCCCTGGCCTGCGAGGATCTCGTCGATGGGGCTGTGAGGCTGCCCCCGGCGGGAGACCAGCACGTGGCGCGCGGCGGCATAGCGCGCCACGGTCAGGGTGCCGTCGCAGAGGGGGTGGTCCGGGTGCACCACGGCGACGAAGTGGTCCTGGAACAGGGCCTGGGTGCGCAGCTCGGGGGCCGTGGTGGCGCCGATCACCCCGGTCTCGAAGTCCAGCTCGCCACGGCGCAGGGGGCCGCTCTCCTTGTCGGGTTTGGCCAGAAAGTGGAGCCGCACCCCTGGGGCCTCGACGGCGAGGCGCGCCAGCAGGGCGGGGCCCACCGCCTCCACGAAGCCGTCACTGGATCGCAGGCGGAAAGTGCGCTCCAGGCTCGCCGGGTCTACTTCCTGCTGGGGGCGCAGCACGGCCCGGGTCTCCTGAACCAGGCGGGCGACCTCATCCCGCAGGGTCTGCGCCCGGGGGGTGGGGATCAGGCCGCGTCCCGCCCGCACCAGCAGCGGATCCCCCGTGGTCTCCCGCAGCCTTGCCAGGGCCCGGCTCATGGCGGAAGCACTCAGGCCTAGCCGTCTGGCGGCGCCCGCCACACTGCCCTCTTCCAGCAGGGCATCCAGGGTGATCAGCAGGTTGAAATCCGGGGTCATGGTCGTCTCCTCGCAGGCGGCGCCTGACGGGCCGACCCCTTCATGATACGCGAGTTGCCGTCTCTTCATATGGCGTCTGATGCAACTATAAGCTGCAATCCGTGCGTCTTCCGCCTTGTCATCTCCCCCGCTAGCCTGAGTGCATCATCACTTGCCGGAGAGACTGCCATGTCCACACCACTTCTTGTTTCCCCTCCTGTGACGCGCCGTCTTGGCCTCGTGGGGCTCGGGCTCGCCACCCTGCTGCCCATGCTGGCGGGCAGCATGGCCAACCTGGTGCTGCCTGCCCTGGGGCAGGACTTCGGCGTACCCTTCGCCAGCCTGCAATGGGTGCTGGTGGCCTACCTGCTTGGGATCACCAGTCTGACGGTGGTGGCGGGCCGGCTCGGGGATCGTCTGGGGCGGCGTCGCTTGCTGCTCTGGGGGACCGGGGTCTTTGCGCTGGCTTCCCTGCTGTGCGCCTTGGCCCCTTCCATTGGCTGGCTCATTGCCGCTCGCACCCTGCAAGGGGCCGGTGCGGCCTGCATGCTGGTGCTCTCCCTGGCCATGGCAGGAGAGCTGGTGCCGCCAGCCCGACGGGGCTGGAGCATGGGATTGCTCGGCACCCTGTCGGCCTGCGGCACGGCGCTCGGCCCCTCCTTTGGCGGCCTGTTGATCGGCGGATTTGGCTGGCAGGCTCCCTTCCTGCTGCTGCTCCCCCTGACGTTGCTTGCGCTGGGGTGTGCCTGGCGGGATCTGCCCCGGGATGAGGCGGGCTCTGCCGAGGGAGGCCTCCCGCTCACCAGTCTGTTGCTGCTGGTGACGGCGCTGCTCTGCTACGGGCTGGCACTGACCCGGGGCAGCCCACTCGGGGTCTGGCCGGGGATAGGGGCGCTCGCCGCCATGGTGCTCTTCGTGCGTGCCGACTCGGGCGCCCGTCGCCCCCTGCTGCCCCTGGCGCTGTTGGGGGCATCCAGGCGAAGAGGCGGGATCATCGCCAGTGCGCTGGTGGCCAGCGTCATGGTGGCGACGATGCTGATCGGTCCTTTCTACCTGCACGGCGCCTTTGCCCTCGACATGGGGACGGTGGGGCTGATGATCTCCATGGGGCCCCTGCTGGCGGCGCTGTCCGGCATGCCCGCCGGCTGGCTGGTGGACAGGGTGGGGGCGACCCCTGTGGTGCGCCTCGGCCTGGGGCTCATGGTGGTGGCCGCCGTCTTGCTGGCCTTGCTTGACAGGGCGCTCGGGCCCCTCGGCTACCTGCTGCCCATCCTGCTGCTCACCGCCGGTTATGCCCTGTTCCAGACCGCCAACAACAGCGCCGTGGTGGGGGAGGCGGAGGGGGCGAGCCGTGGCGCCGTGGCCGGGCTGCTGACCCTGTCGCGCAACCTGGGTCAGCTGACGGGGGCGGCGGGGCTGGGGGGCCTGTTCGCCGCCCTGGTAGGGCGGCCCGATCTCGCCCTCGCGACGGCGGACGAGCTGGCGTTTGCCACACGGGCCACCTTCGCCCTGACGGGCTTGCTGCTGATGAGTGCGCTCTGGCTGGCGGGAAGGGGGGAGCGTGCCGTGCAGGGTGATGTGGCCCGGGACGGCTGCGAGTCGGGAGAACGCTGAAAACGAAGACGCCTCCACAGGGGAGGCGTCTTGCTATGGGATTGAGCAGGATAGTAAACCGCTCAGCTCCTCGTTATCGATCAACCGGTTACAGAATGAAGCGGCTCAGATCCTCGTCTTCAATCAGCTTGCCGAGGTGGGCGTTGACGTAGTCGGTGTTGATGACGAAGGTCTCGCCTGACTTCTCGGAGGCGTCATAGGAGATGTCTTCCATCAGCCGCTCCATCACGGTGTGCAGACGACGGGCGCCGATGTTCTCGGTGCGCTCGTTGACCTGCCAGGCCGCTTCGGCCAGACGGCGGATACCATCCTGGGTGAACTCGATGTTGACCCCTTCGGTGGCCATCAGGGCCTTGTACTGATCGGTCAGGGAGGCGTTCGGCTCGGTCAGGATGCGCTCGAAGTCTTCGGTGGTCAGGGCGGTCAGCTCGACCCGGATCGGCAGACGGCCCTGCAGCTCGGGGATGAGGTCGGACGGCTTGGCGATCTGGAAGGCACCGGAGGCGACAAACAGGATGTGATCGGTCTTGACCATGCCGTGCTTGGTGTTGACGGTGCAGCCCTCGACCAGCGGCAGCAGGTCGCGCTGAACCCCTTCACGGGAAACGTCCGGGCCCGAGCTCTCGCCGCGCTTGCAGATCTTGTCGATCTCGTCGAGGAAGACGATGCCATTGTTCTCGACGGAGGCGATGGCCTTCTGCTTCAGCTCTTCCGGGTTGACCAGGCGGGCTGCTTCTTCTTCGATCAGCGCCTTCATGGCCTCCTTGACCTTGATCTTGCGCTTCTTCTTCTGGTTCTGGCCCAGGTTCTGGAACAGCCCCTGCAACTGGTTGGCCATCTCTTCCATGCCCGGCGGGGTCATGATTTCGACACCTATGGGGGAGGCGGCCAGATCCAGCTCGATCTCTTTGTCATCCAGCTGACCTTCCCGCAGTTTCTTGCGGAAAATCTGGCGGGTGTTGGAGTTGTCGGCTTTCTCTTCCTCACCCCAGCTGTTGCGCGGGTTGGGCAGCAGGGCGTCGAGGATGCGCTCTTCGGCGGCTTCCTCGGCGCGGTATTTCATCTTCTCCATCTCGGTCTCGCGCACCAGCTTGATGGCGACATCGGTCAGATCGCGGATGATGCTGTCCACTTCCTTGCCCACATAGCCCACTTCGGTGAACTTGGTCGCTTCCACCTTGATGAAGGGGGCGTTGGCCAGCTTGGCCAGGCGACGGGCGATCTCGGTCTTGCCGACGCCGGTGGGGCCTATCATCAGGATGTTCTTAGGGGTCACCTCGTGGCGCATCTCCTCGGAGAGCTGCATCCGGCGCCAGCGGTTGCGCAGGGCGACGGCGACCGCGCGCTTGGCGTCGGCTTGACCAATGATGTGTCTGTCCAGCTCGTGGACGATTTCTCTCGGGGTCATCTCGGACATGATGGCGTTCCTGTATCCGGGGCGGGCAGGGCCCACCCCTTGGAAAATGGGGTTTGGCTGGCGGCCTTATTTGGCAGCCCTATTTCGCCGGCTTATTTGGCTGAATAATCCAGCACTTCGATGGTGTGGTTGCCGTTGGTGAAGACGCAGATGTCGCCCGCAATCTTGAGGGACTTCTCGACGATGGTCCTGGCGTCGAGCTCGGTGTTCTCCAGCAGGGCGATGGCGGCGGACTGGGCGAAGTTGCCGCCGCTGCCGATGGCGATGAGATCGTGCTCCGGCTGCACCACGTCACCGTTGCCGGTGATGATGAAGGATTTGTGCTCGTCGGCGACGGCCAGCAGGGCTTCGAGGCGGCGCAGGGCGCGATCGGTGCGCCAGTCCTTGGCCAGCGCCACGGCGGCGCGCTCCAGGTTGCCCTGATGGGCCTGCAGTTTGGCTTCGAAGCGCTCGAGCAGGGTGAAGGCGTCGGCGGTGCCGCCGGCGAAACCAGCCAGTACCTTGCCGTTGTAGAGGCGATGAACCTTGCGGGCGTTGCCCTTCATGACGGTGTTGCCAAGAGAAACCTGGCCATCGCCACCGATGACGACCTGACCGTTGCGGCGAACTGAAACTATGGTAGTCACTTTACTTACCTCGCTTGAGCCGAATGACGGCCTGACTGTGCATGGAGGAAAAGATGGGGATGGCAAAACGGCTTTTCAAGCCTGTGCCGAGCACGGATCGCGGGGGAGGGATCGGGTGGGCGCGGGATGGCGCCAAAAGAAACAGGGCCGGGTGTTGCCACCCGGCCCTGTGCATGGACGCGGCGATCACCCCTTCTTGGGGATGCAGCCGCTGATGCCCGAGCCCTGCAGCTTGCGGTTGGCCGCATCGGCCGCCGCCTTGCCGTTGAAGGGACCGACCATCACCTTGTAGACGGCGCCACCAGCCCCGTTCACTACCTGCAGGCTGGAGGAGAGCCCGGCGGTGAAGGCGATGCGCGCCTTGAGGGATTCCGCGGAATCCTGGGAGCGCAGGGCGGCACACTGCATCATGTAGCGACCACCGTCGGCGGCTGCGGTCTGTGCAGTCTGGGTCGCCGCCTTGGCCCTGGCGGCCTCGGCACGCTCCCGCTCCAGTTCGGCGCGGATCTCCCGCTCCATCCGCTCACGCTCGGCCTTCTGATCGATCACCTGCTCCCGGGCGCTGGCGACCGGGGCACCGGTGGCCGGCTTGGCCGGTTGCACCGGTTGCGGCTGATAGGGCTTCACCTGACCGATGGGGGTTCCCGGCTGGGGAATGTCGGTCGCGACCGGCTTGGGCAGCTTCTCCGGTTGCAGGGTCATGGTCTCGGCAGGCGGGGGCGGCAGCACGCCCGGCTGGGGCGGCGGCTCTATGATGTCCACCTGCTTGTTCTCCAGCCGCTCGATGTAGCTCCACTTCTCCTGGGGCAGGGTATTGCCCTGTGCCTTGGGTTTGTTGGCCTTCACCTGCTCTTCGATGGTGGGGGCATCGGCGCCCTTGCCGTTGATGAGGTAGAGGAAGGCGCCGAAACCGACGACCAGGGCCCCGGCCAGCAGTGCCGGGATAACAGGAAAGCGGCGAGGGGCCGCTTTCTTGATGTTACGGCCACCCGCCCGTCGTCTCGGGCTGTTGCCGACGTAATCCCGGGTCGCCATCTATTACATGCGCTCCAGGGTGTGGATGCCCAGCACGCCCAGGCCCAGCTTGAGCACCCTGGCGGTGGCGGCGCACAGCAGCAGACGGCTCTGGCGGGTCGCCTCGTCCACGCCGTCCTTGTTGATCGGGCAGGCTTCGTAGAAGGTCATGAAGTTGCCGGAGAGCTCGTACAGATAGGTACAGAGCAGGTGCGGCATCCCCTTGTCCGCCACGCCGTTGACCGCGTCGGAGAACTGGATCAGCTTCTGGGCCAGGGTCTCTTCGGCATCTTCGCTCAGGACCACCTTGCCGCTCAGGGTGTCGGCATCGACGCCGGCCTTGCGGAAGATGGACTGGATACGGGTGTAGGCGTATTGCAGGTACGGCGCCGTGTTGCCTTCAAAGGAGAGCATCAGATCCCAGTCGAAGATGTAGTCGGTGGTGCGGTTCTTGGAGAGATCCGCATACTTGACCGCGCCCATGGCGATGGCGTGCACCACCTGGGCCTTCTCTTCGGCAGAGAGGTCGCTGTTGCGGCTCTCCAGCAGGGCGCTGGCGCGCTCTTCCGCTTCGTTCAGCAGGTCGACCAGCTTGACGGTGCCGCCGGAGCGGGTCTTGTAGGGACGACCGTCCTTGCCCAGCATCATGCCGAAGGCGTGGTGCTCGAGGGGCACGGACTCCGGTACATAGCCCGCCTTGCGGGTGATGGTCCAGGCCTGCATCAGGTGCTGGTGCTGACGGGAGTCGATGAAGTACATGACCCGGTCGGCGCCCAGGTTCTCGTAACGGTATTTGGCGCAGGCGATGTCGGTGGTGGTGTAGAGGAAACCGCCGTCGCTCTTCTGGATGATGACGCCCATGGGCTCGCCATCCTTGTTCTTGAACTCGTCCAGGAAGACCACGGTAGCCCCTTCGCTCTCGACCGCCAGCCCCTTGGCTTTCAGGTCGGCAACGATCTCCGGCAGCATGTCGTTGTACATGGACTCGCCCATGATGTCCTTGTTGGACAGGGAGATGTTCAGACGGTCGTAGTTGCGCTGGTTCTGCTCCATGGTCATGTCGACCAGCTTCTTCCACATGGTGCGGCAGTACTCATCGCCACCTTGCAGTTTCACCACGTAGTTGCGGGCGCGCTCGGCGAAGGCTTCGTCTTCGTCATAGTGACGCTTGGCCTGGGTGTAGAAGGCTTCCAGGTCCTTGAGCTCCATGTCGGAGGCGTGCTCGTTGGCCATCTTCTCCAGATAGGCGATCAGCATGCCGAACTGGGTGCCCCAGTCGCCGATGTGGTTGGCACGCACCACCTTGTGGCCCAGGAATTCGAGGGCGCGGGCGGCCACGTCACCGAGCACGGTGGAGCGGATGTGGTGCACCGCCATCTCCTTGGCCACGTTGGGGGCGGAGTAGTCCACCACCACGGTCTGCGGCGCCGGCAGCTTCACGTTGGCGTTGTCGGAGGTCACCATGGCTTTCACCTGACCGGCCAGCCAGCACGGGTCGAAGAAGAAGTTGATGAAGCCGGGGCCGGCGATCTCGACCTTGGCGATCAGATCGGAGGCGGGCAGGTGCTCGATGATGGCAGCGGCCAGCTCGCGGGGATTCTTGCGGGCCGGTTTGGCCAGCAGCATGGCCAGGTTGGTGGCCAGGTCGCCGTGAGCCTTCTCCTTGCATCGGTCTACTTGCACCCGGGCTTCCAGGTCGGCCGGCAAGACGCCTGCGGACTTGAGATTGGCTACCGTTTGTTCAAGTAGATGATGAATATGCTCTTTCATAACTGACCACCGAGGTTGCGCGTCGAAAAGTGACTGACTGGATAAGGGCGTGAATTTTACCCGCATCGGGCCGAGAAAACTATAGGAACGGCCCGCACCCGTAGGTGTGGCGGATATTTCACTGCGTTTTCCACCACATTGCAGGATATTGATTTGGATAAGTGGTGGTTATCCATTTCTACTGCATAACGAAACGGCTTGTCCAGGCTATTTTCCCCTGATTATGGCAGGGTTATTTATAGCGATTCGATCTGAATGATCCCGCTTCCCGTGGCGGTCGTATCCTTTGAGGACGCCGTTGGAGGATGATTCCCATGACACTGGTACTGTTTCCACTCTCCGCTCACCTGCTGCCGGGCGGCATCATGCCGCTGCGCATCTTCGAGCCCAGATACCAGCGCATGATCGCCGAGTCCCGGGAGCGGGAGTTCGCGCTCTGCATGCTGGACCCCCGCCAGCCCGACGCGCTGCGCAACATGTACCCCATCGCCACTCGGGTGCGCATCATCGATTTCGATCTGCTGCCCGATGGTTTGCTCGGCATCACGGTACTCGGGGTGGAGCGGGTGCGTATCACGGATCTCTGGCAGGAAGAGGACGGTCTGCGGGTCGGCGAGGTGGAGCCCCTGCCCCCCTGGCAGAGCGGCAGGCTCCAGGCGGATCAGCACTCCCTGGCCAAGGCGTTGCAGGACGTGTTCAACGACTATCCGGAGTACGCGGCCCTCTATCCGGAGCCGGACTGGGAGGATGCGAGCTGGGTCGCCCAGCGCTGGCTGGAGGTGCTGCCCATCCCGGTGGAACAAAAACAGTGGCTGGTGGCGGCCAAGGACAACCAGCCCACCCTCTCCCTGCTGAGCGGTCTGCTGGTCGCGAGCCATTGAATTCCCCTTCCCGGTGATCCTTTTTCCTCGCTCACCGTATTGGGGGTGAACACCACACGCGAGGGATGGCGCAATGGCATATACTGGCCAACCACAATCGGCTCCACGCAGGACATCGCCCCCCATGGACAACCCAGACGGCGACCTCACATCTTTGCTGGTCCGGGTGGCCGAGCGTGCCGACAAGGCTGCCTTCGCCACCCTGTTCCACCACTTCGCGCCGCGCATCCGCAGCTACGGGCTGCGCCACCTCGGCAGCGAAGCCAACGCCATGGAACTGGTGCAGGAGACCATGCTGCTGGTCTGGCAGAAGGCACGGCTCTATCACCCCGACAAGGGCGCCGCCACCACCTGGATCTACACAGTGATGCGCAACCAGAGCTTTGACATGCTGCGCCGCCGCCGCGCCAGCAAGGAGGAGCTCTGCGCCGAGGAGATCTGGCCGTTGCTGGAGTTCCGGGCCGAAGAGGAGCACCTGAGCGGCGGTGAAGACGCGGTGCTGACCCGCCAGATGGCCCACTATGTCGCCACGCTGCCGGAGCCGCAGCAGCAGGTGGTGCGCGGCATCTACCTGCAGGAGCTCTCCCAGCAGGAGCTGGCCGACCGGCTCGGCGTGCCCCTTGGCACCATCAAGTCCCGGCTGCGGCTGGCACTACAGAAACTGAAGGAACAAGTGGAGCAAGGCCATGATTAAGACCCATCCGACTGAACCCATGCTGCGCGCCTTCGCCGCCGACGAGCTGCCTCTGCCGCTGGCCGTCGGTGTCTCCGCCCATTGCGAGTTCTGCCCCGAGTGCGCCGCCCGGGTGAAGGAATTTGAAGAGGCGCTGGCGTGCCAGCATCTCGCCCCTGACGCGCCGGATGAGGCGCTGCCCGCCGGATTCGATGCCATGCTGGCGGGCATACTGCAACAGCCGGTGGCGACGGAGGCGGCGCTCGCCCTTGCCGAGAGCCCGAGGCCAGAGCTCAGGGTGGCGGGTCACAGTTACCGGCTGCCGCGGGCATTGGCACGGCATCATGCCCCCAGGTGGCGTCATCTCGGGGCCATCCGTCAGGTCAGCCTGCCGCTGGACGAGATGGGGGCGCGGGCCAACCTGCTCCACATCGAGGCGGGGGGCCGGATCCCCGAGCACACCCACAAGGGATATGAGCTGACCCTGCTGCTGGCGGGCACCATCGAGGATGGCGACACCCGCTATCAGGCGGGGGATTTCATCTGGCGCGACGCCAGCCACGCCCACAGCCCCCACACCCCGGACGGCTGCCTCTGCTACACGGTGCAAGATGCCCCCGTGCAGTTCACCAAGGGGTTGTCACGGTTGCTCAACGGCATCAGTCAGCACCTCTATTGAGTCGGGCTCACGGCTGCTCGGCGATAGCGGGCTGCCGCGCGACTGAGGCGGTATCACGGCATGAAAAAAGGGACCCTCGGGTCCCTTTTGTGTTGCTTGGGGGCGAAGCCCATCAGGCCACGAAGACCAGGTAGACGACGAAGGCCAGCAGGAAGCGGTAGATGGCGAACGGGATGAAGTCGAGACGACGGATCAGCGCCAGGAAGGTCTTGATGGCGACCATGGCCACCACGAAGGCGGTGACGAAGCCCACCGCAAACATGGGGAAGTCCGCCATGGAGAGGAAATCGCGGCTCTTGTAGAGATCCAGGCCGCTGGCCGCGATCATCATGGGCACCGCCATGATGAAGGAGAATTCCGCTGCCGCGTGGCGGCTGATGCCCATCAGCATGCCGCCGCTGATGGTGGCACCGGAGCGGGAGAAACCGGGCCAGAGTGCCAGGCACTGGAACAGGCCGATGCCGAAGGCCTGCTTGTAGCTGATGTCGTCCAGGGTCTCCGCGGTCACGGCGGGGCGGAACTTTTCGGCGATGATGAGCAGGATGCCACCGGCCACCAGGGCATACATCACGGTTTCCGGCCCGAACAGATTGGCCTTGATCCAGCTGTGGATAGCCAGCCCGACGACCACGGCGGGCAGCATGCCGAGGATGACGTGCACTAGGGAGAGGGTCGCGTGGCCCGGGGTCGGTTTCTGACCGAAGTGAATGCCGATGAGTCCGAACAGGCGGCGCCAGAACATGACGACCACTGCCAGGATGGAGCCGAGCTGGATCACCACCTCGAAGGTGGCGGCCTTGGGTCCTTCAAACCCGAGGAGGTGGCCGACGATGATCATGTGGCCGGTGGAGGAGACGGGGAGGAACTCGGTCAGGCCTTCCACTATGCCCAACACAAAGGCGACGAACAGGGCGTAGGATTCGGTCATGGTGCAGATCTCTTGGTTATGGGGTCTGGATAAAATCAACCCCGAACGGGTCGGGGCGGCCAATGATGGCGGAAAATCGCGCGGGCAACCAGTGAATATTGGGGATTTCAGCGCCCTGTTCCGGCCGGGAAAGGGCGCTGGCGGACCATGCAGGGCGCGGCTTGCCGCATGCTGTCAGAAGCCATGACTGCCCCGTCACGTTCTGACAGGTCAGTCACGCCTGTTGACATCTGCTTTATGATCTCTTTGTGCTGTCAGGCCAGTATGGACAGGATTTTCTGTTGAAGATCATCGTCCAGGGGGGGCTGCCCCAGGGCGTCGACGGCGCTCGTTATCTGTTGGGGATGGCTGGCGCCGATCAGGGCGCAGCTCACCACGGGGTCGCGCAGCACCCATTGCAGTGCGAGTTGCGACAGGGACTGACCCCGTTGCAGGGCCAGTGCATGCAGGGCGCGGACGGTGGCGAGCTTCTCCTCGGTGATCTGGTCCGCCGTGAGGAAGGGGCTGGCACTGGCGGCGCGGGAATCCGCGGGAATGCCCGCCAGGTAGCGATCGCTCAGCAGCCCCCCCGCCAGGGGCGAGAAGGCGACCACCCCCATGCCGTGCTCCCGGCAGGCCGGCAGGGTGTCGGGCTCAATATCGCGTTGGAACAGGGAGTATTTGAGCTGGTTGACCAGGCAGGGGGTGCCGAGCTCCGCCAGCCGGGCGGCAGCCTTGGCCGCGAGCGGGGCCGGGTAGTTGGATAGGCCGATGTAGAGCGCCTTGCCCTGGCGCACCATCAGGGCCAGGGCCTGGCAGGTCTCCTCGAGCGGGGTGCGGGGATCCGGCCTGTGGTGATAGAAGATGTCCACGTAGTCGAGGCCCAGACGGCGCAGGCTCTGGTGCAGGCTGGCGAAGAGGTACTTGGCGCTGCCGCCATCGCCGTAGGGGCCGTCCCACATCACGTAGCCCGCCTTGCTGGCGATGATGAGCTCGTCCCGATAGGGAGCTAGGCTCCTCTTGAGCAGCGTGCCGAAGGCCAGTTCGGCAGATCCCGGCGGCGGCCCGTAGTTGTTGGCGAGATCGAAGTGAGTGATCCCCAGATCGAACGCCTGGTGCACCATGGCCTTCGCGGTGGCGGGATCGCTCCCGGCGCCGAAGTTGTGCCAAAGGCCCAGACCGATGCCGGGCAGGCGCAGGCCGTGGCGGCCCGCCGCTCGGTAGGGCTGGCGCTGGTAGCGGTCGGGGGCGGCGAGGTAGTTGTCATCCATCACGGTGCGGTTCCTTGGGCTGGTGTGCAATGAGGAGCGACGGGCCCTGCGGCGGGCCTCACTCCGGCTGATTCGGCGGTGCCATCGGGGCCGCCATGACGTGGCGGCGCGCCCGGGCCCCTTCGTCTGCCCGAGCGGGGCTGTCAGGGGGCAGGAATAAAGCGATAACGGGTCTGGTGGCGATAACGCTGCCCCGGCAGCAACCAGGGATCGCCGAGGGCGGGCCGGTTCGGGCTGTCGGGCAATTGCTGGGCCTCCAGGCAGAAGCCGTCGTAATCCCGGTAGGGTCGGCCCTGACGATCCGGTGTGCCGGTCAGCCAGTTGCCGCTGTAGAACTGCAGGGAGGGCTGATTGGTGTAGACCGCCATGGTCAGCTTGCCATCCCCCGAGATCACCCGGGCGGCCCATGGCTGATTGGATCCACCAAACGGCTCATCAGCAGGCTCAAAATCGCTGTTGTTGAGCAGAAATGCGTGATCGTACCCCTTGGCCAACTGCTGCTGAGGGTGGTCCAGCCACGCCTGGCCGATGGGGCGGGGGGCGCGCAGATCGAAGGGGCCTTCCACCGGGGCGATGGCCAGCGGCAGGCTCTGGTCATCCGTGGGCAGGTAGCGGTCGGCGTCGAGGCTGATGGTGTGGTGGCGGATGTCGCCACCGCCATCCAGGTTGAAGTAGGCGTGGCTGGTGAGGCTGACCGGACTGGGGGCGTCCGTGCTGGCGCAGAAGTCGACCACCAGATCGCACTGCTCCAGCCGATACTCCAGGCTCACCCTCAGATTGCCGGGAAAGCCCTGATCCCCCGCCCGGGAGAGGAGCGCCAGCTTGACCCTGTCCGCCTCCTGCTCCTTGATCTGCCAGGTGCGGCGATGGAACCCGTCGCGCCCGCCGTGCAGGCAGTTGGCCCCCTGGTTGGCGTCCAGCGTCCAGCACTGGCCTTCCCGCTCAAGGCGGGCGCCGCCGATGCGGTTGGCAAAGCGCCCCGCCACGGCCCCCAGCCATACCTGCTGGGTGAGGTAGGCCTCGTCGGCGCAGCCCAGCAGCACCTCCCGCCGCTCTCCCGCCACCGGCAGGGTGAGGGAGGTGAGGGTGGCCCCGTATGTGAGACCGCGCAGCCGCAGTCCCTCCTCGTTTTCCAGCTCGAATCTCATCATGGTTTGCGGTTCCCCGTCGTGATCCCGTCGCCCCCTGCCGGCGTCGCGAGTGCCGGGCAGGGGGCGTCACCCGTTGTCAGGCGTGCGTTACAGTCTGCCGGCCCCTGCGCTGGCACGGCAGACGTAGCAGTCCGCCTTGAGGCCGAAACGGGCCGGGTATTCCGCCTCCACCACGGCGATCACCTCGGCCACCTTCTCGGGGCGCAGCAGGGCGACCACGCAGCCGCCAAAACCGCCGCCGGTCATGCGCACACCGCCTTCGCTGCCGATCCGGGCCTTGATGATCTCCACCAGGCCGTCGATGGAGGGCACGGTGATCTCGAAGTCATCGCGCATGGCGGCGTGGGACTGGCCCATCAGCTCACCGAGGCGCACCAGATCGCCCTGTGCCAGCGCATCGGCCGCCGCCAGAGTGCGGGCGTTCTCGCCGACCACGTGGCGGGCACGGCGATAGCAGGCCTCGTCCAGACCGGCCTTGCCCGCTTCCAGCGTCGCCAGATCCAGGTCGCGCAGGGCTTTGACCCCGTAGTGACGGGCGGCGGTTTCGCACTGCTGGCGACGGGTGTTGTATTCGCTGTCCACCAGGCCGCGGCGCACGTTGGAGTTGACGATGAGCACCGCCAGATCGGTGGGCATGGGGATGAGCCGGGTCTCCAGGGAACGGCAATCGAGCAACAGGGCGTGATCCTGCTTGCCGCTCGCGGAGATCATCTGATCCATGATGCCGCAGTTGCAGCCGACGAACTGGTTCTCCGCCTGCTGGCCGTTGAGGGCGATTTCCGCCTGGCTGATGGCCAGCCCCTGGGCCTCCTTGAAGGCCTGGCCGATGGCCACCTCCAGGGAAGCGGAGGAGGAGAGACCCGTCCCCTGGGGCACGTTGCCGGAGACCACCAGATTGAGGCCGCGCAGGGCGTGGCCCCGTGCCTGCAGGTGTTTCACCACGCCGCGGATGTAGTCGCTCCAGCGCTGGCTGGGGTGGTGCTCGATGGGGTGATCGAGACTGAACCGGTCGCGCTGGTTGTCGTAGTCGGCGGCGATCACTTCGACCAGGTTGTCGCCGCGCAGGCCGATGGCGACGCAGGTCTCGTAGTCGATGGCGCAGGGCAGCACGAAGCCGTCGTTGTAGTCGGTGTGCTCGCCGATGAGGTTGACGCGGCCTGGAGCCCGTACCAGCAGGTCGGGTTGTTGCTCAAACTGTTCGGCAAACACGGCGCTGACGCGCTGGCTCGGGGTCATAGGGCCTCCTCGTTGGACTGGTTCTGGTCGTTGTAGTGGATGGGACTGAGGGCGCGCAGCCGTTCCGCCGCCTGTTCCGGGGTGAGATCGCGCTGGGTTTCGGCCAGCATCTCGAAGCCCACCATGAATTTGCGCACCGTGGCGGAGCGCAGCAGGGGCGGATAGAAGTGGGCGTGCAGTTGCCACGCCTCGGGGCAGTCGGAACGGGGCGGGGCGAAGTGCCAGCCCATGGAGTAGGGGAAGCTGCACTGGAACAGATTGTCGTAGCGGCTGGTGAGCTCCTTGAGCGCGATGGCCAGGTCCTGTTGCTGTTCCCGGGTGAGATCCAGCATGGAGGGGACATGGGCCTTGGGCAGCAGCAGGGTCTCGAACGGCCAGGCCGCCCAGAAGGGCACCACCGCCAGCCAGTGAGCGGTCTCCACCACGATGCGGGAGCGATCCGCCAGCTCCCGCTCCACATAGTCCAGCAGCAGGGGGCGGCCGTGTTCGGCCAGCCAGGCGCGCTGGTGCGCCTCTTCCCGGGCAATCTCGTTGGGCAGGAAGTCGCTGCCCCAGAGCTGGCCGTGAGGGTGCGGGTTGGAGCAGCCCATGACGGCGCCCTTGTTTTCAAAGACTTGCACCCATTCCCACTGGTCAGAGAGCTCGGCCACCTGGTCCATCCAGGTGGTGATCACCTGCTCGATGGCAGGCAGGGGCAGCTCGGGCAGGGTCTTGCCGTGATCCGGCGAGAAGCAGATGACCCGGCTGGTGCCCCGGGCGGCTTCCAGCTTCAGCAGGGGATCCGGCGCCGCGTCAGCGGCCGGGGTGTCCTGCATCAGGGCGGCGAAGTCGTTGGTAAAGACGAAGGTGCCCTGATAGTCGGGGTTGATATCGCCGGTCACCCGGGTGTTGCCCGCACAGAGGAAGCAGTCGGGATCATGGGCCTGGCTCGGCGCCAGGCTCACCTTCTCGACCTGGCCTTGCCAGGGGCGCTTGGCCCTGTGAGGGGAGACCAGCACGTACTGGCCGGTGAGCGGGTTGAAGCGGCGGTGGGGGTGATCAACGGGGTTGAACATCATCACTCCAGTGTGTGAATTGAATACATCCGAAGGCGCAGGCCAGGGCCTACGCCTCGTAACCATTGGGGTTGGCGGACTGCCAGCGCCAGCTGTCGGCGCACATGGCGGCGAGATCCCGGCTGGCGTGCCAGTCCAGTTCCCGAGCGGCCTTGGCGGGATCGGCCCAGCACTCGGCGATGTCGCCGGGGCGCCGTGGCTCGATCCGGTAGGGAAGGGGCCGACCGCAGGCGGCCTCGAACGCCGCGACCATCTGCAACACGCTCTGGCCCTGGCCCGTGCCCAGGTTGTAGGCGTGGACACCGCCCCGTCCGGCGCAGTGTTCCAGAGCCTTGACGTGTCCTTCGGCGAGATCCATCACGTGGATGTAGTCGCGCACCCCGGTGCCGTCGACGGTTGGGTAATCGTTACCAAAGACCGAGAGGCAGTCGCGCCGGCCGATGGCGACCTGGGTCAAAAACGGCATCAGATTGTTGGGGATGCCCTGGGGATCCTCCCCCAGGGTGCCGGACTCGTGGGCGCCGACGGGGTTGAAATAGCGCAGCAGGGTCATGCTCCAGTGGGGCTCGGCCCGCTGCAGATCCTCGAGGATCTCCTCGATGATCAGCTTGGATCGGCCGTAGGGGTTGGTGGCGCTGCGGGGGAAATCTTCCCGGATCGGGGTGCTGGCGGGATCGCCGTAGACGGTGGCCGACGAGCTGAACACCAGATTGCGTACCCCGGCCAGTTTCATCGCCTGCAGCAATACCAGGGTGCCGCTCAGGTTGTTCTCGTAGTAGTCCAGCGGGATGCGGGTCGACTCGCCGACCGCCTTGAGGGCGGCGAAGTGGATCACGGCGTCGATGTGCTGCTCGCTGAAGATGCGATCCAGTAGGGCCGGGTCACGGATGTCCCCTTCGTAGAAACGGGGCTCGCGCCCGCTGATGGCGGCGACACGGGTCAGGACGCCCGCCTTGCTGTTGCAGAGGTTGTCCACCACCACGGGCTCCATGCCTGCGGCCTGCAAGGCCAGACAGGTGTGGCTGCCGATGTAGCCGCAACCGCCGGTGACCAGTACTTTCATCCGTTGTTCCACCCTCAACTCCTCGCATCAGGAAAGCCTGAGCAGGAGTCTAGCCGAGGGGCTGACGGGCAAACTGTGAGCTGCTTAACAAATATGTGTAAACGATTACACTTGTTTTCATCGACCAATGTGGCAAGTTCTGATTTTTCCCCCTGTTATCAGTGACATTGAACGGTATAATGCGGCCAGTCGCAGCGTGAAATAAGTGAAAACAGTATGAGCACCATCAAGGATGTCGCCCGTTTGGCCAATGTGTCAGTGGCAACGGTTTCACGGGTGATGAACAACTCACCCAAGGCCAGTGCCGCCTCCCGCGAGGTGGTGCTGAAGGCCATGGCCGAGCTGGGCTATACCCCCAACGCCAACGCGCGGGCCCTGGTCAGCCAGACCTGTGACACCATGGGAGTGGTGGTGGGGGACGTGGCGGATCCCTTCTTCGGCGCCCTGGTCAAAGGGGTCGCGGCAGTGGCGGTGGAGCAGGGCTTGCACCTGTTGATGGGTAATGGTTTTCACCGCGCCCAGCAGGAGCGGGAGGCCATCGAGCTGCTCATCGGCAAACGCTGCGAGGCACTGGTGGTGCACAGCAAGGCGCTCGGCGACGAGGAGCTGGTCGACTACGCCCTGCGCGCCCCCGGCATGGTGCTGATCAACCGCGACATTCCGAGTCTGAGGGGGCGCTGCATCGCTCTCAACAACCGTCAGGGTGCGGCGACCGCCACCCGTCATCTGCTGGATCTCGGCCACCGCCATATCGCCTTCCTGAGCTCGGATCACGCCATCGAGGATGCGCTGTTGCGCCACCAGGGCTATCAGGATGCCCTGGCGGAGGCGGAGGTCTTCGCCGATCCCGAGCTGGTGGAGAGCGGCATGCCCAATGAAGAGGGGGGCGAGCGCGCCATGCTCAACCTGCTGGCCAAGGGGTTGCCCATCACGGCGGTAGTGGCCTACAACGACGCCATGGCGGCAGGGGCCATCTCCGTGCTGGCGGACAACGGCCTCAAGGTGCCGGAAGAGGTGTCGGTGGTAGGCTTCGATGACATCATCTACGCCAGATACCTGAGACCCAAGCTCTCCACCATGCGCTATCCCATCGAGCTGATGGCGGCCCAGGCGGCCAAGCTGGCGCTGCAACTCGCCGCAGGGGAGAGCGAATCGGTGCAGAGCCGCATCTATACCCCCACCCTGATCAACCGCCATTCGGTCGCTCCCGTCAGGTCCTGATCGCAGCGCTTGCGCCCCGTCGGCGCAAGCGCTGCACCTGGCGAACCCGTACTGCAGCATATAAAGCGCCCCCATAGCTCAGACGATAGATAGCTCAGACCATGGATAGCTGAAAGCATGGCTAGCGCAGACCATAAAGGACTGTCTGAGGAGTGACAACCGTCCCCTCACGCTCCCTGCCTGCCGAACTCGCCAGTTCTTCCCGCTCGTCTGTCACGAGCCCCTCTCCCCCGGCCTGCCGAGCCTCACTTCCGGCCAGATCCTGCCAGACGCTCGCCATGGCTTTTCTCTGCGCCGGGCAGGGGCTCTCGTGGTCCCTGCACACTCCTTCGAGAGACCGGGCTGTGTGCCCGGAACCGGGTTGAGGCGAGGGGGCACGATGTCGGGTCTTTGCCATGGCTTGCTCCGCTGGTTCGGCCATTGCCTCCCGGTTTCACACTCCCGGGCATCTTCTGCCCTTCCGAAGGTCCGCTTTTCCCCCCTTGGGGTCATTTACCCGGATTTATCCGATTTTTACTCCGTTTTACTTAACAAAACGAGTGTAATCGTTTACATCTGTGTGAGCGGGATCGCCGATCACCGGGCAAAACTCTCCTACACTGCAGTGGTTTTCAGCGTGAATGCAGGGAGAAGTGAAGCATGCTCAGGGAGATAGTGGCCCGTCAGGATTGGCAGACCCAGGGGATCACCGCCGTGAACCGGTTGCCAGCCCATACCCCCTTGTCCAGTTGGCGCAGTGAAGGGGAAGCCAGGATAGGGGGGTTGTCACCTTCCCGCCTGCTGCTGGACGGCGAGTGGCAGTTCTCCTGGTTCGAGGCCCCGGAGCGGGTGCCGGAGCAGTGGCTGGTGGAGGATCTGCCGGATGCCTGCCCCATCAAGGTGCCGGGCAACTGGCAACTGGCTGCGGCCTACCCGGGGGCGCGGCCCGTCACGGATGTGCCCATCTACACCAACATCAAGTACCCCTTTCCCTGCGACCCGCCCCGGGTGCCTGCCGAGAATCCCACCGGTTGCTACTCCCGCGAGTTCACCGTTGCTGCGGACAGGCTGGCCGAGGGGCAGACCCGGATCATCTTCGACGGGGTGGACAGCGCGTTTCACCTCTTCTGCAACGGCCGCTGGGTCGGTTACTCCCAGGACAGCCGGCTGCCGGCGGAATTCGATCTGACCCCCTTCCTTCAGGCCGGGGCCAACCGCCTCGCCGTCCTGGTGCTGCGCTGGTCTGACGGCTCCTATCTGGAAGATCAGGACATGTGGCGCATGAGCGGCATCTTCCGCTCCGTCAGCCTGCTGCACAAACCGGCCCGTCATTTGATGGATATCCGGGTGACGCCCGAGCTCGACGCCTGCTACCGGGATGCCCGCCTCAAGGTTGAATTGCAGGCGGCCAACGGGGCCGGTCTGTCGGTGGAGGCCAACCTCTATGATGGCGACGAGCGGGTGGCGACCCTGCGCCAGCGGATCGGCACCCAGGCCATCGACGAGAAAGGGGTGTATGACGATCGTGCCGAGTTGTGGCTGACGGTAACGGCGCCACACAAGTGGAGCGCCGAGACCCCGCACCTCTATCGCCTGACCCTGACCCTGCTGGACGAGCAGGGAAGCGCTCTCGAGAGCGAGGCCCATGACGTGGGCTTTCGGGCGGTGGAAATCCGTGGCGGCCTGCTGCGGGTCAACGGCCAACCCCTGCTGATTCGTGGTGCCAATCGCCATGAACATCATCCCGCTACGGGTCACGTGGTGACCCCGGCCGACATGGAGCAGGATCTGCTGCTGATGAAGCGGCACAACTTCAACGCGGTGCGCTGCTCCCACTATCCCAATCACCCCGAGCTCTATCGCCTGTGCGACCGGCTCGGCCTCTATGTGGTGGACGAGGCGAACCTGGAGACCCACGGCATGACCCCCATGGGGCGGCTGGCGCGGGATCCCGCCTGGAGCAACGCCTTCCTGGAGCGGGTCACCCGCATGGTGGCCAGGGACTTCAACCACCCCTGCATCATCATCTGGTCCCTGGGGAACGAATCAGGTTATGGCCCGGCCCACGACGCCATGTATCGCTGGGTGAAGGGGGCGGATCCCAGCCGTCCGGTGCAGTACGAAGGGGGCGGGGCCGACACCCCGGCCACCGACATCATCTGCCCCATGTATGCCCGTACCCATCAGGATCAACCCTTCCCGGCGGTGCCCAAGTGGGCGCTGGCCAAGTGGATCGGCCTGCCGGAAGAGACCCGGCCGTTGATCCTGTGCGAATACGCCCACGCCATGGGCAACAGCCTGGGGGGCTATGCCCATTACTGGCAGGCATTTCGCGATCATCCGCGGCTGCAGGGTGGGTTTGTCTGGGATTGGGTCGATCAGGGGCTGGACAAGCAGGCCGACGATGGCCGCCATTTCTGGGCCTATGGTGGCGATTTCGGCGACACTCCCAACGATCGCCAGTTCTGCTGCAACGGCCTGCTGTTCCCCGATCGCACCCCCCATCCCTCCCTGTTTGAAGCCCGGCGTGCCCAGCAGCCCTTTGTTCTTACCCTGCAGGGTCGCCAGCCGCTGACGGTGGAGATCCGCAGCGAATACCTGTTCCGCGAGACGGATAACGAGACTCTGCAGTGGCGTCTGTGTGAAGACGGCGTGGTGGTGAGCCAGGGTGAATGCCCGCTCGAGCTGGCTCCCCGGGGGAGCGTGACGCTGACCCTGCTGGAGCAACTGCCGGCCTTTGCGCCGGGGGCGCTCGCCTGGCTGGATCTCGCCATCGTGCAGCCCACCGCCACGGCCTGGGCCGGAGCGGGTCACGAGGTGGCTCGCCAGCAATGCCTGTTGCCCGCGCCCCTGGCGCTGCCGTCGGCCTGCCCGGCGGTCAGCCTGACCGAGCAGCGCGATCACTGGGTGCTTGGCGCCGCAGATTCCCTGTGGCAGCTCGACAAGGCCAGTGGTCGCATCGTCAGCTGGCAGAAGCAGGGCCGCGAGCGGCTGCGCGACGCCATCGCCGATCACTTCTATCGGGCGCCGCTCGACAACGATATCGGCACCAGCGAGGCGGATCACGCCGATCCCAACGCCTGGATTGCCCGCTGGCAGGAGGCCGGACTCAATGATCTGCAGCACCGCTGTCTCGGCCTGGAGGCGAGTCCGGAGCTGGGTCTTATCACTGCGCACCACGGCTACTTCGTGGGTGACGAGCCGAAGATCCTGACCCGCTGGCATCACAGGATGGACGGGGAGGGCGCCATGCACCTCGCCATCGAGGTGGAGGTGGCCGCCGACATGCCCTCCCTGCCGCGCATCGGTGCCCGGCTCTGGCTGGCTGATGAACCGGCCGAAGGTGCCCCGGTGAGCTGGCTGGGGCTTGGCCCCCACGAGAATTACCCGGATCGCCGGCTCGCCGCCGATCTCGGTCGCTGGCAATTGCCCATCGAGGCGTTGCACACCCCTTATGTCTTCCCCACCGACAACGGACTGCGCTGCGATACCCGCGCACTGCAACTGGGGGATCTGGCGGTGGAGGGGCGCTTCCACTTCAGCGTCAGCCGCTACAGTCAGCAGCAGCTGGCCGAAGCCCGTCACCAGACTGATCTGGTGGCTCTGGGGGGCACGCACCTGTGCCTCGATGGCTTCCACATGGGGGTAGGAGGCGACGACTCCTGGAGCCAGAGCGTGCGGCCCGAGTTCTGGCTGTTGCCGGGGCGTTATCAGTGGCACTGCCGTCTGAGCTAGCCGGACCCGCCGTCGCGAGATGGCGAGACCCAAAGGCAGTTTCTCACGTAACTATTTAATTTTTAACAATATTACGGCTATGTAACAGAGTGTAAACGTTTTCATTTTGTTGCCAGGATCACAGACCGCCTCACAACAAACTGATTACATTAGGCTGGCGCCAGCTCAAACGGTGTACAGCATTCCCTACAAAAAACAGATAGAGATCGGAGCATAACAATGAAAAAACTCACGACAGTTGCCACCTTGCTGATGGGACTGATGGCGGGAGCCCAAGCCCAGGCCGATACCCGTATCGGGGTCACCGTCTACAAGTACGACGACAACTTCATGGCCGTGGTGCGCAAGGCCATCGAGAAAGAAGCGGCGGCCACCCCGGGTGTGGAACTGCTGATGAACGACTCCCAGAACGACCAGTCCAAGCAGAACGACCAGATCGACGTACTGCTGGCCAAGGGCGTGAAGGCTCTGGCCATCAACCTGGTTGACCCGGCGGCGGCCCCTGTCGTGATTGAGAAAGCCCGTGCGGACGAGATCCCCGTGGTCTTCTACAACAAGGAACCGAGCGCGGCCGACCTGGCCAGCTATGACAAGGCCTACTACGTTGGCACAGACTCCAAGGAGTCCGGCATCATTCAGGGCCAGCTGATCGCCAAGCACTGGAAAGCGCACCCCGAGTGGGATCTGAACAAGGATGGCGTCATCCAGTTCGTGCTGCTCAAGGGTGAGCCTGGCCACCCGGATGCGGAAGCCCGCACCACCTACGTCGTCAAGACCCTGAACGATGGCGGCATCAAGACCGAGCAGCTGCACATGGATACCGGTATGTGGGATACCGCCATGGCCAAGGACAAGATGGACGCCTGGATCTCCGGTCCGAACGCCAACAAGATCGAAGTGGTCATCGCCAACAACGACGGCATGGCGATGGGCGCCGTGGAATCCCTGAAGGCCCAGGGCAAGACCGCCATCCCGGTGTTCGGTGTTGACGCCCTGCCGGAAGCCCTGGCCATGGTCAAGAGCGGTGCCATGGCTGGTACCGTGCTGAACGATGCGGCCAACCAGGCCAAGGCCACCTTCGAGCTGACCAAGAACCTGGCCGAAGGCAAGCCGGCCGGTGAAGGCACCAACTGGAAGATCGACAACAAGGTCGTCCGCGTTGCCTACGTGGGCGTAGACAAAGACAACCTGTCCCAATTCGAGTAATTCCTCCCCTCAGGGCAAGGGAGATCCCCTTGCCCTCTTTTCAACCAGATGTGATGGCTGATATGACAACACGGCAACAATCAGAATGGCTGTTGGAGATGATTGACGTCAGTAAGAGCTTTCCTGGCGTCAAGGCACTCGATAATGTCAATTTACGGGTCCGTCCTCATTCTGTGCATGCGTTGATGGGCGAGAATGGCGCAGGGAAGTCCACGCTGCTCAAGTGCCTGTTCGGCATCTACGAGAAGGATCAGGGCAAGATCTTCTTCAAGGGACAGGAGATCAACTTCACCTCGTCCAAAGAGGCGCTGGAGAATGGCGTTTCCATGGTGCATCAGGAGTTGAACCTGGTACTGCAACGCACCGTGATGGACAACATGTGGCTCGGCCGCTATCCCACCAAGGGACTGTTTGTCGACCACGGCAAGATGTATCAGGACACCAAGCATATCTTCGAGGAGCTGGACATCGACATCGACCCCAGGGTCAAGGTCGGCACCCTGTCGGTTTCCCAGATGCAGATGATCGAGATTGCCAAGGCATTCTCCTATGACGCCAAGATCGTCATCATGGACGAACCCACCTCCTCCCTGACCGAGAAAGAGGTCAACCACCTCTTCAAGATCATCAACAAGCTCAAGGAGAAGGGGTGCGGCATCGTCTACATCTCCCACAAGATGGAAGAGATCTTCCAGCTCTGTGACGAGATCACCATATTGCGGGATGGCCAGTGGGTGGCGACCCAGCCCCTCAAGGGCATGACCATGGATCAGATCATCGGCATGATGGTCGGCCGCGAGCTCACCCAGCGCTTCCCGGAAAAAACCAACCAGCCCAAAGAGGTGATCCTCGAGGTCGAGCACCTGACGGCCAAGAACCAGCCTTCCATCAAGGACGTGACCTTCAACCTGCACAAGGGGGAGATCCTCGGCATCGCCGGTCTGGTGGGGGCCAAGCGCACCGACATCGTGGAGACCCTGTTCGGCATCCGCGATCGCAGCGAAGGGACCATCAAGCTGCACGGCAAAGAGGTGGCGAACCACAACGCCCACGAGGCGATCCAGAATGGCTTCGCCCTGGTGACCGAGGAGCGCCGCTCCACCGGGATCTATTCACGCCTCGACATCGCCTTCAACTCCCTGATCGCCAACATGGACAACTACAAGGGATCCATGGGGCTGCTCAGCGACAACAAGATGAAGAGCGATACCCAGTGGGTCATCGACTCCATGCGGGTCAAGACACCGACCCAGCAGACCCAGATCGGCTCCCTCTCCGGTGGCAACCAGCAGAAGGTGATCATCGGTCGCTGGCTGCTGACCCAGCCCGAGATCCTGATGCTGGATGAACCGACCCGGGGTATCGACGTCGGCGCCAAGTTCGAGATCTACCAGCTCATCCTGGAGCTGGCGAAGAAGGACAGGGGCATCGTCATCATCTCCTCCGAAATGCCGGAACTGCTCGGCATCACGGACCGCATCATGGTCATGAGCAATGGCCGGGTCGCGGGGATCGTCAACACCAAAGAAACTGACCAGAGCGAGATCCTGCGCCTGGCATCTCTGTACCTATAAAGACAGGAAGACATTATGGAGTCGGCTAAAAATTTCAATCTGATGCAGGCGCTCAAAGAGAACGGCATCTATGTGGTGTTGCTGGTGTTGCTCATGATCATCGTGATCAAGGAGCCCTCCTTCCTCAGCCTCACCAACCTCAGCAACATCCTGACCCAGTCCTCGGTACGGGTCATCATCGCCCTCGGGGTGGCGGGCATCATCATCACCCAGGGTACTGACCTGTCGGCCGGTCGTCAGGTCGGCCTGGCGGCGCTGATCGCGGCCACCATGCTGCAGGCCCTGACCAACGTCAACAAGGTCTTCCCCACCCTGGGGGAGGTGCCCATTCCGGCGGTGATCCTGCTGGTGTGCGTGGTGGGGGCCCTGATTGGTCTGGTCAACGGCCTGATTGTCGCCTACCTGAACGTGACGCCCTTCATCACCACCCTGGGCACCATGATCATCGTCTACGGCATCAACTCCCTCTATTTCGACTCCGTGGGGGCTTCTCCGGTAGCCGGGTTTGATCCTCGCTTCTCCAACTTTGCGCAGGGCTTCATCCGGATTGGCGGGTTCAAGCTCTCGTACCTGACCTTCTATGCGGCCATCGCCAGCGTCTTCGTCTGGGTGCTGTGGAACAAGACCCGCTTTGGCAAGAACATCTTCGCCATCGGTGGCAACCCGGAAGCGGCCAAGGTGTCCGGCGTCAACGTCGCCGTCAACCTGGTGGTCATCTATGCCCTGGCCGGTGTCTTCTACGCCTTCGGCGGCATGCTGGAAGCGGGGCGGATCGGCAGTGCCACCAACAACCTCGGCTTCATGTACGAGCTGGATGCCATCGCGGCCTGCGTGGTGGGGGGCGTTTCGTTTGCCGGCGGTGTGGGAACTGTCGCGGGTGTGATCACCGGCGTACTTATCTTCACGCTGATCAACTATGGTTTGACCTACATCGGTGTCAGCCCTTACTGGCAGTTCATCATCAAGGGCGGCATCATCATCCTGGCGGTAGCCCTGGACTCCATGAAGTACGCCAAGAAGAAGTAAGCATTGGCAGGGAGGGCCGGGTCATCCCGGCCCTTTCTCTTTGGAGGGACCCATACCATGGCATTCAAAGTCAAAATCAACGTACTGTTGCTGCTCGCCATTCTGGTCACCATCGGTACCGCCTGGTTCAGCGTCAATCACTTCATCAGCGGCTACATCCGCACCCAGGCTACCCAGAACATCAACGAGCAGATCACCCTGGTCAGGGAGAAGCTGGCGGGTGACATCAACCAGAAGGTGCTGCTGGCCGCCAACCTCAACCTCGGGGTGACCAGCGTCAAGAAGGCGCTGCAGGAAACCGGCTTTCACAACATCGTCAAGCTCATTGGCGACATGGCATTCGACGCGAACGGGGTCATCGACGACAAGGCCAGGGTTGACGCCCTGCGCAAGCTGATCCCCGCCGCCAACAACCAGATCACCGTCAGCCCGCTGGAGCAGCTGGACGGCAAACCCGTCATCTCCATCCTGGTGCCGCGCGGTGCCGACTCCGCCTACCTCTACTACCTCGACATGAGCGAGTTCAAGACGCTGCTGACCAAGGTAAGCGGGGAAGGGCGTTACTTCTCCCTCACCGACAGTCAGGGACAGGTGCTCTACAGCAGCAAGCCCCAGGGAGAGAGCGAGAGCCGCCCCAACAAGCTGGATATTCGCGGCAGCGAGTGGACCCTGACCGGTTATGTGGATCTCGACTATATCCGGGCCATGACCCAGGCGCTCAACGGCAAGATCACCCTGGCCCTGCTCGGAGTGGCGGCGCTGGTACTGGCCCTCTCCATGGTGGCCCTCAATCTGGCCTATAGACCCATCCTCTCCCTGCGCGACCTGGTGCAGGAGCTCTCCCAGGGCAATGGGGATCTGACCCGCCGGCTCACGGTGACCAGCAAGGATGATCTCGGCCAGATCTCGGCGGGCATCAACCGTTTCATCGAGCAGTTGCAGGGCATGATGGGGGAGGTGAGACAAGCGAGCGGCCAGCTCAATGAAGGGATATCGGCATTGGCGAGGCAGACGGGGTCGGCCCAGGGCCTGCTGGCGGAGCATGTGCGGGAGACCGAACAGGTGGTCACCGCCATCAACGAGATGAGCCGTACTGCCGTCTCGGTATCGGAGAGCGCGGCCAATACTGCCCAGCTGACCGGCCAGAGCCAGCAACTGGCCAACCAGTCGCGTCAGGTGGTGGATCAGGCCATGGCCAGCGTCACTGCGCTGGTGACGGAGGTGGAGGCCACGGCACACTCCATCGAAGCCATGCAGCAGGATGTGCAGCAGATAGGCTCGATTCTCGGGGTCATCGGTGGCATCGCAGAGCAGACCAACTTGCTGGCCCTCAACGCCGCCATCGAGGCGGCCCGGGCTGGTGAGCAGGGGCGGGGGTTTGCGGTGGTGGCGGACGAAGTGCGCTCTCTGGCGGGACGCACCCAGAAGAGCACTGCCGAGATCCAGACCATGCTGACCCGGCTGCAACGGGGTACCCAGACCGTGGTGGCCGCCATGGGCAACACCCGGCAGAGCTGCCAGGATGCGGCGGAAAACACCAGCAAGGTGAATGCGTCGCTGGATCTGATGGCGGGAGAAGTGGTGGAGATCAACGATCTCATCAGCCATATCGCCACGGCCGCGGAGGAGCAGAGTGCCGTCGCCGAGGAGATAAATCGCAACATGAGTGCCATCGCCGAGGTGATCACCCAGCTCAAGGGGAATGGCGAGCGCACCGTGGACAGCTCAAACGCCATGCAGCGCACCTATGACAGGCTGCGGGAGATAGTGGGGCACTTCCGGCTGGAATAGCGCCGGCTGGGCGAGTCCCGGGTACCCTGGCCAGCAATATCGTGGCCGGGGTGACCCATCAGCGGGCTGACGTGAAAAAGGCCCAAAAAAGATGGGGGCGACTTGCGTCGCCCCCGATAGTCTTATCGCTCATATCCTTGAACGAAGTTGCTCCCTGCAATCCCTGACTATACCTCTTCCTTTAGGTTTCCCCTTCCCAATCCTTTGGGGTGTCCTTTAGCCATCATGGCCTGACGAGTCATCCGTTCCCGTCGCACTTTCTCCGTCCTGGGAGGTGTCCTTTACCACATCCTGTGGTGAGTCCATTTGCCCAACCCTGGCAGCCAGTCTTCCTGACCGACTTCATTGCGTCCGTGCAGGAGTAACTATAAGGATTTCGCGCAGGGCGACAATGACATGCTGAAAAACGTTTTATTCAAACTGGTTTCCCGCGAAAGGATAATGAAGTTATCTTTTTTAAAATCATGGTTTTAATGATCTCTCATGCTGTTTTTTCACGCGCATCTTCCGACTATGGCGAGAATTTTGTTGGCACTTTGCTTACGCAGTCGATGGCGAATGTCTCACAAGGTGTTTAACTGCGGTTCAGAATCCGGGGAGACCGGTCAGTGTCGATCGCAGATGAGGGTGGAGGAGGGCAACGGGCATGATGCAGGTGGCGTGGTCCGGATCCCATTCAGGAGATAAAGGAGGGAAAGCGGGGGTGACCCAAGAGGAGATCGCCTCCCCTTGGGCGAGAGGGTCAGGGGTGCTGGCTGCCACCGTACCATTGGCATAGGTAGGCGGGTACCAGCATCTGGGGTGCCTGGTCAACGTGACAGACCACCAGCGGCATGGCGGGGGCTCCCTGGGCATGCACCAGGGCCGGTGTCATGGGCAGGACCAGGGCGACGAGCAGAAACAGCGACGGGATCTTCATGGTTATCTCCTTGGTGACGGGAACGAATGTGACAAGCATCACTTTTTGAGTTAAGGCGAACCCGAAATCGGCGCAAGGTGACTGAAAAAATTCAACTAATGAAAAAACTTTGAATCCCGGTTGCACTCCGGTCGGTGAAAAAGTCGCCATCAGGATGCGTGCAAAATGCATATCCATATAAAAGAGATAGTGCACACGACTTGGCAATGAGGCTCGCCATCTGGCCCGGGCAGGCCGCCATGACCTGGGACAAGAGATGGATTATTCAGCGATAAAGGGGCAGGTGATTATTTATGTGGGAGCAAACGGGATGATAAGCGAGGATAAATTCAAAGTTGGGTGAGCTTTATTCAAAAAACGAGCATTTTGATTTTAATGTAATGATTTATTTGGTGTTTTTTATTTGTGGCTATCCATTTGTGGATATCGTGGATGAATGGAATTGCGTTCTTTGTGGAATATATTGGGGCTTTATTGCGTATTTATGCCGGATGGAGGGTGAGGGGAAATGTCAGATATGTAAACTCCATCATAAATTAACTTCTGAATTTATGCAGTCTCGAGTGAATGTGATCAATGTCCAAGTTTGGTGGAGTTGCCAGACCTAATCTCTGCGTCGAAAGGCAAGGGCAGGATAGAACACAAGCCGAGTACCCTACATAAAGAATATCCCGCCTTAGCCACGAGCCTGAATAGAAGGAATCTATTCAATCACTCGCAGGGACCACTGCTAGACGGAATATCATCATGAGCAAATTTTATGTAGGTTCTGAAGTTGGCCAGTTGCGCCGTGTCATGTTGCACCGCCCCAACCTCAGTCTGAAGCGTCTGACCCCTTCCAACTGCCAGGATCTGCTGTTTGACGACGTCCTGTCCGTGGAACGTGCCGGTCAGGAGCACGACAAATTCGCTCAGGTACTGCGCGATCAGAATGTCGAAGTCTTCCTCCTGACCAATCTGCTGGCGGAAACCCTGGACGTGCCGGAAGCCAAAGCCTGGCTGCTGCAACACCAGGTCTCCGACTATCGCCTCGGCACTGCCCTGGCCAACGACGTGCGCTGCTTCCTGGCGGACATGCCTCACCGCGAGCTGGCCCGCATCCTCTCCGGCGGCCTCACCTACTCCGAGATGCCCTACAGCGGCGTCAACATGGTGGTCGGCATGCATGCCCCGACCGATTTCATCATCGAACCGCTGCCCAACCACCTCTTCACCCGCGATACCTCCTGCTGGGTCTATGGCGGCGTCTCCATCAACCCCATGGCCAAGGCCGCCCGTCGTCGCGAGACCAACCACGTGAAGGCCATCTACCGCTGGCACCCGCAGTTTGCCGGTCAGGAGTTCATCAAGTACTTCGGTGACGAGGAGCGCGACTACGACAACTCCACCATCGAAGGGGGCGACGTCCTGGTCATCGGCCGTGGCGCCGTGCTCATCGGCATGTCCGAGCGCACCACGCCGCAAGGGGTGGAGCATCTGGCCCGCAGCCTGTTCAAGCACGGTCAGGCCAAGCAGGTCATCGCCATGGAGCTGCCGAAACACCGCAGCTGCATGCACCTCGACACCGTCATGACCCACATGGATGTCGACACCTTCTCCGTCTATCCGGAAGTCATCCGCAAGGATGTGAACTGCTGGAGCCTGACCCCGGGCGGTGCCACCGGGATGAACATCAAGGAAGAGGGTTACTTCGTGACCGCCATCGAGAAGGCGCTGGGGGTGGATCAGCTCAGGCTCATCACCACCGGCGGCGACAGCTTCGAGGCCGAGCGGGAGCAGTGGAACGACGCCAACAACGTGCTGACCGTGCGCCCCGGCGTTGTGGTGGGTTACGAGCGCAACACCTACACCAACGAGAAGTACGACAAGGCCGGCATCACTGTGCTGCCCATCCCGGGTGAAGAGCTGGGACGTGGTCGCGGCGGCGCCCGCTGCATGAGCTGCCCGATGGAACGTGACGGCATTTGACAAGACGGCGTGGCGCCGGCAGAGGCTGGCGCCACACACACCCGAATTCGAGAGTAACACCCATGAAAAAACCAACTGTCGTCGTCGCCCTGGGGGGCAATGCTCTGCTCCGCCGCGGTGAACCTCTGGAAGCCGACATCCAGCGCAAGAACATCGCCACTGCCGCCAAGACCATCGCCCTGATCGCTCAGGAGTACAACGTGGTGCTGGTGCACGGCAACGGCCCGCAAGTCGGCCTGCTGGCCCTGCAGAACAGCGCCTACACCAAGGTCTCCCCCTATCCCCTGGATGTGCTGGGTGCCGAGTCCCAGGGCATGATCGGCTACATGCTGATCCAGGAGTTGAAGAACCTGATGCCGAGCCGCAACGTCACCGCCCTGCTGACCCAGGTGCAGGTCGATCCCGAGGATCCGGCGTTTGCCAACCCGACCAAGTTCATCGGCCCCGTCTACGAAGAGGCGGAAGCCCACACCCTGGCTGCCGAGAAGCACTGGGTGGTCAAGGCAGACGGCAAGTTCTTCCGCCGCGTGGTGCCGTCCCCGCTGCCCCAGCGCATCGTCGAAGGCGACGCCATCGAAACCCTGATCGCCCAGGGTCACCTCATCATCTGTACCGGTGGTGGTGGCATCCCGGTGACCTGGGATGGCCAGAGCCTGACCGGCATCGAAGCCGTCATCGACAAGGACATGTCAGCCGCCTACCTGGCCAAGCAGATCAAGGCCGACGCCCTGCTGATCCTGACCGATGCCGATGCCGTCTATCTGGATTGGGGTAAACCGACCCAGCGTCCGCTGCGGGTCACCAGCCCGGACGAGCTGGCCGGCGTCAAGTTCGATGCCGGCTCCATGGGGCCCAAGGTCGAAGCCTCCTGCGAATTCGTCAAGGCGACCGGCGGCATGGTCGGCATCGGCTCCCTGGAAGATGGCCTCGCCATCCTCAAGGGGGAAGCCGGCACCAACATCGTCGCCACCAATACCGTCAATGCCTGAGCCAAGGCTCTGGTCTGAACAACTGCGTAGTCAATAACACTGCCAAATTGGTCTGAACAAATATAGAGAGAACTCATCATGGCTTTTAATCTGCGTAACCGTAACTTCCTGAAACTGCTGGACTTCACCCCGCGCGAAATCCAATACATGATCGATCTGGCCATCGACCTGAAAAAAGCCAAATACGGTGGCTATGAGCGCAAACACCTGACCGGCAAAAACATTGCCCTGATTTTCGAGAAGACCTCCACCCGCACCCGTTGTGCGTTTGAAGTGGCGGCCTTCGACCAGGGCGCGCAAGTCTCCTACCTCGGCCCGAGCGGTTCCCAAATCGGTCACAAGGAGTCCATGAAGGACACCGCCCGGGTGCTGGGCCGCATGTATGACGGCATCGAATACCGCGGCTACGGCCAGGAGATCGTCGAAGAGCTGGGGGCCCACGCCGGTGTGCCGGTCTGGAACGGCCTGACCAACGAATTCCACCCGACCCAGATCCTGGCGGACTTCATGACCATGCTGGAGCACGGCAAGGGCAAACGTCTGGATCAGATCAAGTTCGCCTACCTGGGTGATGCCCGCAACAACATGGGCAACTCCCTGATGGTGGGCGCCGCCAAGATGGGCATGGACATCCGTCTGGTGGCGCCGAAAGCCTTCTGGCCGGAAGAGGAGCTGGTTGCCACCTGCCGCCTCATCGCCGAAGAGACCGGTGCGCGCATCCACCTGACCGAAGACGTGAAAGAGGGTGTGCTGGGTGCCGACTTCCTCTACACCGACGTCTGGGTCTCCATGGGTGAAGCGAAGGAAGCTTGGGATCAACGGGTGAAGCTGATGACCCCGTATCAGGTCAACATGGACGTCATCAACGCGACCAAGAACCCGGATGTGAAGTTCATGCACTGCCTGCCGGCGTTCCACAACGACGAGACCACCATGGGCAAGGAAGTGGCCGACAAATATGGCATGAAGGGCCTGGAAGTGACCGAGGACGTGTTCGAATCCGAGCACAGCATCGTGTTCGACGAGGCGGAAAACCGGATGCACACCATCAAGGCAGTGATGGTGGCTACGCTGGGCGACTGACGTCGTCAGTGGTGCCGGGGGGTGACCCCCGGCTTTTCAACCATGTGACAGCGGCATAATACCTCCAACCCTACGACCCGCAGCCTGCATGGATACCACACCCACAGAAGGAAGCTGGACCATGACCAAATTCAAGTTCCCGTCAGCCTACACGATACTGTTTGTGCTGATCGCCCTGGTGGCCGCCCTGAGCTGGATAGTGCCGGCCGGCAAATACGAGATGACCATGAACGAGGCCCTCGGCAAGGAAGTGCCGGTGGCCGGTACCTACAAACTGGTGGATGCCAATCCCCAGGGGATCGTCGACGTGCTGCTGGCACCTATCGACGGTCTCTACAACCACGACACCTACGAGGCTGGCGCCATCGACGTCTCCCTCTTCATCTTGATCATCGGTGGCTTCCTTGGCATCGTGACCAAGACAGGTGCCATCGATGCTGGTATCGAGCGCGTCACCGATCGCCTGCGTGGCCGTGAAGAGTGGATGATCCCCATCCTGATGGCGCTGTTCGCCGCAGGGGGTACCATCTACGGCATGGCGGAAGAGTCCCTGCCGTTCTACACCCTGCTGGTGCCGGTGATGATGGCCGCCCGCTTCGACCCTGTCGTGGCTGCCGCGACCGTGCTGCTGGGAGCCGGTATCGGTACCCTGGGCTCCACCATCAACCCGTTCGCCACCGTGATCGCCGCCAACGCGGCCGGCATCTCCTTCACCGACGGCATCTGGTTGCGGGTCGCCATGCTGGTGGCCGGCTGGCTGATCTGCGTGGCCTATGTGATGCGTTACGCCAAGATGGTGCGAAGCGATCCCAGCAAGTCCCTGGTGGCTGACAAGTGGGAAGAGAACCGTGCCCAGTTCCTTGGCAACAAGAGCGACCAGATGCTGGAGTTCACCACCACCCGCAAGATCGTGCTGGGTATCTTCGTCGCCGCCTTTGCCGTGATGATCTACGGGGTGGCCGTGCTGGGCTGGTGGATGGCGCAGATCTCCGGTGTGTTCCTGGCTGCCGCCATCATCGTCGGCGTCATCTCCCGCATGAGCGAGGAGGAGCTGACCTCCAACTTTATCGATGGTGCCCGCGATCTGCTCGGCGTGGCCCTCATCATCGGTATCGCCCGCGGTATCGTGGTGGTGATGGATAACGGCATGATCACCCACACCATTTTGCACAGTGCAGAGGGGATCGTGACCGGCCTCTCCACCATCGTCTTCATCAACGTGATGTTCGTGCTGGAAGTGGTGCTCTCCTTCCTGGTGCCGTCCTCCTCCGGTCTGGCGGTGCTGACTATGCCGATCATGGCGCCGCTCGCCGACTTCGCCAACGTGGGCCGCGAGCTGGTGGTCACCGCCTATCAGTCCGCTTCCGGCCTGGTGAACCTGGTGACCCCGACCTCCGCCGTGGTCATGGGGGGACTGGCCATCGCCAAGGTGCCCTATGTGCGCTGGCTGAAGTGGGTGGCCCCGCTGCTCGGCATGCTGACTGTGCTGATCGTGCTCTGCCTGAGCCTGGGTGCCGTGCTGGCATGAATGCCGACAGACATAGGGACAACAACGGGAGCCTGGGGCTCCCGTTTTTGATGGCTGGCAAGGCGGGGCGCCCGGGCTCTCCCGTGGTCTGGCTCCTTGCCGCGCGGGCAACAAAAAGGCGACCCCAGGGTCGCCTTCTGGCATCCAGCAGGGGTCAGCGGGCGTTTTCCAGGGTGCGCACCACGGCGGCGTGAGCCTGGCGGGTTCGGCTGATGTGGCGCGGGGCGATCAGTACCACGTCGTTGCCGGCCACGGCCCCCAGGATCTCGGGATTGGCGTTTCGATCCAGCAGGCGAGCCACCACGGTAGCGGCCCCCGGGGTGGTATGCACCAGCACCATCTGCTGGTTGTGGACCACGGCGCGCACCATGTCGTGGATGGAGCGGGTGCTGCCGGCGGGCTCCAGCTGCTCGTCCACCAGGGTGTAGACCTTCTTGCCGTTGGCGTTCTGGGCCTTGGCGACCCCGAGACGGCGCAGCAGGCGGGAGATGGTGGACTGGCTGATGTCCGCAAAACCGCGGGCGGAGAGCTCGCGGCGGATCTCCTCCTGGGTGCTGTAACAGTGCTGGCCGATGATCTGGCGGCAGGCGTCTAGCTGGGCCAGGTCGGACTCTGGTTCTGCTGGGCGGCTGAGGGTGTTGACCATGGCGACTTCCTTTGGCGATGAGCGATGGCGGTCTCGCCCAGTCTGTCGTTCCGGCTTTTCATAGCGAAAAACACTAATGAGGAGCACTCAAGCAGGGGATGAGCGAGGTATATCCATTACGGGATGGCAAATTATAACCAAAGGGGGAATAAGTGATGTGACAGGGTTCAAAAATGGGCCCGACGGGGCCCACATGGATATCCTTTGTCGGCAGGAAATCAGTAGCGTTCGCTGACGATGTCCTGGGTGAAGGACTTCTCGCAGTATTTGCACTTCATCCGCACCGCCCCTTTCACCTCGCGCACCCGGAAGTAGCTCTCCACCGGTTCGTTGTGGGAGATGCAGTTGGAGTTGGGGCAGTGGAAGACCCCTTCGATGAACTCCGGCAGCGCCAGCTGGTGCTTCTTCACCACCACGAAGTCTTCGATGATGTTGACGGTCGCCTTGGGGGCGAACAGGGCAAGCTGGTTGGCCTGCTGCTCGGTCAGACGGGTGTTCTCGATCTTGATGAGATCCTTCTTGCCGAGGGCGCCGGATTTGAGGTTGAAGCCGACGGTGATCCGCTCCTGGGTCTCGATCAGCTGGAACAGCTTGAGGATCTTGATGCCCTGGCCGGCGGGGACGTGGTCGATGACGGAGCCGTGACGGATGGCTTCGACTTGCAGTTGGTTCTTCTCGGACATGATGTTCCCCTTTCCCTTAGACGGTTTCGTTCAGTACCAGTGCCAGCAGTGCCTGGCGGGCATAGACCCCGTTCTCCGCCTGCTGGAAGTAGTAGGCGTGGGGGGTCTTGTCGACGGCGACCTCGATCTCGTCAACCCGGGGCAGGGGATGGAGGATCTTCATGGTGGGCTTGGCCCCTTCCAGAGTCGCCAGCTCCAGCACGAACTTGGCGGCCATGTGCTTGTACTCGGTCTCGTCGAAGCGCTCCTTCTGGACGCGGGTCATGTAGAGGATGTCGAGCTCCGGCATCACCTCTTCCATGGTCTCGTGCACGCTGAAGCGGATGCCTTTCTCTTCCAGCTCCTCGCAGAGGTAGTCCGGCATGGCCAGCGCCTCCGGGGAGATGAAGAAGAAGCGGCAGTTGAACAGGCTCAGGGCCTGGGCCAGGGAGTGGACGGTGCGGCCGTACTTCAGGTCACCGACGAAGGCGACGTTGAGGCCGTCCAGCTTGCCTTGGGTCTCGTGGATGGAGAAGAGGTCGAGCAGGGTCTGGGTGGGATGCTGGTTGGAGCCGTCACCGCCGTTGATGACCGGCACCCGGGAGAACTCGGAGGCCAGACGGGCTGCCCCTTCCTTCGGGTGGCGCATCACCACCGCATCGGTGTAGGAGCTGATGATCTTGATGGAGTCGGCCAGAGTCTCGCCCTTCTTGGCGCTGGTGTTGCCGCCGTCGGCGAAGCCGATGATGTTGCCGCCCAGGCGCTGGACCGCGGTCTCGAAGGAGAGACGGGTGCGGGTGGAGGCTTCGAAGAAGCAACTGGCGACCAGCTTGTCTTTCAGCAGGCGGCTGTCGGGTTCGGCCTTCAACCGCTGTGCGGTGGCGACCACCAGTTCCATGTCGGACCGGGTCAGATCCGAGATGGAGATGACGTGTTTGTTATAGAGTGGATTGGTCATCGTCTGCATTCCCTTTGGCATCAATGAAGGTTTTTCCGGCACAAAAAAAAGCCCCTGAAACAGGGGCTCTTTTCAAAAAAAACGGGGGATCTGTGGGACGGGAACCGGAAACAACGGGGCCGCTCTGGTGCGCTCCACCCGTCTGCAAGGCTGCTTTTTTCATCAAAAACGGCATCGTCCTGTCCCGACCTTTTTCAAAACCGCACCGATTATAGGGCTGGTTTTTGAATTGTCAAAAATTTATTTCAGAGGCAGGATTTGCCCAGAAAAACGTTTAAGTGCCGCGAACGGGTCGACAAATCCAGAGTGCGTGCTGCGCCTGCAAGGGAGCGCCATCGGCGGCCATGCTGCGCAGGTAGCCGAGCCTGTGGTGCCCCTCCAGCAGGCAGTAGGGATGGGGCAGGGGGTGACCGTCCGGGTAGCAGGTTCCCGGGGCGGTGGCGAGGACGATGACAGGCTCGGACCAGGTGCCCCGGTGCAGCATGTCATCGCCGAGCCAGGAGCGGCGCACGTAGCGGTTGCTGCGCAGCATCTCGCCCCAGCGATCGATCACCTCCATGTGGCGGGAGTCTATCTGCTCGATAATCTGGGCGGTGGGCCAGTGCTCGCACTCGAACTGGTGGCTGGCGAGATCGATAAAGCTCCAGTTGGATTCAAAACCGCGCCAATGACGGTAAATCCACTGGGCGAGCACATTGGAAGGAATGGAGGGCACCAGGGGAGAGACTCTGTCCAGATAGTCGGTCAGGGTCTCCGTCTTGCGCTCATCCCGGAAGTTGAGGGGCGCAAGCTGTTGCAGCAGTCGGTAATTGAGCATGGGCAGCCTCCCTGAGCCTGGTTTCACCCTACCCCCATTTGTGTCCCATTCCTACCCCGTCGGGGCTGCAAATACAGCAGCTTACCCCCGCTCCTTGTTGGAATTGCGGGGATCTGCTCGTCATTTGTTCGATCGCATCGAAAGTGAGAAAAAAAGCCTTTACCTTTGACCTCCGCTTTGTATACTACGCCTCGTTTGTTGCAGGGGCGTAGTTCCAATTGGTAGAACAGCGGTCTCCAAAACCGATGGTTGCGGGTTCGAGTCCTGCCGCCCCTGCCATTTTTCAGAAAGGCCAGCTCATTGAGCTGGCCTTTCGCATTTCCGGCGTTTGCCACCGCCTCCGTTAGCCTCTTTTCCCCGCTTCGCCGCTGCCATTTCTGTCAATGGAGGCCGCTTTTCCCCTGTGCTACACCTTGCTTCCTGCCAGATGGCGCCCTCAGGCGCATCGCATCCGGCGGGCCCAAGGCGCTTCAACAAGGAGAGAGCGATGAACAAGGCAGTGGATACGCGCCCCCCCCATGCCCATGCCGGTGGCTGGGTCCCCCGGGATCAGGCCCATGTGGCGCGCTGGGTACAGCGGCTGCGTCAGGCGGTCACCCGCCAGCCTCGCCCGCTGGTGGCCCCGATCGCCGGATTGAAGGCGCTGGTGGAGCAGGATCCTCTCCTGCATCAGCAGGCACAGGGGATGTTTGACGAGGCGTGGCAGCATGAGCACAGCACGCCGCTCGGTCAGGTCCAGGTACGCAGCTTCGATGAGTTCCTGCAGCTGCTCAACGGCATCATGACCACGGCCCCGGAAGCCTATCAGGATGTGCAGACCCAGGAGCCCGCCGGGCTGATCGGATTCCCCATCAATGCCCTGCTCAACTGGCCCATGGCGACGGCCGCCGGGTACGACTTCTTTGCCAATGCGCTGGTGAACCAGCAATTGCGCAAGATCCTCGGTTACTGGGCCGACTTCCTGCAAAGTCCCGCGTCCCGTTATGTGCTGACGGAGTCGGTGAGCCCCCTGGATCGCCAGACCCTGATCGTCCCCTGGCTGGGTGACGTGGCGAAGGAGGAGATGGTCAAGGTGGCGCAGGGGGCGCTCGGGGCCGGCGACAACCCCACCCCAGAGCGCTTCGGGGGGATCTTCCACACCGCGCCGGGAGAGGAATACGAGGGCTTCGCCAGCTGGGACGACTTCTTCACCCGCCGCTTCTGCCCCGGCGTGCGGCCGGTGACGGCCCCGGACGATGACAGCGTGATCGCCAACGCCTGTGAGTCGGCCCCGCTGCAGGTGGTGACCGGGGTACGGCGGCAGGACGCCTTCTGGATCAAGGGGCAGCCTTATTCCCTGGACAACCTGCTGGACTTCGACCCGCGAGCCGCCGCGTTCGAGGGGGGCACCCTCTATCAGGCCTTCCTCAGCGCCCTCAGCTATCACCGCTGGCACAGCCCGGTGAGCGGCACGGTGCGCTCGGTCAAGGTGGTCAACGGCAGCTACTACCTGGCCAACCGCCACCAGGGTTTCGACAGCCCGGCGGGGCCCGACCCAGCGCCCCGAACCAGTCCCAGCCCTTCCTGACCGCGGTGGCGACCCGGGCACTCATCTTCATCGAGGCGGACAACCCCAAAATCGGCCTGATGTGCGTGGTGCCGGTGGGCATGGCGGAGGTGTCGAGCTGCGAGGTGACGGTGCAACCGGGGCAGCGGATCGCGAAGGGGGAGCAGCTCGGCATGTTCCACTTCGGCGGCTCCACCCACTGCCTGCTGTTTCGCCCCGGGGTCGAGCTGGCGTTCGACTTCTACGGCCAGCAGCCGGGGCTGGAGGCGACCAACCTGAGGATCAACACGGCGCTGGCGCGGGTCAAATAACCCAGCCGCCGGACAGTAAAAGGCCGCCTTCGGGCGGCCTCGCTGTTGTGAATCCCTCAGGGTTGTCGTTGCAGCAGGAGATCCAGATAGGCGCCTTCGATCAACCGGGAGTGCTCGATACTGAGACGCGCCATGATGTCGTGAGCTTCCTGCATCCCCACCTCGCGCGGTTCGTCATCTTCCAGCACCACTTCCAGTTCGAGGAAGTGACCCAGCCCTTCAACCCGGTCGAGATGGATCCGGGTTCTGCCCACCAGAAACAGGGTCCGCTGTTTTCGCACTCTGCCAATCTGGCCGCAAGCCAGGGTGAGCGTTTCCCGCAGCTTGTCCGGCTCGTTCGTTGGCGTGATGTGGTAGTAGCTCTCCTTCGGACCCTGTTGATCAGGCCTGCGGTAGAAGATGAGCTGGCCTGCCGACGGGGAGAGCGTCCGCAATTTGAAGCGGCCCGATTCACAGCGAAAGAAGGTATCGTCCTGGGCGATGTCGACGGGGCCCTTGTCGGCGATGGCCGCGGCTTTGGGGATAAGGTCATCGACCCCGGCTATGCGGGCTTTGATCTCGATATTTCGTGGCATGGCAGCGGGCTCTCCTTGAAGACGGGATACCCAATCTAGCACAGTCCACGTTGTCGAGAGGGGAGCAACAGGGGGAGTACCAGCTCGGTTCCTGATGGATGCTCAACCCTGCCCGCCAACCCTCTTTGCAGGCACCTGAAACCGCCCTCAAGAGACAGGTCAGCGGGTGCTGGCCTGGCCTGCCCGTCATCCGCGATATGACCTCATGGCCGCCTCATGGCCGCCTTAGGGCGGCCTTGTGGTGCCTGCGGGTGTCAGCATGGAATAGTGAACAGTCTGTTGCTGGTAGTGCGTTCTGTTGTTGATAGATGAAAAAATATCAGGATTCACTAAAGACCGTTCATCATTGTGCCGATAGAACTACCAAGATGGGGGTATTCCCGGCCCCCGGCTACCACAAGGATTCGTTGTCATGACTCTCTCGTTGCGCGGCAAGCTGCTCGCGGCCAGCCTGGGGGTAGTGCTGCTGATGGCAGCCCTGCTCGGTATTGTCGCCTTCCACACCCTCAAATCCCGCACCCTTGACGCCATCCAGAGCGATGCGGTCAACTACGGCCACGCCCACTCGGTGGCCATCGGCAACTGGCTTGAGGATCGCAAGCACGCGGTCAACGCCCTGGCCGCTGTCATTGCGCGCGACCCCGACACGGCCCTGGTGCCCCACCTGTTGCAGACCCGCACCTCCGGCGGTTTCGGCCTCACCTATTTTGGTTCGGCGCAGGGGGAGATGACCCGCCACGATCCCGCCCTCAACACCGCCAACTATGACCCCAGGGCCCGCCCCTGGTACCAGAACGCCGACAAGGCGGGCAAGCTCATCGTCACGCCGCCCTATGTCAGCGTGACCATGCAGCAGATGGTGGTGACCCTGGCCGAGCCGGTGAGCCACCAGGGCCGGGTGATCGGGGTGGCCGGGGCGGATCTCTCCCTCGACGCCCTCATCGACGAGGTGCTGGCCATGAAGGTGCAGGGAGAGGGCTACGCCATGCTGCTCGACCGCACCGGTCTCATCGTCGGCCACCCGAACAAGGAGCTGGCGCTCAAGCAGGTGGCGGAGCTGGATCCCGGTCTCACCGGGGCGGCGCTGGATGCGTGGAGCCGCGATGGCGAACTGCACGGCGCCAACCTGAATGGGCGCGAGGTGCTGCTCTCGGTGCAAGGCGTGCCCGGCACCGACTGGCTGCTCGCCATGGTGATGTACAAGGAGGTGCTGGAGGCGCCGCTCGCCTCCCTGCTGTGGCAACTGGTGGGGCTGACCCTGGTGCTGCTGCTGGTGTTCGGTGCCCTGCTCATCGCCATGTTCAACTACCTGTTCGCGGATCTGGGGCGGGTCTCCAGGGCGCTTGCCGACATCGCCCACGGGGAGGGTGATCTCACGGTGCAGATCGCCACCCGCAGCCAGGATGAGGTGGGGCAGCTGGCCCAGAACTTCAACCAGTTCGTGGCGCGACTGCACGGCATCGTCAGCCGGTTGCGGGACGTCACCGTCGAGCTGGCGGCCCAGTCCCGCACCCAGGCGGCGGGGGCCGAGGCCCGCAGTCAGCGGGTGCGCCTGCAGCAGGACGAGATCGTCATGGTGGCGACCGCGGTGACCGAGATGGCTTCCGCCACCCAGGAGATCGCCGGCAACGCCGAGTTTGCCGCCAACACCGCCGGCGATGCGGTGCGCCTCGCGGTGGCCGGCCAGTCCCAGGTCGGCCAGAGCCAGCGCAGCATCACGGGGCTGGCGGGGGAGGTCTCCGACGCCAGCCAGACCATCCACGAGCTGGATGGCCACGCCCAGCAGATCAGCGGCATTCTGGCCACCATCAGCGGCATCGCCGAGCAGACCAACCTGCTGGCCCTGAACGCCGCCATCGAGGCGGCCCGGGCCGGGGAGCAGGGGCGCGGTTTTGCCGTGGTGGCGGACGAGGTGCGGGTGCTGTCGCGCCGCACCCACGACTCCACCGCCGAGATCCAGCAGATGATCGAGGCGCTGCAGCAGACCACCCGCAAGGCGGTGGGCGGCATGGAGACCAGTCGCCAGCTGGCGGGCACCAGCGTGGAGGACGCCGAAGCGGCGAATCTCAGCCTGGGCAGGATCAACGAGGCCATCGGCGCCATCAGCGACATGGCGACCCAGATCGCGGCGGCGGCCGAGGAGCAGACCTCGGTGACCGGCGAGATCAGCCGCAACACCGAGAATATCCGCCACGTTTCCCAGGCGCTGGCGGCCCAGGCTGGCGAAGAGGCTGCCCAGGCGGCCCAGCTCAAGTCTCTCACCGAGCGGCTGGAGCAGGAGATCGGGCGCTTCCGGCTCTAGGCTGCGACCCGGATGTGACAAAGGCGACCCCGGGGTCGCCTTTATTCATCCTGTGTATGGATATTAATTCGTCATGCACCCGCTGAATAATGCCGGGTCCTGGCCCTGCAACGGGCGCAGGCAGAGGCTCAGAGGGGCTTGATGTAGCTGTAGAACTCGTTGTCCCGCTGGTAGCCGTGCCCTTCGTAGAGGGCCTGAGCCTGTCGGTTGTCGGTGGCGGTGCTCAGCATCAGGAAGGCGGCGCCCGTCTCCTGGCCGTGGCGATCGGCCCGCGCCAGCAGCGCCTGGGCCACCCCCTGCTGGCGGGCCGCCGGCGCCACGAACAGATCGTACAGCAGCCAGATGGGTTTCAGGGCGAGGGAGCAGAACAGGGGATAGAGGTGGGCAAATCCCAGCACCTCTCCCTCCTCGCTCTGGGCCACGAAGAGCACCGACTCCCCGGCGGTGCAGCGCTCCAGCAGGAAGGCTTCGGCGGCCTCGGGCCGGGCAGGCAGCCGGTAGAACGCCCGGTATTCCACGAACAGGGGGGTGACCCGGGGAATGTCACCGGGGGTGGCCTGGAAGATCCTCATGGGGCGTTCCCCGCCGGATCCTGGCTGACCCAGATCAGCCGGTCGGTGGCAAAGCCGAGCCCCCGGGCCCGCTCGACCAGGGCCTCTACCTTCTCTTTGGGGGGATGGGGCGTGCGGGAGAGGATCCAGAGGTACTGGAGGTTGTAACTGCTCACCAGGGAGAGGTCATAGTCCGTCGCCAGCACGTTGTAGCTGCCGTAGAAGGGGCCGAAGAAGCTCACCTTGAGGCGCCCCTCGTCGCTGTCGCCCACGAAGTAGGCGCGCCCCTCGGCCTCGCGCCATTCCCCCTGTTCGTCCTGCCCCCGGTTGAGCACCCTGACGCCGCCGTCATCCCGCAGGCTGTAGCTGGCGGTGACCCGGTTCAGGCCGCGCTCGAAGCCGTGATCGAGGCGGGCGATTTCGTACCAGGTGCCGAGATAGTGCTCGAGCTGGAATGGCTTGACCACCTGGTGTCCCGGTGGAATGCCGGTGCAGGCGGTGGCCAACAGGGTCAGAACGAGCAGGATCAGTGTGCGCATGTCATCCCTCCACGATACGCAGTTGTCCCGAGCGGAAGCGTGCCGCGTGTTCGCTCGGGGTGTTGCCAAAGAAGCGTTTGTATTCGCGACTGAACTGGGAGCCGCTCTCGTAGCCTACCTTGTCCGCCGCCACCCCGGCCTTGAGGCCGTCGTGCAGCATCATCAGCCGCGCCCGGTGCAGGCGCAGGGTCTTGATGTACTGCAGGGGCGAGGTGGCGGTGGCCGCCTTGAAGTGGTGGTGGAAGGCCGAGACGCTCATGTTTGCCTCCCGGGCCAGCTCCTCCACCGTCAGGTTCTCGGTAAAGCGCTGCTCCATGATACGCAGCACCCGGGCTATCTGGCTCACCTGGCTGTGACGGCTGGCCATGGCCAGCAGGGCGGGGGCGCCCCCTTCGTGCAGGGCGTGGAACAGGATCTCGCGCACGATCTGGGGCCCCAGCACCCGGGCGTGGAGCGGCTTGTCCATCACGTCGATGAGGCGCTCCACCGCGCAGAGCATGGTCTCGGAGAGGGGCACGGAGACGACGCCGCGACCCGGTTCCGCCGGGGCGGGGGCCGCGTCCCCCATCTCCAGCAGCAGGGCCTGCAGCGCCGCCACGTCGATCTCCACCGAGAGCCCCACCAGAGGGGATTCGGGGGAGGCGAAACACTCGCACTCGCAGGGCAGCGGCAGGGTCATCATCAGGTAGTGCTCGGGGTCGTAGCGGAAGGTGAAGTCCGAGAGATAGCCCACCTTGTGCCCCTGCAGGATGATGATCATGCGCGGGCGGTAGAACACCGGGATGCGGTCGTGATGCTCCGTGGTGTAGATGAGGTGCACGCCGGGCACGGGGGCGGCGGTGATCCCCGGGTGGGGTGCCAGGGCGGCGAGTCGGCTGGCGAGGGCGGACTGGTGGGTCGCCGCGATGGGCTGATTTGTACTCATTTATCCAGGCTCAGTAGAAATAGGCAAGAAATCGGCAGAAAGCTCCCTTGATGGTAGGAGGTTATAAGAGAAAAATGCAACCCATACCTTACCGACTACGACCACCCCGGGAGATCCCATGAACAACTTCATCCTGCACACCCCCACCAAGGTGCTGTTCGGCAAGGGCCAGGTGGCCCAGCTGCGCGGCCAGATCCCCAGCGACGCCCGCATCCTCGTCACCTACGGCGGTGGCAGCGTGGTGCGCAGCGGCCTGCTGGACCAGATCCGCCGCGAGCTGGCCGGCCTGACCCTGTTTGAATTTGGCGGCATCGAGCCCAACCCCACCTACGAGACCCTGATGGGCGCCGTCGAACTGGCCCGCGCCGAGAAGGTCGACTTCCTGCTGGCAGTGGGTGGCGGCTCCGTGCTGGACGGCTCCAAGTTCATCGCCGCGGCCGCTCACTATGATCCGGCCAGGGATCCCTGGCACATCCTCGAGACCGTCGGGGGCGAGGTGGCCTCCGCCATTCCCCTGGGCAGCGTGCTGACCCTGCCGGCCACCGGTTCCGAGATGAACATGGGCGCCGTCATCACCCGCAAGAGCACTGGGGACAAGCAGCACTTCTTCTCGCCCTTCGTGATGCCGCGCTTCGCCGTGCTCGACCCCGTGCTCACCTACACCCTGCCCGCCCGTCAGGTGGCCAATGGGGTGGTGGATGCCTTCATCCACACCCTGGAGCAGTACCTCACCTACCCGGTGGATGCCAAGGTGCAGGATCGCTTTGCAGAAGGGCTGCTGCTGACCCTGGCGGAAGAGGGGCCCAAGGCGCTGGTGGAGCCGGAAAACTACGATGTGCGTGCCAACATCATGTGGAGCGCCACCCTGGCACTGAACGGCCTGATCGGAGCCGGCGTGCCCCAGGACTGGGCCACCCACATGCTGGGCCACGAGATCACCGCCCTGCACGGTCTGGACCACGCCCAGACCCTGGCGGTGGTGCTGCCCGCCCTGCTGCAGGCCAAGCGCGAGCAGAAGCGCGCCAAACTGCTGCAATACGCCGAGCGGGTCTGGGATCTGCGCAGCGGCAGTGACGAGGCGCGTATCGACGGGGCCATCGCCGCCACCCGCGACTTCTTCGAGCGGATGGGGATCAAGACCCGGCTGCGGGATTACGTGGCCGACGCCCGGATCGACGCCCTGCTGGCCAAGCTCGAAGAGCACGGCATGACCGCCCTGGGTGAGCACGGCGACATCGACCTGGCCCAGAGCCGGCATATTTATGAGGCTGCCTGGTAAGCAGAGCACGCCTGAACCGGGCCCAAGGCCCGGTTGCACCAGGGGGCCCGAACCCGCCAGCAGGCGGGGACGCGGCCCCCTGATCGTTGCAAAATGGTTACTTTTTCCCTTTTCATCTCATCAGATGAGCCAACGGCAGATTTCGTAAGAACAAAAAACGCTAAGGTAGAGGCCGGGTTAAACATTTTTTTTGACTGGTTGGATCACTTTTTTTAGCGCTTTTTGCTGGTATAAGCCCCTAATTTGGTTTGTTTTTTTTAATCATGGTCCGGGATGGGCTGAATTCTGTACCCGCCCGCCCGGGGCCGTGGTTGTAATAAAACTCCAAAATTTGATACTAATCACCCTCGCGCCTGAAAAGCGGGGGCCTGACCGTGACAGGAGGTCGAGGTGAAGCCTGCTGATTTTCATAACAAAGGGCCCGTGACCTGCACTTTGATCATGCCTTGTCCTCTCAGACATGAGAGACTTGGCGATGATTGTTTATTAACCATCAGGGAATAGTCATGCAGATTGGAATACCGAGAGAGAGTCTCGCCGGTGAGACCCGGGTCGCAGCGACCCCGGCCACTGTCGAGCAGCTGAAAAAGCTCGGCTTCGAGGTTGTCATCGAGGCCGGTGCCGGCCTGCGAGCCAGCTTCGATGATGCCGCCTTCGAGGCTGCCGGTGCCAGCGTGGTACCGAACGTCTGGCAAGCCGACCTTGTCTTCAAGGTCAACGCGCCGACCGAGGCCGAAATCGCACAAATTAAGGATGGTGCCACCCTGGTGAGCTTCATCTGGCCCGCCCAGAACCCCGAGCTGGTCAAGAAGCTTTCCGAGCGCAACATCAATGTGATGGCGATGGACATGGTGCCGCGGATCTCCCGTGCCCAGTCCCTCGACGCCCTCTCTTCCATGGCCAACATCGGTGGCTATCGCGCCGTCGTGGAAGCCGCGCACCAGTTCGGTCGCTTCTTCACCGGCCAGATCACCGCCGCCGGTAAAGTACCGCCCGCCAAGGTGCTGGTCATCGGTGCCGGTGTGGCCGGTCTGGCCGCCATCGGGACCGCCGGTTCCCTCGGTGCCATCGTGCGTGCCTTCGATACCCGTCTGGAAGTGGCCGAGCAGATCGAGTCCATGGGTGGGGAATTCCTCAAGCTGGACTTCGGCGGCGAAGATGGCGCTTCCAGCGACGGTTACGCCAAGGTGATGAGCGAAGAGTTCATCAAGGCCGAGATGGAGCTGTTCGCCCAGCAGGCCAAGGAAGTGGACATCATCATCACTACCGCCCTGATCCCGGGCAAGCCGGCACCCAAGCTCATCACCAAGGAAATGGTGGACAGCATGAAGCCGGGCTCCGTCATCGTGGACATGGCGGCCCAGGCCGGCGGCAACTGCGAATACACGGTACCGGGTGAACTGCATGTCACCGACAACGGCGTCAAGGTGATCGGTTACACCGATCTGCCGGGCCGCCTGCCTGCCCAATCCTCCCAGCTCTACGGCACCAACCTGGTGAACCTGATGAAGCTGATGTGCAAGGAGAAGGACGGCAACGTCGCCATCGACTTCGAAGACGTGGTGCAGCGCAACATGACGGTGGTCCAGGCCGGTGAAGTGACCTTCCCGCCCCCCGCCATCTCCGTCTCTGCCGCCCCGCAGAAACCCGCTGCCGCCAAACCGGCGGCCAAGAAGGAAGAGGCCAAGCCCTCCAACAAGAAGTTCGTGTTCGGTGCCCTCGGCATCGCCGCCTTCGGTTGGGTGGCCGCCGTGGCGCCTGCCGCCTTCCTCTCCCACTTCACCGTCTTCATCCTGGCCTGCGTGGTCGGTTACTACGTGGTGTGGAACGTCTCTCACGCCCTGCACACGCCGCTGATGTCGGTCACCAATGCCATCTCCGGCATCATCGTGGTCGGTGCGCTGTTGCAGATTGGACAAGGGTCGACCCTGGTCACCGTGCTGGCCTTTGTCGCCGTGCTGATTGCCAGTATCAACATCTTCGGTGGCTTCACCGTCACTCAGCGCATGCTGAAGATGTTCCGTAAGGATTAAGGGGGTTTAACGTGTCTCAAGGACTGGTAACAGCATCCTATATCGTTGCCGCCGTGCTCTTCATCCTCAGTCTCGCGGGACTGTCGAAGCAAGAAACGGCCAAGCATGGCAACCTGTTCGGTATCGCGGGGATGGCCATCGCCCTGCTCGCCACCGTCTTCAACCCGGAAACCAGTGGCGTCCACTGGATCATCCTGGCCATGGCCATCGGTGGCGCCATCGGCGTGCGTCTGGCCCTCAAGGTCGAGATGACCGAGATGCCGGAGCTGGTGGCCGTGCTGCACAGCTTCGTGGGCATGGCAGCGGTGCTGGTGGGCTTCAACAGCTTCATCGATCTGCACCCCTCCGCCCCCGCTGAAGTGGTGGTCTCCGTCGGTTCGAACCTGGATGCGACCCTGGCAGCCGCCCGGGCGGCGTTCGAGCAGGCGGCAAGCGTCGCCCAGGTCGAGCACCTCTCCGGCGCCATGCTGAACATCCACCTGGTGGAAGTGTTCCTGGGCGTCTTCATCGGTGCCGTGACCTTCACCGGTTCCGTGGTGGCGTTCGGCAAGCTGCGTGGCCTCATCTCTTCCAAGCCGCTGATGCTGCCGCACCGCCACAAGCTGAACCTGCTGGCCGTGGTGGTCTCCATCGCGCTGATGATCCACTTCGTCAACGCCGGTGGCTCCACCTTCGCCCTGCTGGTGATGACCCTGATCGCCTTCGCCTTCGGCTGGCACCTGGTCGCCTCCATCGGTGGCGCGGACATGCCGGTGGTGGTCTCCATGCTGAACTCCTACTCCGGTTGGGCGGCGGCGGCGGCGGGCTTCATGCTTTCCAATGACCTGCTGATCGTCACCGGTGCCCTGGTGGGTTCCTCCGGTGCCATCCTCTCCTACATCATGTGCAAGGCGATGAACCGCTCCTTCATCTCCGTGATCGCAGGAGGCTTTGGCTCCGACGGCGTGGCCTCCACCGCCGAGCAGGAGCTGGGCGAATACCGCGAGACCAACGCCGAAGACGTGGCCGACATGCTGAAAAACGCCAGCTCCGTCATCATCACCCCGGGCTACGGCATGGCGGTGGCGCAGGCCCAGTACCCGGTGGCCGAGATCACCCAGAAGCTGCGTGATCGCGGCGTCAAGGTGCGCTTCGGCATCCACCCGGTGGCCGGTCGTCTGCCTGGTCACATGAACGTGCTGCTGGCGGAAGCGAAAGTCCCCTATGACATCGTGCTGGAAATGGACGAGATCAATGATGACTTCGCCGACACCGACGTGGTGCTGGTGATCGGTGCCAACGACACCGTCAACCCGGCCGCCATGGAAGATCCGGGCAGCCCCATCGCCGGCATGCCGGTGCTGGAAGTGTGGAAGGCGCAGAATGTCATCGGCTTCAAGCGCTCCATGAACACTGGCTACGCCGGTGTCCAGAACCCGCTGTTCTTCAAGGAGAACACCCAGATGCTGTTTGGCGATGCCAAGGCCAGCGTCGAGGCCATCCTGAAGGCGCTGTAAGCGTTGACCGGATGAGACAAAAAGGGGGCTTCGGCCCCCTTTTTTTATGACCAGAGTGGATGACCGTGGCAGGGAACAGACAGACGGTGGTGCCTGCCTGTCTGTCTGTCTGTCTGTCTGTCCGGACTGACTGACGAGCCCTGGCTCAATTAAAGTTGAGCAAAAGCACCAAAAAACCATCTTGAAGGCCTCTCATGGGGCCTTTTTGTCATTTCAGTCGTGATTTTGCTCACATTTTGTGGTGTTGTCTCACCAGTCGGGCATAATGCCCGCGCAAAAAGCGGATTTTCTCAATTTTATTTGAGTCCGTTTCGAATATCCTTACCCAACGTTGACCGGATGACCCCATGACCGAGGTAGCTCCCTTGCGCGACGCCAGCACACTGACCGATGAAGAGCGCCATCTGATTGCCAGCTTCGAGCCTGCGGTGGCGGCGCTGTCCGCCCTGTTTGGCCCGGGCTGCGAGGTGGTGCTGCACGCCTTTGACAGCCTGCACGCCTCCGTCATCAAGATTGCCAACGGCCACATTACCGGCCGCCAGGAGGGAGCGCCGGTCACCGATTTTGCGCTCGACAAGTTGCACAGTGCCGCCGGCAGCCAGTGGAGCAGCTATTTCTCCCGCACCCGGGAGGGCTCCCTGCTGAAGTCCTCATCCATCACCATCAGCAACCGCGAGGGCAAACCCATCGGTATGCTGTGCGTGAATTTCAGTCTGGACACGCCCCTTGGCAGCCTGCTCGACACCTTTGCCCCGCCCGCAGTGCCCCCTGCCCACGGCACCGAAACCTTCGCCAGCTCGGTGGATGATCTGGTGGCGCAGGTGATCGCCAAGGTGGACAGGGATCCCGGGCTGGGCAGCAGCGTGCGCAACAAGGCGATCGTGCACCGGCTCTACGACATGGGCATCTTCGAGATCAAGGATGCCGCCCAACTGGTGGCCGAGCTGCTCGGCATCTCCCGCCATACCGTTTACCTGCATATCCGCAATCACAAGGCGGAACTGGCCGAACAACAATGACGAGCCCGCATGCGGGCGTCATGAACATGAGACACATCGCAATGAACGCACAATGGACCGACTTTATTACCCTGCTCAAGCGTGAAGTGGTGCCGGCCCTCGGCTGCACCGAACCCATGTCGGTGGCCCTGGCGGCGGCCAACTGCCGCAGGCTGCTGGGGCAGGTGCCGACCCGGGTGAGCGTCTGGGTCAGCGGCAACCTGTTCAAGAACGGCATGGGGGTGGGGGTGCCGGGCACCGGCATGATAGGCCTGCCGGTGGCGGCGGCCGTCGGCCTCACGGGGGGCAACCCGGACGCCGGGCTGGAGGTACTCAAGGCCCTGACGCCGGCCCAGGTGGAGGCCGCCAAGGGGCTGCTGCCCATCATCCAGGTGGATGTGAAGGACGTGCCTGACGTGCTCTACGCCGAGGTGCTGGCAGAGGTGGACGGCCACAGCGCCCGGGTGGTGATCTGCACCGACCACACCCGCATCGTGCTGATGGAGAAGGATGGCGAGGTGCTGCTGGCGCAGGACAGCGCCCCGGGCGTGCAGATCCAGCCCGCCAGGTTCGACAAGCCCGCCATGACCCTGCGGGAGATCGTCGACTTCGCCCTGCAGGCGCCCCTGGCCGAGATAGACTTCATCCGCGAGGCGGCCAGCATGAACCAGGCGCTGGCGGACGAGGGGCTGCAGGGCTATGGCCTGCGCATCGGCAAGATCCTGACGGAACAGGTGGAGCGCAAGCTGCTGTCCGACGATCTGATGACGCTGGCCATGCGCCTGTCGTCTGCGGCCTCCGATGCGCGGATGGACGGCGCCATGCTGCCCGCCATGTCGAACTCGGGTTCCGGCAACCAGGGCATCGCCGCCACCATGCCGGTGGTGGCGGCCGCCCGTTTCCTCGAGGCCGATGATGAGCAGCTGGCGCGGGCGCTGGTGATGAGCCACCTGGTGGCCATCTACATCAAGATGTACCAGAACAAGCTCTCCGCCCTGTGCGCCGCCAGCACCGCCGCCATGGGCTCGGGGGCCGCCATCACCTGGCTACTCGGCGGCCAGTTCGAGCAGATCAGCCACTGCATCAACAACATGATTGGCGACGTCTCCGGCATCATCTGCGACGGCGCCGGCAGCGCCTGCTCCATGAAGGTCTCCACCTCCACCTCGGTGGCGGTGAAGTCGTCCCTGATGGCTATCAACAACCTGCGGGTGCCCCAGAGCGAGGGGATCGTCTCCGACGACGTGGATCAGACCATCGCCAACCTGGGGCGCCTCTCCAAGCAGGGGATGCTGGACACCGACATCGAGATCATCAACATCATGCGGGCCAAGCAGCAGGGTAAGCACCAGTGACCCCGGAGTGCCGCCGTCGGCCATAAAAAAACCGGAGCCAGTGGCTCCGGTTTTTCATTGTCCGTTCGCTACTCAGCCGCGACCGAGACGGTTGTCCGGGTAGTTCTTGGCCAGCACTTCTCGGGCATGCTGGGCCAGGGTCGGCATCTTCAGGGTGTCATAGGCGTTGACCATGATTTCCAGCGCCTTCTCGGTTTCCACCGTGTCGGGATAGGTCTCGACGATCAGCTTGGCGCGGTTGGCGGCGGCGATCAGGGCGTCACGCTTGACGTAGTACTCGGCTACCCCCAAGTCATAGCGGGCAAGACGGTTCTTCAGACCGATCATGCGGGCACGGGCATCGGCTGCATAGCTGCTGTTGGGGTAGTTCTGCAGCAGGGTCTTGAAGTCCTGGAAGGCCTGACGGGCGTAGGAGGGGTCCTTGTCATCCCGATTGATGCCGAGGAAATCCTGGAAGAAGTTGTAATCCGCCGCCATGTTGGTCAGGCCGCGCATATAGAAGACGTAATCGATGTTCTTGTGCGCCGGGTTCAGGCGGATGAAACGGTCGATGTTGGCGATCGCCTGGGCGGTATCATCCTGCTTGTAGTAGGCATAGATGAGATCGAGCTGAACCTGGTTGGAGTAGGCACCGAACGGGTAACGAGAGTCCAGCGCTTCCAGCAGTTCGATGGCATTGAGGTAGTTGCCGGTATCCAGTTTGATGCGGGCTTTCTGGTACAGAACTTCCGGCGGTTCGTCGGGAACCTTGGGTTTGGTGCTGGAACAGCCAGTGATCAGAGTAGCGACCAAGGCGAGCGACATCAGCAGGTGAGACTTCTTTCCCATCAACAACATCCGGTCCATTTCCACGAAATTGGCAAAGTATCCGTTATGCTTGGCTAAAAGAAAAGCTAGAATACCCGGATTATTTCGAATTGATACCCCCGCTCAAGAGACCATACATGAGCCAGCATATTGAACTGACAGGCGAATTTCAGGATCACCAATTCGGGCAACGACTCGACCAGGCCCTGGCCGAATTGTTTCCCGACTACTCCCGGACCCGCATCAAGGAGTGGATTTTACAGGACAGAGTGACCCTGGATGGTCAGGTTGCCAATACCCCGCGCGAGAAAGTGGTGGCCGGGCAGCAGGTACATGTGAATGTGGAACTGGCAGACGACACCCGCTGGGATGCCCAGAACATCGAGCTGAACATCGTTTATGAAGATGAACACATCCTGGTGATCGACAAGCCGGCCGGCCTGGTGGTTCACCCGGGCGCCGGTACGCCGGACGGCACCGTGCTCAACGCCCTGCTGCACCGCTACCCCGGCATCGCCGAGGTCCCCCGCGCCGGTATCGTGCACCGTCTGGACAAAGACACCACGGGACTGATGGTGGTGGCCAAGACCATTCCCGCCCAGACCCACCTGGTGGAAGCCCTGCAGGCACGCCAGATCACCCGTGAGTACGAGGCGATTGCCATCGGTCACATGACCGCCGGCGGCACCGTCGATGCCCCCATCGGTCGTCACCCGACCCAGCGTACCCACATGGCCGTGGTGCCCAACGGGCGCGAGTCCGTCACCCACTACCGGGTGCACGAGAAGTTCCGTGGTCACACCCGTCTGCGGTTGCGGCTGGAGACCGGCCGTACCCACCAGATCCGTGTCCACATGGCCCACATCAAGCATCCGCTGGTGGGGGATCCCGCCTACGGCGGTCGTCTGCGTCTGCTGCGCAACGCCACCCCCGAACTGACCGAGGCCCTGCGAGGTTTCCACCGTCAGGCGCTGCACGCCACCATGCTGAAGCTGGCGCACCCCATCACGGGTGAAGTGATGGAGTGGCACTCCCCCACGCCGCAGGACATGGTGGCGCTGATGGAAGTGCTGCGGGCGGATACCCTGGCCAATCCGGACGATCTGGTCTGGAACTGATCCCGAGGGCAGCCTTGCGACGATTCCTGCCGTAACCTGCCCTCCATGATCTGATGCGGGGCCCCTTGACTGGTTGCAGCCAAGGGGCCCCGTTTTCATATGAACGAAAGGAGCCACAGATGAACTGGATCGCACCCGACTGGCCCGCACCGGGCAATGTCAGGGCTCTCTCGACCACCCGGGACGGCGGCATCAGCGAAGGGGTCTTTGCCGGCCTGAACCTCGGGGCCCATGTGGGCGATGAACCGGCCAGGGTCGAGGCCAACCGCGCCCGGCTGCAGCAGGTAGCGGGGATCCCCGGCACTCTCAACTGGCTCAACCAGGTACATGGCATCGCCGTCCATCCGGTGAGCGACCGTTATGAGCGCGTACCGGATGCCGATGCCGCCTGTGCGCATGAGGCGGGGCAGGCCTGCATCGTGATGACTGCCGACTGCCTGCCGGTGCTGTTCTGTGATCGGACAGGCACCGTAGTGGCGGCGGCCCATGCCGGTTGGCGCGGACTGCAGGGGGGCGTATTGGAGGCAAGCATCGCCGCCATGGGCTGCGAGCCTGGCGAGATCCTGGCCTGGCTGGGCCCGGCCATCGGTCCCGCCGCGTTCGAAGTGGGTGGCGAAGTGCGTGAGGCCTTCATGACGGAGCAGGCGGAAGCAGCGACTGCATTCGTGCCATCCCTCAACGAAGGGAAATGGCTGGCGGATATCTACCAGCTGGCCCGACTGCGCCTCGCTCGCGCCGGCGTCACCGCCATCTATGGCGGCGAATACTGCACCTTCAGCGACAGCGAGCGCTTCTACTCCTATCGCCGCGACGGGCAGACGGGTCGCATGGCCTCCCTTGTGTGGCTGGAAAAATAGCCGAAGAGGCGCTCGCGAGTGGCCGCAAGCGCCTCTTCACTCCCTGGTGATGGCCCTTTGGCGGCCATGTCTTGCTGCCGAGCAGGCTCAGGGTACAGGCTGCCATTGCGAGGTCGTTTTCCCTCGGTCATTGCTATTGAGGAAAAAATAAACAGCCACCCCTTGAAATTGCCCTTCAAGACCACATCTTCCTTGTCAGAAAGCGATGTTGTTGCCGCGCATGCGGCGTCTGTCTTGAAGGGGGAGTGCAATGCGCCTCGATCGCCTGACCAGCAAATTCCAGATTGCCATTTCCGATGCCCAGTCTCTTGCACTGGGTCGTGACCACCAATTCATCGAACCCGTCCATCTGATGAGCGCCTTGCTCAATCAGGACGGCGGATCCATTCGTCCGCTGCTCACCTTGACCGGGCTCGACATCAATACCCTGCGCTCGCGCCTCGGCGAGGAGCTGGATCGCCTGCCCCGCGTCAGCGGGGTGGAAGGGGACGTACAGCTCTCCAACGGCCTCGGCCGCCTGCTCAACGTCTGCGACAAGCTGGCCCAGCAGCGCAAGGATCAGTTCATCTCGTCCGAGCTGTTCGTGCTGGCGGCCCTGGACGAGAAGGGGACGCTGGGCGAGCTGCTGCGTGCCCAGGGGCTGACCAAGGAAAAACTCGAGACAGCCATCGACAAGGTCCGTGGCGGCAAGAAGGTGGAGGATGCCAACGCCGAGGAGAATCGCCAGGCGCTGGAGAAGTACACCATCGATCTCACCGAGCGGGCAGAACTCGGCAAGCTCGACCCGGTGATCGGCCGGGATGACGAAATTCGCCGCACCATCCAGGTGCTGCAACGCCGCACCAAGAACAACCCGGTGCTGATCGGTGCCCCCGGCGTCGGCAAGACCGCCATCGTCGAGGGGCTGGCCCAGCGCATCATCAATGGCGAAGTGCCGGAAGGGCTCAAGAACAAGCGGGTGCTGTCGCTCGACATGGGGGCCCTGGTGGCCGGAGCCAAGTATCGCGGCGAGTTCGAGGAGCGGCTCAAGGCGGTTCTGAACGATCTGGCCAAGGAGGAGGGCAGCGTCATCCTCTTCGTGGACGAGCTGCACACCATGGTCGGTGCCGGCAAGGGCGAGGGTGCCATGGATGCGGGCAACATGCTCAAGCCCGCCCTGGCCCGCGGCGAGCTGCACTGCGTCGGGGCCACCACCCTCGATGAGTACAGGCAGTACGTGGAGAAGGATGCCGCGCTGGAGCGCCGTTTCCAGAAGGTGCTGGTGGAGGAGCCCTCGGTGGAGGACACCATCGCCATCCTGCGTGGCCTGAAGGAGCGCTACGAGCTGCACCACCATGTGCAGATCACCGACCCCGCCATCGTCGCGGCGGCCCAGCTCTCCCACCGCTACATCGCGGATCGCCAGCTGCCTGACAAGGCCATCGACCTTATCGACGAGGCGGCGGCCAGCATCCGGCTCCAGATCGACTCCAAGCCGGAATCCCTGGACCGGCTCGAGCGGCGCATCATCCAGCTCAAGCTGGAGCAGCAGGCGCTGATGAAGGAGGACGATGACGCCAGCCGCAAGCGCCTCGATCTGCTCAATCAGGAGCTGACGGAAAAAGAGCGGGAATACAACGAGCTGGAAGAGGTGTGGAAGGCCGAGAAGGCTGCCCTCGCCGGGACCCAGCACATCAAGGCAGCACTGGAGCAGGCCCGTCAGGATCTCGAGGTGGCGCGCCGCGCAGGGGACTTGGGCCGCATGTCCGAGTTGCAGTACGGCCGCATCCCTGAACTGGAGAAACAGCTGGATCTCGCCACCCAGGCCGAGATGCAGGAGACCAGCCTGCTGCGCAACCGGGTCACCGACGTGGAGATCGCCGACGTCCTGGCCCGCTGGACCGGCATTCCGGTGGCCCGCATGCTGGAAGGGGAACGGGAGAAGCTGCTGCGGATGGAGGATCAGCTGCACAGCAGGGTGATCGGCCAGGAAGAGGCGGTGGACGCCGTCTCCAACGCCATTCGCCGCTCTCGTGCCGGGCTGTCCGACCCGAACCGCCCCATCGGCTCCTTCCTCTTCCTCGGCCCCACTGGGGTGGGCAAGACCGAGCTGTGCAAGGCGCTGGCCGAGTTCCTGTTCGATACCCAGGACGCCATGGTGCGGATCGACATGTCCGAGTTCATGGAGAAACACAGCGTGGCCCGTCTGGTGGGGGCGCCTCCGGGATACGTGGGTTACGAGGAAGGGGGGTATCTCACCGAGGCGGTGCGCCGTCGCCCCTACTCGGTGATCCTGCTGGACGAGGTGGAGAAGGCCCACCCGGACGTGTTCAACATCCTGTTGCAGGTGCTGGACGATGGCCGCCTGACCGACGGTCAGGGGCGTACCGTGGACTTCCGCAACACCGTGGTGATCATGACCTCCAACCTCGGGTCTGATCTCATCCAGGAGCACCACTCCGAGAAGGATTACGACGAGATGAAGGCCATGCTGATGGAGGTGCTGACCCGCAGCTTCCGCCCGGAGTTCATCAACCGGATCGACGAGACCGTGGTGTTCCACCCCCTCGGTGAGGAGCACATCAAGTCCATCGCCCGCATCCAGCTCAAGAGCCTGATGAGCCGTCTGGAGTCCCAGGGCTTCGAGGTGGAGGTGAGCGAGGAGCTGCTGACCAAGCTGGTTCATGCCGGGTTCGATCCCGTCTACGGGGCGCGCCCTCTCAAGCGGGCGATCCAGCAGAAGGTCGAGAACCCGCTGGCCCAGGCCCTGCTCAGCGGTCGGGTCATCCCGGGCAAGACACTGCGGCTGGGGGCCGACAGCAACGGCCTCACCATGACCCAGTAATGGGATTGTCGATGAAAAACGCAGGCCTCGTGCCTGCGTTTTGTTTTCTGAGGGATTGAGATGCTGACGTTTTCCGTGCTGGTGGATGACGACGTTCATCTGCCTGGCTGTCTGCCCGAGCGAGGGTTGGCGCTGCTGCTGGAGTGTGACGGCCTCAGGGTGCTGTTCGACAGCGGCCGTGGCCGGGCGCTGTGCCACAACGCCGCCGTGATGGGGATCGATCTCGCCTCTCTCACCCATGTGGTGCGCTCTCACGGTCATTACGACCATGTGGGAGGCATCGGCTCCCTGCCCATCTATTCCGATCCCATTCCATTGATCGTTTGTCCGGATGTGTTCAATGAGCGGGGCTACTTCCTGCCGTTGCTGCCCCGACGCTACAACCTCTACCGCCTCTCGGGCGACCTGGATCCGCGACAACTGGCGACGAGAGGGCTGCTCCCTCACTGTTCGGCCGAGCCGGTATGGCTGTCCGAGCGGCTGGTGTTCCTGGGATCCATACTGCGACGGGAGCAGGCCAAACCCTCCTTGCTTGGTTACATGGTGCGGGGCGGGCGAGTGGAGAAAGACCTCATCAGCGATGATTCGGCGCTGGTCTACAAGAGCGAGCAGGGTCTGATAGTCTTCATCGGCTGTGGTCACGCCGGGGTCGAGAACATCATCGAGTGGGCCAAGGAGGTGTGTGGCGACGAGCGGATCCACGCCGTCATCGGCGGCCTGCACCTGAAGTTTTCCGGCCCAGAGCGGGCAGTGGCGCTCGGAGCCTATCTGCAGGAAGAGGCGGTGGAGCGGTTGTTTGCCTGCCACTGCACCGGCAGCAGAAAGGCGGGGTTGCCGCGCCAGCACCAGATCGGGGCGGGTTTTGAGCACAGTTTTTCGGCGTAAAAAAAACGGCAATCCGAAGATTGCCGGGAGGAATGTATTCGATGCGATCTGACGTGGGTTGAGCGGATCGCAGGGGCAAGCCCCAGGGTCGGCAGGCACAGTCAGCGACCATGCCCGCCTTACAGTCAGTCGGGATACGCTCTCCACCCCGGCTGACCAGCTTCGCTATCGCGTCTGTCCCGCGCCGTGTTGCCGCGATAGGAGGACAGAGGCAATCAAATCAATTCGTTACAGCATGTCCGCAATGGCGGCCTTCATCTCGGCCGGCCAGACGCCGACCTGGACCTGACCGATGTGCTCTTTTTGCAGCAGCAGCATGGCCAGACGGGATTGGCCGATGCCGCCGCCGATGGTTTGCGGCATCCGTGCTGCCAGCAGATCCTGATGCCAGTCGTACTGCAGGCGATCCTCGTCCCCGGTGATGGCGAGCTGGCGGCGCAGGGCCTCTGCGTCCACCCGGATCCCCATGGAGGAGATCTCGAAGCTGTCTTCCAGCACCGGGTTCCACACCAGGATGTCACCGTTCAGACCCGCCAGCCCGAGCTCGCTCTCGCTGCTCCAGTCGTCGTAGTCCGGGGCACGGACGTCGTGGCGTTCGCCGTGGGAGAGGGCGCCACCGATGCCGATGAGGAAGACCGCCCCCAGCTCTTTGGCGATGGCGCGCTCGCGTCCCTTGGCATCGAGGTCCGGGTAGCGGGTCAGCAGCTCTTCACTGTGCAGGAACTGAATATCCGCCGGCAGGAAGGGGGTCAGGTCGTGCTCGGCACAGACCGCGCGCTCGGTGGCCTTGATGGCGGCCCAGATGCCGCGCACCGTCTCCTGCAGATAGGCCAGATCCCGGCGCTCGCCCGGCATCACCTTCTCCCAGTCCCACTGGTCGACGTAGACGGAGTGAATGGGGCTGAGACGTTCCTCGTCCGGACGCAGTGCCTTCATGTGGGTGTAGATGCCTTCACCCGGGCCGAAACTGAAGCGACCCAGAGTCTGGCGCTTCCACTTGGCCAGGGAGTGGACCACCTCATAGCTGTGCTCCGGCAGGGTTTTCACCTTGACCTGCACTGCATGCTCGCAGCCGGAGAGGTTGTCCTGGGTGCCGTCACCGACCCGGCTCAGAATGGGGGCTTGTACCTCCATCAGGCCGAGTTGCAGTGCGAGTTGGCGGGAGAACATCTCTTTGACGAAGCTGATCTGCTGTTGGCTGCGGATGTAGTGCTGTTTCATGCTGAATTACCTGTCGTGAATCCCTTGAATGCGGTGATTCTTCAACAGAATGCCAACTAAATTCAATATTCGATAATTGAAATAGGCTTTGTGTGTTTTTTTCTTCAAAATAGGCCATCAATTAATGATGAATCATTAAAAGGAGCGCAAAAAAGTGCCGGAAAATTATCGGATCGATAATCTCGATCAGGCCATCCTCACCGCCCTGATGGAGAATGCGCGCCTGCCTTACGCCGAGCTGGCCAAACAACTGCTGGTGAGCCCGGGCACCATCCACGTGCGGGTAGAGAAGATGAAGCAGGCGGGCATCATCGAGGGAACGCGGGTGCAGGTGAACCCCAAGAAGCTGGGCTACGACGTCTGCTGCTTCATCGGGATCAACCTCAAGAGCGCCAAGGATTACCCGTCGGCCCTGGCCAAACTGCAGGCGCTGGACGAGGTGGTGGAGGCCTACTACACCACGGGCCACTACAGCATCTTCATGAAGGTGATGACCCGCTCCATCGACGAGTTGCAGACGGTACTGATCCACAAGATCCAGACCATCGACGAGATCCAGTCCACCGAGACGCTGATTTCGCTGCAAAACCCGATCCTGCGGGATGTGAAGCCTTGAGTCGGGTGGTCTGAGGGGGGTGTAGAGATCCCTATCCCGTGCGAGACCCTGTTCGCGCAGCAGAATTCGACCCTGCGGGAGATGACACCCTGAACGGTGGATCAGGGTTCGATATAGGGGATGCCGTATTTGTCGTAGAGGGCTTTGAGCCGGCCGTCCCGCTTCATGTGCAGCAGTTCGGCATCATAGGCGGCCATCAGGGCCGGGGTGTCGGCATTGGCCCGGGAACGGGTCCAGACATTGAAGTAGGGGCTGGTCTTGAGGGGTTTTGGCAGGTAGTCGAGCTTGCCTTCCAGTCCCTCCTCTCTTATCTGGGTGAAGGCGGTGACCAGGGACATGGGCACCACGTCGATGCGACCGGCGATGAGTTTGCGCAGTTGCAGCTGGTTGATGGGGATCTCCTGGAAGTGATAGCTCGGGTCTGTCATGGCCGCCGCGAGCTCGGGGGTATAGGAGAAATCCCGGGTGACACCGATGCGCCAGGGTTTGAGATCCGTCAGATGGTCATAATGGATCCGGCCTGCGGACTCCTTGCGTATGAAGAAGTGCCAGCTATGGAGCATATGGGCCTGTTTGGGGTAGAGCAGATAGGCCTCCCGCTCCGGTTTGTAGGAGTGGGTCAGCAGCAGATCATAGAAGCCGCTTTCGGCATTGCGGGTGAGCCTGGCCCCCGAATCGATGAGCTCAATCCTGATGGGAGTATGGAGCGTGCCGAAGATGGCGGTGACGAGATCAACATCCAGCCCGCGAGGGTGTCCCTGTGCATCCAGCCACTTGAGAGGGGGCTCCAGGATGCCACCAATGACCAGCTCCCTGGCTGACAGCCAGCAGGGCAGCAGCAAGCAGAATACGAGCAAGCGTCGCACGTTACATCTCCTGAGCACTCGGGACGGGGTCGCATCCGGCAGGGACTGTGACCGGCACCTATCTAACTAGAGACAACCACGGATGGCAAACCCTGAAATGGGGAGGGGACAAACGAACGGTACCGGTGGGAGGGGGGCGGGCTGCCTCGACAGGCCGCCCCGTGGCAGAGTCGGGCGGGATGGACCAGCCACTCGCCGGCTGTGGACGGGAGGGGGGTCGGCATGACACGTGTGCGAGGTTGCCTGCCTCAGGTTGCCTGACACTGTTTCATCTGGGTGTTGAGGGCCTGCATCACCTGACGACGGCTGATGATGCCCGTCACCTTGCCTCCCTCCATCACTGGATAGACCTTGGGTCTGGCCCCGGCCATCTGGCGGGCGAGATCCACGATGTTGTCATCAGGAGAGACGAACAGCGGGATCCGGCTCATCAGATCTTCGACCAGAGTTCGGGTGTCGCAGTGATAGCTGCCCGTGAGCAGGGCGGGAATGCAATCCTGCTCGGAGAGAAATCCGACGAGGTGCTGATGGTCATCCAGTACCGGCAGGCCCCCCAGGTTTGCCCGATGGAGTCTGTCCAGCGCCTCGGCCAGACCGAGGCCGGGGTGCAGTGAGTGGGTCAATGGCTGCATATGATCGCGAATTTGTAGCATGATGGTGGCTCCATGGGGGTCGATGGGGCCACTATGCCCGGTGGCTGTGACAGGGGGCCAATGGGTTTTGCCTCGGACATCGATAGGTCATGGCCGATGAATGGGCCCTCCGTGCGATCCTGCATGGATCGGGGAGGGCGACAACCACAAGGAGAGGGTATGCGTGCATTGGTAACGGGCTGTGGCCGTCGCCTGGGATTCTATCTGTGCGAGCAGCTGGTGGCCGCTGGCTGGCAGGTGACGGGCAGCTATCGCAGCGAACGGCCCGAGCTGGATCGTCTGCGAGACGTGGGCGTCGAGCTGGTACAGGCGGACTTCACCCGGGAAGAGGAGGTAGGCTCCGTGGTGACGGCGCTGGCGGCCCATGAGGATCTTGCCCTGATCATCCACAATGCCTCCGCCTTCGAGCCCCAGGCGGCGGATCCTGCGGTGCAGCTGGCCCAGTTCGATCAGTTCTACCGGGTACACATGGCGGCTCCCTTCCAGCTCAACCGGGCGCTGGCCCCCGCCCTTGCTCGCCAGCCCAACGGGGGCATCATCCACATCACCGATATCTACATCCATGCCCCGGCGCCCCAGTTTGCCGCCTACGTGGCCACCAAGGCGGGAGCCCATTCCCTGGCCATGAGCTTTGCCCGCGAACTGGCACCCGCCGTGCGGGTCAACACCATAGAGCCTGGCCCCATCCTGTTTCTCGACGAGCACGGGGATGACTGGCGCCAGCAGGTGCTGGCGAAGACGCCGCTGGCGCGGGAAGGGGGTCTGGAGCCCATCTGGCAGGCGGTACAGATGCTGATGAAGAACGACTACATGACCGGGGCCAGCATCCGGGTGGACGGGGGGCGCGCCCTCGCCGTCATCTAGGGCAAGGCGGGCCGCCATGACATGAGGCGCCTTTGGGCGCCTCATGTGTGTGAACGGCTCAAGGGTGCCGGATGGCGGCGTGCCGGGAAGGGGGGCCGGGGTGGCCGTTGCCGGGAAGCAGGGCCTCGTCTTGCTGGCAGAGATGGATGGGGGCCTGGCCGATGCGCTGCTTCGCAAACACCTTGCTGCCCGGCAGGCCGAGGGTCACCTTGCCGGAGTCCACACTGCCGCCCTGATACATCTCCGCCAGCAGATCCCCCAGGTAGGCATCCACCCCGGCCTCGGCGAAGTCATCCCGTTCGCCGCAGGCCAGTATGTCGATGTCCAGTGGCCTGTCCGCCACCTTGCACAGGGGGTTGCTGCGATCCCGGCCATGGGCCAGCTCCATGGTGACAAACTCGGCCTTGAGCTGGACGGGGGAGAGGTCGCTCTGGACGACGAACAGGCAGTTGAGGAAGTCGTGGCGCGAATGCATGCCCACGGGTTTGGTCTGGATGACGGAACTCAGGTGAAGGCGACCAAAGCGGGCCAGCAATTCGGCGACGACCTGACTGACGTGCAGGGCGGGGTCGAGATTGGATCCAATGCTACAGAGGTAAAACATGCTTTCCATTCCTTGGGTTGGGCTCGTCTGAAATATATACGCAGCTCACGGTTATGGGATTCACTATGAATTAACATGTCGTTATCTGTTGTGATCCAACGCTGATTGGCAGAAAGGAGGTTTGCATGAGCGTAGAAATGAAATGGGCACTGTTGGCCGCGTCAGGGGCCCTTGCCATGATCATTGTCATCTGTGTGGCGTCCGTCGGCCTGGCGTGAATCCGGCCTCGGTGAGCAATCAAACCGGCTTTATGGCCGGTTTTGCTTTTTGGGGCAGTGCGGATATGCTGGCTCCCCCATGACGAATCGAGACCGCAGAAGATGACCAAGGTTCGGCCCCGCTCCCTGCTCCAGGTAGTACTGATGGGCTTCGTGCTGGTGCTGATGCCCCTGGGGGGCATGATCTGGCACGACAGTCAGGCTCTCTCCCACCTGGGCCAGCTCACCAGCGACGAGATGGAACGTGCGGTGCGGGACACTCGCCGGGCGACGCTGCTCTCCACCCAGGCCATCGATCTGGAGCGCACCCTGCGCCGCTATGCGGTCCTGGGTGATGACCGCATCCTGGCCAGCTATCGGCAGCAGCTGGTGCGCTACCGGGAACTGCTCGCGACCCATCAGGACTCCATTCCGGATGCCGAGGTCTACGGAGATCTCGAGGCGACGCTGGTCTGGCTCGACGGCCTGCAGGATCTGCGCAAGGCCAGGCAGGAGGCGACCAGCCCCCGTTTCACCGACTTCAACGAACTGAACCAGCAACTGGAAGTGGTTACCCGCAGCCAGGTGGATGATCACGTGACCCGCATGCGGGGCGCCATCGTGGAGCTGAAGCAGCAGATCTGGTGGGTCAGCGGCTTCGTGGCCGGGCTCAGCTTGCTGCTGGTACTGCTCTTTACCTACCTCATCATTCACCCGGTACGTCAGATTGAGTCGCGGATCCTGAGCCTGGGCGCAGGCGTCGAGCCGGATCAGCGCCCGGTGGACGGCCCGGCCGAACTGGTGCTGCTGGGGGAGCGGATCAGCTGGCTGCACGACAAGCTCAAGGAGCTGGAACAGCAGAAATACCAGTTCCTGCGCCACGTATCCCACGAGCTGAAAACCCCCCTTGCCGTGCTGCGGGAGGGGGCTGATCTGCTCTCGGAGCAGCTGGTGGGGCCCCTCAACGGGGATCAGCAGGAGATCTGCCAGATGCTGGAAGAGAACAGCCGCCGTCTGCAGACCCTGATCGAGCGGCTGCTCGACTTCAATCGCCTCAGCCAGCAGGAGGTGTTCACCCTGTCCGAGGTGCCCCTGGCGCCCTTGTTGTCAGACTTGTCCGAAGAGTACCGGCTCGCGCTGGAATCCAAGCAAATCAGTGTACACTTGCCGCCCGAGCCCATCAGCCTGCGGGCAGAGCCCTACCGCCTGCGACTCATCCTCGACAATCTCTTTTCCAACGCGGTCAGCTATGGCGCCAGGGGCGGACAGATCTGGATCCGCGCCGGGGCGGGAGCGGGCGGCGGCTGGCTGGAGGTGGCCAACGAAGGGCCTGTCATCCCGCCAGACGAGCGGGAGCGCATCTTCGAGCCCTTTGAACAGGGCAGCATAGTGCGCCAGGGATTGCTGAAAGGCTCCGGCATGGGCCTCTCCATTGCCCGGGAGTCTGCCATGAGTCTGGGCGGCGAGCTCAGGCTGATCGAGGATGCCCAGGCGGATGTCTGTTTCCGGCTGGATTTGAACGTGCGCCCGAGCTGACGGGCGTGGCGGCGACCCCGCAGGTGCGGGTGGCGCCTTGACACCGAATATTGAGAGGAGCGGGCAGGTGCCTGTTCCCCACCAGGATCTGAAGTGACATTCAAGATGAAACGATTTGTGATTCCCGTATTGATGATAGGCCTGCTCGCTGGCTGTTCCCTGCTGCCTTCTACCAGCCTCACCGAGCCTTCCCAGGAGGCGATCGCCAGGCGGATGGAGTTTGCCAACAAGGAGATGCAGGTGCGCCTGCAATACTCGGACTGGCTGCTGGCCAGCCATCCCCAGCAGCGGATGCAGGAGCGCCAGCGACTGGCCGGCGCCACCGACCTCGAGAGCCGGGTCAGCCTGGCCATGGTCAACACCCACCCGTCCGAATCGGTGGCCAGCCGCCGGGCCGGGCTGGATCAGCTGAAGGCTCTGTTGCCGGAGCTCGGTCTCGATGCCCAGGCCTTCCTGCGCAGCTGGATCGCCCTCGGGGAGGAGCTGCTGGTGCGAGACAGCCGCCGCGACGATCAGAGTCAGGAGGTGAAGCGTCTGCGCCAGCAGATAGAGCAGCTCTCCGCCATCGACGAGCAGCTCAACCAGCGTAAGCTCAATGGGGGAGGTCAGCCATGACAGCTCCGGACCGCGCCGCAATGACCGCGTTTTTCGCCAAGAGGGGGTGAGAGGATGAGCCGTATTCTGCTGGTGGACGATGATGCCAGCCTGCTCAAGCTGATGAGCATGCGCCTGCGCAGCCAGGGTTACGAGGTAGATACCGCCGACAGCGCCGAAGGAGCGCTGGACAGGCTGCGCCAGCAACGGGCCGACCTGGTGCTGAGCGATCTGCGCATGGGGGGCATGGACGGGCTGGCGCTGTTCGAGCGGATCCAGTCCCAGTGGCTCGGCATGCCGGTGATCATCATGACCGCCCACGGCACCATTCCCGACGCCATCCAGGCGACCCGCTCCGGGGTGTTCAGCTTCCTCACCAAGCCCATCGACAAGGACGAGCTGCTGGTCACCATAGAACATGCTCTCAGCCTGACCCGTCCGAAGCAGCAGCAGGAGTGGCAGTCCCTCATCCAGACCCGCAACCCGCAGATGGAGCAATTGCTGATCCAGGCGAGCAGCATCGCCACCATGGACGTGCCCGTGCTGATCCTGGGTCCCTCCGGCGCCGGCAAGGGGGTGATGACCCAGGCGCTGCACCAGGCCAGCCACCGTCGCGACAAGCCGCTGCATACCATCAACTGTGCGGCTCTGCCCTGGCCCGCGCTGGACTTGCAGCTGTTCGGCGAGGATGGCCAGTCCGGCCTGTTTGCCGAGGCCAAAGGCGGCACCCTCTTCCTCGACGAGATAGGGGATCTGTCGGAGTCACTCCAGGCCAAGTTGCTCCAGGTGCTGGCGGAGTATGGTCAGGGCACCCCCGAGGTGCGGGTCATCAGCTCCAGCCATCAGGATCTGGTGACCGCCATGGAAGAGGGGCGTTTTCGCGAGGATCTCTTCTACCGCCTCAACGTGGCCAACATCACCCTGCCGCCTCTGAGCGCCCGCAGCGAGGACATCCCCCTGCTGGCCCGTCAGGCGTTGGACGATTACCGCAACCGTCACCCCGATTGCGCCGCCCTCGGCTTCTCGCCGGAGGCGCTGGCCCTGCTGGCCGCCGCGGCCTGGCCGGGCAACGTGCGTCAGCTCTGCGGGGTGGTGGAGCAGCTCGCGAGCCTCTGCTGCAGCCCGGTGATAGGCGCGGCCATGGTGGAGTCGGCCCTGAGTGGCGGCGGTGGCGGCATTCCCTCGTTCAACGAGGCGCGGGCCGAGTTTGAAAAGGAGTACCTGATCCGCCTGCTGCGCACCACGGAAGGCAATGTGACCCTGGCGGCCAACATGGCAGGGAGAAACCGCACCGACTTCTACAAGCTGCTGAATCGGCACGGCATCGAGGCGGCCAACTTCAAGTCGAAGGGATAAATGACAGAGGGGCGGCCCGTCGATGACGGGCCGCCCCTCTGGTTTCCGACCGAATCGGTTACCTTATCAGGCTCAGGCTCAGGCTCAGGCTCAGGCTCAGGCCGGGTCGCTGACGCCGCCGGTGGAGAGGGTCTTCTGGGAGAGCCAGAGGCCGCTCGCCCTCATCAGATAGCCAAACAGGGCGCCGATGATGAGGGAGGGCAGAATGAGCCGCCACTCGCCTGCGGCGCCGAAGGTGGCACAGCACCCGGCGAAGGTGCCGGGAATGTAGGCGAGCCACTGCTGCCTGGCCTGCACGCACATCAGGGTGGCCACCACCCCTGTCATCAGATAACCCGCCATGCCGGCCCCCCACCAGGTCTCCCCGTGGATCAGCAGGAGTGCCCACAGCATGCCGGTGGTGTTGCACAGCAGGGTCTGCAACAGCGCCTTGTAACCGCCACTCGAGGCGAAGTAGCTGGTGCAGCCGAGGAAGCCGACCCAGGAGATGAGACCGAGTGCGGCGGCCAGTCCACCCCAGACGGCGGAGAGGATCCCGGTCGTGATGGCGATGGCGAACAGTGGGCTCATGGCGTGACTCTCAGTGGTTGAATCCGGAAAAGGAGGCAGCCTACTCCGCGGTAGAGCGGCAGCAAGCGGGGGCCGGATCGTGTGTGATCCCGATCACTCTTTGCAACTCTGGAATACGCTTGCGCTCGCGAAAAAAATTCATTGGAGGCGCCGCAGACCTTGTTCCATAGTTAGAGGCCCTGTCCTGCTCATGGAGTGAGTCTGATGGTGCCAAACGTGATCGTTCCTCTGCTGGTGTTTGTAGTGCTCTTCCTGGCCGGTACCATGGCCAAGGCACTGCCCCTTTACCAACTCATGTAATTCTGTGTGAAATAAAACTCGGCCGGGGCGGGTCTTATGGTTGTCAACCTCATCGTCCCGGGAGTTTTTTCATGTTGATCAAGCGCCGTACTTCTCATCACCCCACCGAACAGGATGTCACGCCGGAAACCGTCTATCAGGATCGTCGCCGCATTCTGAAAGGGCTGGGCCTGGGCGTCGGTGCCGCCACCCTGGCGTTTCCGGTGAAGGCCAGCCTGCTGGATCTCTTCGCACCGGACAAGCCGGCCACCGTGGCCCCCACCAGACCCCTCGACATCCGTGCCGCGACCCGGCCAGAGGGATTGATCCTCACCCCGGAGGAGAAGGCCACCACCCACAACAATTTCTACGAGCTGGGGACCGACAAGGGGGACCCGGCCCGCAACGGCCATTACCTCAGGCCCGAGCCCTGGACCCTGAAGGTGGAAGGGGAGGTGGCCAAACCCTTCACCCTGGATGTGTGGGATCTCATCAACAAGAGCACGCTGGAGGAGCGCATCTATCGGCTGCGCTGCGTGGAGGCCTGGTCCATGGTGCTGCCCTGGAGCGGCATTGCGCTGGCGGATCTGATCCGCCGTGCCGAGCCCACCAGTCGCGCCAAGTTCGTGGCCTTCGAGACGCTCTATGATCCGGAACAGTTACCGGGGCAGGCCTCCCGTGCCCTGGGGGGCGGCATCGATTATCCCTATGTGGAGGGCTTGCGCCTCGACGAGGCCATGCACCCCCTCTCCTTCCTCGCCATGGGGCTCTATGGCAAGACCCTGCCCGCCCAGAACGGGGCTCCCATCCGGCTGGTGGTGCCCTGGAAATACGGCTTCAAGAGCATCAAGAGCATCGTCTCCATCCGCCTGATGGAGGAGATGCCCCCCACCACCTGGAACCTGCTTGCGCCGAACGAATATGGCTTCTACGCCAACGTCAACCCGAGCGTGGATCACCCGCGCTGGAGCCAGGCGAGCGAGCGTTTCATCGGCGAGGGGGGCATTTTCGGGGCCAAGCGCCAGCCGACCCTGATGTTCAATGGCTACGGCGACGAGGTGGCGTCCCTCTATCAGGGGATGGATCTGCGTAAATGGTATTGAGACTGACGCTCTGCCCGACTGATCTCTTGCCCCCTTCTCCACTGGTGGGAGAGGGGATGAGAAGCGGGAAAAACATGACGGGAACTGCAATATGACGCCGAGACTGAAAACAGCCCATGTCAACGGCTTGCGGGCGCTGGTGCACCTTGGTTCGCTCGGCTTTCTGCTCTGGCTGGGCTATGCCGTGCCAGCCGGGCTGCTGGGGGGGGATCCGGTCCAGGGGCTGACCCATTACCTTGGCAAGGGGGCCCTCCACCTGCTGTTGCTGACCCTGCTGGTGTCGCCGCTCGCCAAGCGTTGGCGCCAGGGGCAGCTCATCAAGTTGCGTCGCCCCCTCGGGCTCTGGTGCGCCGCCTGGGCGTCCCTGCACTTCATGGTCTGGCTGGGGCTGGATCTGCAGTTCGACTGGGGGCTGATTGGCGGCGAGCTGGTGAAGCGCAGCTACATAGTGGTGGGCATGGTGGCGCTGCTGCTGTTGCTGGCGCTCGGCATCACCTCGATCCCGGCCCTGTTGCGACGCATGGGGCCGGCCTGGCAGAAGCTGCACAACTGGATCTACGGGGTGGCTCTGCTGGTGCCGGTACACTACTGGTGGTCGGTCAAGAGCGGGTGGCAGGAGCCGCTCATCTATCTGGTGCTGGCCTGCGCCCTGCTGTGGCCCCGTCGGGAGAAGCTGCTGCGCACCTGGCGCAGGCGCCCGCAAGTGGCCGGGAGGGGGGCGGCGCAACAGCCGTCACGCCCATAGCAAAAGAGGCCTATTCGGCCTCTTTTTTGGTGATCTCGCCGGTGTTGGCGTCGACCTGCAACTGGACGCGCTGATCGTCGGCATTCAGGGTATCGACCTCGAATTTGTCCCCTTCCAGCTCCACTTCCCGAATGTCGTGATACCCTTGTGCCAGCAACAACTTGACCAGTCCGGCCATGTCGAGACGTGTCTGCGCCGCCCAGCCAAAGGTGGAAAAGAGGCACAAGATCAGCAGGATACTGCGTGGGATCATATTCATTCCGGATTCATGGTTGGCACACTATAAACGGCATTATGTTAGGTTTTGAGAGATGAATCACCCATGAATAGCGCGCTGCCCCTGCTTGGATTGCTGCTGCCGATGCTGGTTCAGGCGGCCCAGCCGAACGAGGCTTTGCTGCAACAAGCGGTCAGCGAGGGGCGGGTCCGCCCTTTTCATGAGTTGATGGAGGTGGCCTCCCGCCTGCCGGTGCGCGTGCTGCGCGTCGATCTGGGTGAGGAGGATGGCGTCTGGCTCTACGAGCTCAGGCTCATCGACGAAGAGAACAGCGTCATCAAGGTGGGCTACCGGGCTGACAACCTGGAGATGGCGTGGCTCAAGGGCCACCATCTGGAGCGCCTGTTCGCTCCGCGCCCGCCCCCGGAAGAGGAGTAACGGCGTGAGTCCGCGAACCTACCGCCGTCCGGTTCGTCCCCCCAACCGTTGCCGGTGCTGGCACAACCCTGTTTTGGATACCCATGTATGCGCATTCTGATAGTTGAAGATGAAAAGATCCTCGCGGGCCAGCTGGCGGAACAGCTGCGTCTGTCCGGTTTCGTCACCGATCTCTGCCACGATGGCAACGAGGCGGGCTTTCTCGGCGAGACCGAACCCTATGACGCCATCATCCTGGATCTCGGCCTGCCCGGTCGCGACGGCCTGAGCGTACTGAAGGAGTGGCGCAGCAAGGAGATGGATACCCCGGTGCTGGTGCTGACCGCCCGTGGCCAGTTGCACGAGAAGATTGAAGGGCTCAACGCCGGGGCGGACGACTACCTCACCAAACCCTTCCAGGTAGCGGAGCTGGTGGCCAGGGTGCAGGCGCTGGTGCGCCGGGCGGCGGGGAACGCCAGCTCCATCCTCGAGATCGGTGGCGTGCGTCTCGACATGGCGGCCTCCCAGGTGTGGTACGAAGGGACCCCCATCAAGCTCACCGCCCACGAGTTCCGGGTGCTGGGCTACCTGATGCAGCACAGGGGCAAGGTGGTGTCCCGCAGTGAGTTGATCGACCACATCTATGCCCAGGATTTCGATCGCGACTCCAACACCGTGGAGGTGTTCATCGGCCGCATCCGCAAGAAGACCCACGCCGATCTCATCGAGACGGTGCGCGGCCTCGGCTACCGGATCAACGAATGACACCCTCGCAACCGATGGCGGGGTGGGTTGAATGAGGCTGGTACGCACCCTGCGAGGTCGGCTGGTGGTGATCGCCATGGTCTGGTGCGGTCTCTTCCTGTTCGCCACCGGCTTCAGCCTGCAGACCATGATGCGCAACTACTGGCAGGAGGCGGAGGCCGATGGCCTGCGCCTGCAGCTCTACGATCTGCTCTCCCGCCTCGAGATCCAGCCGGACGGCCTGCCCGTGGTCACCGAGCCTATGGCCGACCCCCGTTATCGCCAGCCCTACTCCGGCTACTACTGGCAACTGGAGCTGGGGGAGACGGTGGTCAGTCGCTCCCGCTCCCTGTGGGATGCCCATTTGAGCGCCCACGGCCTGAAGTCGGCCTTCGGCGATCCGGACCTCTTCGTCGGCAAGGGGCCCAACAAGGAGCCCCTGCTCATCATGACCCGTACCGTGCTGCTGCCGGGGTCTGATCGGGTCTTCACCCTGGTGATGGCCAAGGACAGCAGCGCCCTGACCCAGACCCTGAAGAAGACCCGTATCAGCCTGTTCCTCGGCCTCGGCTTCGCCGCCACCGGCCTGGTGCTCGGCTTCATGTTCCAGATCCTCTACGGCCTGCGCCCGCTGCACCTGCTGCGCCGCGAGCTGAGCCGCGTCCATCAGGGTCATCAGGAGGGGTTCCGGCTGCGCTACCCCCTGGAGATCCAGCCGCTGGTGGAGGACATCAACCGCCTGCTGCACCACTATGGCGAGCTGCTGCAACGAGCCCGCTCCCACACCGGCAACCTGGCCCACGCCCTCAAGACGCCGCTCAGCATCATGCGCAACCAGGTGACCCAGTTGCCGCCGGAGGATCAGGCCGCCCTCGGCGAGCAGCTCGACCAGATCCAGCGCCACATCGACTACCACCTCGGCAAGGCGCGGGTGACCGGCGCCGCCAAGATCCTCGGGGTGTCGACCCCGGTGCGGGCCCGGGTGGAGTACATCTGCCGCGCCTTCTCCCGCCTCTATCCCGGCAAGACGGTGGACTTGCAGGTGCCGGTCAATCTGGCGGTCGGGGTGGAGGAGCAGGACTTCGACGAGATGGTGGGCAACCTGCTGGAGAACGCCTTCAAGTGGTCCGCCAGCGAGCTGCGCATCTCCAGCGCCGAGCTGGGGGGCTGGATCACCCTGCGCATCGAGGACGACGGTCCCGGCATGAGCGAGGATCAGATCGCCAAGGCGGTGCTGCGGGGGGTGCGCCTCGACGAGAAGGTGCCGGGCTCGGGCCTTGGCCTCAACATCGTCTCGGATCTCGCGGAAGCCTATCGCGGCAGCCTCATCATGGGGCGGGCCGAGCTGGGGGGGCTCGCCGCTTCCCTCTCCCTGCCCAAGGTGGCCAGGGTCGAGTGACGGAGCTCCCCGTCGGGGGCCCCTTTTGTGCCGCCGTGCTGGCAAGGGTGCGGCACCCGGCATAAGATACGTCTCTTGTTTCAGGTGTAGGAAGGGTAGCAATGACTGACGATCCTTGGGCTTTGTGCCATCTCGATGATTCGTTCGATGCCTCGGTGCTGGGTACCAAGGGGTCCCAGATCCAGTGGTTCGAGGACAGGGATGCCCTGATCCAGTTCCTGCTGGAGGACTTTGTCGACCTGCTGGCCGACGTGGGCGAGCTGGACGAGGATCAGACCGAGAGCGCCCGCGAGCGCTTCACCCTGCTGGTGGAGCAGAGCCTGGATGATCGCACCCTGATGGATGCCATCAACGATCTCGCCTCCGGCCTGCGCCGTATTGCCTGGCTGGGGCCCCTCTCCGAACTGGCGGAGTTGAGCGACGATTTCGCAAGCGGGCTGCGTGCCTTCTTCTGGAGCCAGTATGACGGTGACGAGGATGACCCAGAGGCCTGGGTGCCGGAAGATCTCTGGCCCCAGCTGGTCGAGTGTGCGGAAGAATATATGGTTGAGGGCGACTTCTGATCCCCCTTGCCAGCACCCTGGCTGCAAGGCGGGTGGAGTATGCGGAAGAGTATATGGTTGAGGGTGACTTGTGATTCTGAGCCACACCACAAACTGCGATAAGAAAACGGCGCCTTGATGGCGCCGTTTTTGTTGCTCAGCCCTCTACTCAGCCGTTGGCCGGAACCGCGTGGGCGGTGTTGGCCAGCACCGGGCCTGTGTACTTCTCGATCTGCAGCTGGGCCATGTGGCCGCAGTTGCCCTGCGCCAGACTGGACGAGCCCTCGTCGAAGGTGAGGCAGTTGACGTTGCCGTTTTTGCAGATGCTGCCCGCTTCGCCCGGCTTGGCCGGGTCGTACCAGGCCCCTTCGCAGATCCGCACCACCCCCTGGCGCACATCCTCGGAGAGCAGGGCCCCCACCAAAATCTGGCCGCGCTCGTTGAAGGCGCGCACCAGATCCCCTTGGGCGATGCCGCGAGCCTTGGCGTCGTCCGGATGGATCAGGATCGCCTCGCGGTCGGCGATGGCGAACTTGTCCCGCAGCGGGGTGTTGTCGAGCTGGGAGTGCAGCCGCTGGGTCGGGTGGGAGGTGTTGAGCGACAGCGGATAGCGCGCCGCCACCTCGCTCTTCACCCACTCTTTGGGCTCATACCACTTGGGATGGCCGGCGCAGTCGGCATAACCCATCCCCGCCACCGTGTTGGAGAAGATCTCGATCTTGCCGGACGGAGTACCGAGCGGGTTGAGCAGCGGGTTCTCGCGAAAATCGGCGTGACGGATCCACTGGCGGTTGGCCTCCGGGATCGGGAAGCGGATGTAGTTGTTGGACTCCCAGAACATGTTGAACGGCGGCAGCGCCACGCGAGCACCGCGGGCCTGCGCCGCCATGCCGTCGTACATCTGCTTGAGCCACAGCATCTCGTCCTTCCCTTCGGTGTACTGCTCCTGCACGCCCAGCTTGGCGGCGATAGCGCTGAAGATATCGAAGTCATTGCGGGCTTCAAACTGCGGCGGCACGCACTGGTGCATAGGGAACACATAGCGCTGGGAGTAGTCGCCGCCCATCTCCAGATCGTTGCGCTCGTAGCTGGTGGTGACCGGCAGCACGATGTCGGCGTGCTTGGCAGTCGCCGTCCAGTAGGGCTCGTGGACGATCACGGTTTGCGGCTTGCGCCACGCCTGCAGCAGGTTGTTGGTGTCCTGATGGTGGTGGAAGGGGTTGCCGCCCGCCACGTAGACCAGCTTGATGTCCGGATAGGTCACCTTGCGGCCGTTGAAGTCGATGGTCTTGCCCGGGTTGGCGAGGCAGTCGGCGATGCGCGCCACCGGGATCGGTGCCGGGCTGTTCTTCGGTGCGTTGCCGGCGGAGATGCCGGCCAGAATGCCGCCCTTGGCGGTGGGGCTGCCACCGGAGGAGTAGTGGTAGCTGAAGCCGTAGCCGCCGCCCGGCAGGCCGATCTGGCCCAGCATGGAGGCCAGAGTGACCAGCATCCAGTTCGGCTGTTCGCCGTGCTGCTGACGCTGCATGCCCCAACCGGCCATGATCATGGTGCGCTTGGCGGCCATGTCGAGGGCCAGCTGGCGGATCACCTTGGCATCGACGCCGCAGACAGTGCTCGCCCACTCGGCGCTCTTCGGCTGACCGTCATCCTTGCCGAGCAGGTAGTTCAGGAACTTGTCGAAGCCGACGGTGTAGCGATCGAGGAAGGCCTGATCGTGCTTCTTCTCGCTGTAGAGGGTGTGGGCCACCCCCAGCATCATGGCCACGTCGGTGTAGGCGTTCGGCGCAATCCACTCGGCGCCGACCAGCTTGGCGGTCTCGTTGTATACCGGATCGATGCTGATGACGCGGGTGCCTTTCTCTTTCAGCGCCTTGAAGCCCACTTGACCTTCGTGATCCGGCATGTTCCAGCTGTTCTTCAGGGTGACCTGGGCGTTGACCCCCCAGAGCACCACCAGTTCGGCGTTCTCCACCACGTTGGGCCAGGCGGTCTGCTGCTCGTACACCTCGATGGAGCCCATCACGTGGGACATGATCACCTGGGCCGCGCCGGTGGAGTAGTCCCCGGCATAGCCGGTGAAACCCCCGGCCAGGTTCATCAGGCGGTGCAGCAGGGTGCGGCTGTTGTGGAACATGCCCACGCTCTTCCAGCCGTAGGATCCGGCGTGGATCGCCTGCGGGCCGAAATCAGACTGGACGCGCTGGATCTCGCCGGCTACCAGTTCGATGGCCTTCTCCCAGCTCACTCGCACCCACTCGTCGGCACCGCGCAGCTCCGGTCTGGCACCCGGGCCGTGCTCCAGCCAGCTCTTGCGCACCATGGGGTACTTGATGCGGTTCTTGGCGTGGACCTGGAACGGCGCCATGTCGATGAGGTCATTCGGTGCCGGATCGTCGGCCACCGGCTGGACCCGCACCATGCGGCCCTCGGAGACGATGGCCTCGAAGGCCCCCCAGTGGGCGCCGGTCAGGATGCCTTTCTGGGCGGGCACCAGGGTGGGGAACTGCTCAAGGGCCGTGCTGACGGCCTTGGCCAGGGCGCTTTTCGGGAAGAGACCAGCCAGCAGGGGCAGGGCGGCACAGGCCCCCAGCCCCTTGAGCAGAGTACGGCGGGAGAGGTTGGTCTGTTGGTCATTGAAAAAAGTCATGGGAGAGTCCTCTGTTCCTGCCTTAATGGGCCGCGCTCATGTCGCTGGCATGTTTCTGCACGTATTGGGTGAGCATGCGCGCCTGCTCCGGGGTGAGGGAGGTACGGGACTCCATCCCCTTGATGACGCCGATCCACTGGTTGGCGTTGAAGTGATCCAGCGCGGTGAGGCCGTGACAGCCGGTGCAGTTGTTGGACATCAGGGTGGAGGCGTATTGCCACAGCTTGCCCTGGTCGCCGATGAGCTGGCTCTGGTCGACCCAGGCGGTCAGGCTGACCTGATGCCAGGTGAGGTTGGTGGCGCTGTCGGTCTCGCTCTTCCCGGTCACGAGGGCTTTTCTGGCGGCCTCGCCGACCAGCACGCTCAGGATCCGTTTGCCGGGGGCGGCGTAGAACACCTCGCTCACACCGTCCTGCTGCCAGCCGTCGATACGCACCCGGGCGCGGCCGTTGTCGTTGGCCAGTACTTCCACCTGGGTGGAGGGCATCAGGGTGCCTTCATCAGTCTTGGCGCCGGCATCCAGATAGAGCGGGGTGGTGGCGATGGCATAGCGGGTGGTGACGGTTGCCGGGGTCTGGGCCGCGGCGGCGGCCAGTTCGCTGGCACCGGCGGCGGCCAGGCCGCTCATGTCCGGCATGATGTGGGCGACGCCGCGGTGGCAGTCGATGCAGGTCTGGCCCTCCTTGATGGCGACCGGGTGCTCGGCACGGGCATTGGGGCGCTGGGCCAGGATATCCATCGCCTCGTAGCTGTGGCAGCTGCGGCAGGTGGCGGAGTCGTTGGCTTTCAGCTCGTCCCAGACGGACTGGGCCATCCGCAGCTTGTGGGCTTCATACTTTTCCGGGGTATCCAGGGTGCCGATCGCCTCGTGATAGATATCCTTCACGGCGCGGATCTTGGTCCACAGGTAGGAGGTGGGGTCGCCCGGGATGTGGCAGTCGGCGCACTCGGCGCGGATCCCCTTGGTGTTCTGGAAGTGGACACTGCCCTGATACTCGGCGAGCGGAGTCTGCATGGAGTGGCAGGAGACGCAGAATTCGGTGGAGCTGGTCTTGTGCAGCACGGTCACGGTGACACCCAGTGCCGCGACACCCAGCAGGGCCCCGAGCAGCAGAAGCCAGAACCAGGTCTTTCTCAACAGTTTTCCAAGCATGGTGACGGTGTCCTTCGAATTCGGGTATTACCAATATAGTAGTAGTCCCAGGATTCAAAGGGTTGACCCCGGTCATGATTTTTATTTCGTCATATAATTTATTTTTGGTTTTGTTATTTGTTTTGTCATGATTTATTGAATTTAAATCGCATTTTTCCCATACAGCGGGAGCGGGATGTGCTGTGGTGGGAGCGATGCCCAAGCCGGGGCGAGGAGGCAGTACGCCCCCCCGGGGCTTGGGGTTTGTGGCGAGAGGATTGTATACTGTTAACATATACAGTATTCAGGTGTATCCATCATGCGACTCTTTATCGCCGAGAAACCCAGCCTTGGCCGCGCCATCGCCGATGTCCTCCCCAAACCGCACAAGAAGGGGGAGGGTTTCATCGAGACGGCGCAGGGAGACGTGGTGACCTGGTGCATCGGCCACCTGCTGGAGCAGGCCGAGCCCGATGCCTACGATGCCGCCTACAAGCAGTGGCGCATGGAATCCCTTCCCATTGTCCCGACCCAGTGGCAGCTGGTGGCCAAACCCAAGACCAAGGCCCAGCTGGCCGTCATCAAGGGGCTCATCAAGCAGGCGGACTGCGTGGTCAACGCCGGTGACCCGGACAGGGAAGGGCAACTGCTGGTGGACGAGGTGATCGACTTTCTCGGCTATCCCAAGACCAAACCGGTTCAGCGCTGCCTCATCAGCGATCTCAATCCCCCCGCCGTGCGCCGCGCCCTCGACAAGCTCAGGGACAACAAGGAGTTCGTGCCGCTGGCGGTGTCGGCGCTGGCCCGTAGCCGTGCCGACTGGCTCTATGGCATCAACATGACCCGGGCCTATACCCTGCTTGGCCGCAAGGGGGGCTGCAGCGAACTGCTGTCGGTGGGTCGGGTACAGACCCCCTTGCTCGGTCTGGTGGTGCGTCGGGATCTCGAGATCGAGGCCTTCGTTCCCAAGCCGTTCTACGAGGTGATGGCCCATCTGTTGACCCAGGGCAACGAACGCTTCACCGCCAGGTGGCTGCCATCGGAGGCCTGTCTGCCCTGGCAGGATGAGGAGGGACGGGTGCTCAACCGGGCGCTGGCAGCCAAGGTGGTGGAGCGGATCCAGGGGCAACCCGCCCAGGTGGAGGCGGTGGAGGAACAGGCGCGCAGGCAGGCGGCGCCGCTCCCCTACAACCTCTCCAGCCTGCAGATCGACGCGGCCAAGCGCTTTGGCATGGATGCCAAGCGGGTGCTAGATATCTGCCAGAGCCTCTACGAGCGGCACAAGCTCATCACCTATCCCAGATCCGACAGCCGCCATCTGCCGAGCGAGCACTTCAACCGGGCCGGCCAGGTGCGGGAGGCTATCGCCAGCACGGCCCCTGCGCTGGCCAGGGCGGTCGCCGAAGCGGATGGCAGGATCCGCAGCAAGGCGTGGAACGACAGCAAGGTGGATGCCCACCACGCCATCATTCCCACCGAGAAGAGGGGGAACGAGGGGAGCTTGGTGGCCGACGAGGCGAAGCTGTACGGCCTGATTGCCCGCCAGTATCTGCTGCAGTTCTACCCGCCGTTCGAGTACAACGACAGCAAGGTGTTGCTGCGCATCGCCGGAGGGCTGTTCCAGGCCAAGGCGCGCCGCATCCTCAAGGCGGGCTGGAAGGCGCTGCTCGGAGTGGAAGAGGATGACGAGGAGGAGGCGGGAACCCTGCCTGCCCTGAAAGAGGGGGAGGAACTGCTGTGCGAGCGGGGGGAGCTGCTGGAGAAGATGACCCAGCCCCCCAAGCCGTTTACCGATGCCACCCTGCTGGCCGCCATGACCGGCATCGCCCGTTATGTGCAGGATCCCGAGATCCGCAAGACCCTGCGGGAGACCGATGGCCTCGGCACCGAGGCGACCCGGGCCGGGATCATCGATCTGCTGTTCAAGCGCCGCTTCCTGGTGCGCCAGGGCAAGAGCATCAAGGCCACCCCGACCGGGCGAGCCCTGGTCCAGGCGCTGCCCGCGACCGCCACGACACCGGACATGACGGCACTGTGGGAGCAGAGTCTGGGTCAGATCGCCGAACGTAACGGTAGCTACCAGCAGTTCATGGGGCCGCTCACCGAGCAGCTCAACGGCCTGATCGAGGGGGCCCGGCAGGATTCCGGCGCCAGCTTCAGCGCACTGCCCAAGGCGGCGCCCGGTGACAGCAAGCAGCGATTTGCCCGCCGCAAGCGGACTGCGTCCACCGCCGCACGCCCCCGTACGAGCACGGGCAAGAGTGCTCGTGCGGGGAAGAGCCCTGGAAAGAGCACTGGCAAGGGGACGACCAGGGGCAAGGCGGCCTGAGGCCGGCGAGCGCTGTGATCACATAAAAATAAGAAGAGGGGCCAGTGGCCCCTCTTTACATGGATGGAGCGGCTTACCCCGTGTAGACGCTTTCTTCCGGATAACGGATGCGGGTCTCCACCGGGCGGGCCAGCATGATCGCCAGGGTGAGGGGTCCCAGACGGCCGCAGATCATCACCAGCACCAGGATCAGTTTGCCCGGTTCGCTCAGAGAAGCGGTGATGCCGGTGGACAGTCCCACGGTGGCAAAGGCCGAGATGGTCTCGAACATGATCTTGTCGAATGATTGCGACTCCGTGAGCATCAGCAGGAACATCGCCAGCATCAGCACCATGGTACTGACGATGATGATGGCCAGGGAGCGGGTCACTATCTGGGGTGACAGGGTGCGGCCGAAGGCGGTGACATGGGGGCGCTTGGTCAGAAACGCCCGGGTCGCCAGCAGGACGACGGCAAAGGTGGTGACCTTGATACCGCCCCCGGTCGAGGTTGCCCCGGCACCGATGAACATGAGCATCATCATGAACAGCAAGGAGGCCGGCACCATCTGGCCGATATCCACCGTGTTGAAGCCCGCCGTGCGCGCGGTGGCCGACTGGAAGAAGGCTGCCAGCCACTGGCTCCCGAAGGAGGCGTTGCCCAGGGTGCCCGGGTTGTTGTGCTCCAGCAGCCAGAACATCAGGGTCCCCAGCAGCAGCAGGGCAGGGGTCATCAGCAGCATCAGCTTGCTGTGCAGTTTCAGCTTGCGCCAGCGGCGGTTGCGCACCAGGTCGACGATGACGGTGAAGCCTACCCCCCCCAGGATCAGCAGGGCCGGTATGGTCAGGCTGATGATGGGGTCATCCCGGTAGTCCATGAGGTTGTTGGCAAACAGCGAGAAGCCGGCGTTGTTGAAAGCTGACACCGCGTGGAAGAAGCTGACGTAGAGGCCGTGGCCCCAGCCCATGTCGGGCACCCAGCGAATGGCCATGATGGCGGTGCCGATCAGCTGGGCAATCAGGGCGAACAGGACGATGCGCTTCACCAGCTGGACGATGTTGACGGATCCCTCCTGGCCCAGCGCCTCCTTGGCCAGCACCTGCTGGCGCAGCCCGACCCGCTTGCTGAACATGGCGATGAGCAGCAGTGTCATGGTCATCTGGCCGAGACCACCAATCTCCATCAATATCAACAGGATGATCTGCCCCTGCAGGGTGAAGGCGGTGCCGGTATCTACCACCCCGAGGCCGGTCACGCTGATGGCGGAGGTGGCGGTGAACAGGGCGTTGATGACGGTGACCTCACCCTTGTGGCTGGAGGGCTGGACCAGAAACAGGGTGCCAACCAGCAGGATGATGAGGAAACTGCCCAGGATGAGCTTGGCCTCGCTCCAGCGGGAGTTGTCTTCCCGATGCAGGGTGAAGGCGTAGTTGCTGCGCCAGTTGATCATAGGGTGTCGAGCCAGTGATCGATGGCGTGCTTGTTGCCGGCCAGGATCAGGATGTCACCGAGTTGCAGCTCCATCTTGCCGGTCAGGACGTTGTGCAGCACCTCACCCCGCTTGATGGCCAACAGCTGGAAATCGCTTTGCTGCAGCAGGCGCAAGTCGGCCAGGGTGCGGGTGTTTTGCTGCAAGCCGATCACGAACTCGGTCAGCACCATGTCGTGACCCAGCTCCAGGTAGTCGAACAGCCGGTTGTCCAGCATGCTCTGGGCCACCCGGCGGCCCATGTCCCACTCCGGGTTGATCACCTTGTCCGCGCCCACCTTCTGCAGGATCTTGGCGTGGAACTTGTCGCGGGCCTTGACCCAGACCTTCTTCACGCCCGCCTCTTTCAGCACCAGCGTGGTCAGGATGCTGGTCTCCAGGTTGTCGCCGATGGCGACAAAGACGATGTCGAAATTCGCCAGGCCCAGTTCGGCGACCGTGGCCTCGTCGGTGGCATCGGCCACGATGACGTGGTTGCAGAGGGTGGCTATCTGGCGGGTCTTGCTCTCATCGATGTCGATGGCCAGTACCTCGGCATTCTGGCGCTGCAACTCTTCGCACAAGGCGCTGCCAAACAGGCCCAGGCCGATGACGGCGAATTGATTGTTCATGCATGCTTCCTCAGCGGGATGAAGGGGTTACTCTACTCCAGAGCCCTGAGTCCGAAAAGTGTCCGGGTTTTTTGTCCCGGGGGATCTGGGGTAAACTGCGCCCTTGTCCTTGTCGGAACACACAGATGAAACTCACCCCCCACGCCTCCCTGTCGACCCTCAATACTCTGGGCCTGGACGCACACTGCCTCTGGCTGGCCGATGTGACCCGACCGGATGATCTCGCGCAACTGCGGACCAACCCGGAGTTGGCCACCTTGCCGCGCCTGGTGCTGGGAGGAGGAAGCAACATCCTGTTCTGCGATGACTTTGCCGGTCTGGTGGTCCACAACGGCCTGAAAGGGATCACGCTGCACGAGGAGTCCGAGCACTGGTTGCTACACGTGGCGGCAGGTGAAAACTGGCACGAGCTGGTATGTCACGCCCTGCAACAGGGCTGGCACGGGCTGGAGAACCTGGCACTCATTCCCGGGACGGTCGGGGCGGCCCCGGTACAGAACATCGGTGCCTACGGGGTCGAGCTGGCCAGCGTCTGTGCCTACGTGGAGGCGTTCAATTGGCAGAGTGGCGAGGTTGAGCGCATCGCGGCGGCCGACTGCCGGTTCGGTTACCGTGACAGCATCTTCAAGCACGACTATCAGGACTCCCACTTCATCATCGCCGTCGGTCTGCGCCTGCCCAAGGCATGGCGCCCGGTCGCCGGCTATGGCCCGCTGGCGGCGCTGGGGGATGCCCCTTCGCCACAGGCCATTTTCGACACCGTCTGTGCCACCCGCATGGCCAAGCTGCCGGATCCGGCGGTGCTGGGCAACGCGGGCAGTTTCTTCAAAAACCCTGTGGTGCCCGCCGCCCTGGCCGAGACCCTGAAACAGCAATACCCGCAGATGCCCTGCTACCCTGCGGCAGAAGGGCAGGCCAAGCTGGCGGCTGGCTGGCTCATCGATCAGTGCGGTCTCAAGGGGTTTGCCATCGGTCGTGCCGCCGTCCATCAGGAGCAGGCGCTGGTGCTGGTCAATCTGGGGGGCGCCAGCGCCATGGAGCTCATCGCGCTGGCGGCCCATGTCCGCGACAGCGTGGAACACCAGTTCGGTGTGGTGCTGGAACATGAGGTGCGCTTCATGGGGCGCAGCGGTGAAACCTGGCTCGACGAGGTACTGGCATGACCCTGACCCCCGTCAGACAGACCCTGATCACCCTGCTCAGCGACGGCCAGTTCCATTCCGGTGAGCAGCTGGGTGAGCGCCTTGGCATCAGCCGGGCGGCGGTGAGCAAACACATGGCCGCGCTCAAGGATCTGGGGCTGGATCTCTTCAGCCTGACCGGCAAGGGCTATCGGCTGGCGGTGCCCATGGCCCTCTATGACGAGGGGCGGCTGCAGGCAGAGGCACCGATGGCACCGGTGCACTGCTTCCCTGTCATCGATTCCACCAACCAGTACCTGCTGGAGCGGGTCAACACCCTGAGCTCCGGGGAAAGCTGTCTGGCCGAGTGCCAGACCGCCGGGCGGGGACGTCGTGGCAAACCCTGGGTTTCTCCCTTCGGTTGCCAGCTGATCCTGAGCATGTACTGGCGGCTTGAGCAGGGCATGGCGGCCGCCATGGGACTGAGTCTCGCGGTCGGCGTGGCGGTGGTAGAGGCGCTGGAGTCCCTCGGTTATCCCGGGGTGGAGCTCAAGTGGCCGAACGACCTCTATTACCAGGGCCGCAAGCTGGCGGGCATCCTGGTGGAGATGAGCGGCAGTGCGGGTGCCAGCTGCCATCTGGTGATCGGGGTCGGCCTCAATCTGGCGATGCCGAGTCGGGAGGGGGAGAAGATCGATCAGGCCTGGTCCGAGCTGCGCCATATCCAGCCCGAGCTGGTGGATCGCAACGAGCTGGCCGCCTGCGTGCTGCTGCACCTGCAGCAGGCCATGCAGACCTTCGAACAGACGGGACTGGCGAGTTTCGTCGAGAGCTGGAACCGGCTCGACCACTTCGCCGGCCAGCCGGTGAAGCTGCTGATGGGAGAGCAGGTGATCCGCGGGATTGCCCGGGGGATCGACGAACGCGGAGCCCTGCGTCTGGAGACGGAAGAGGGGCTCAAGTTCTATCTGGGAGGGGAACTCTCCTTGCGGCGGGGGGACTGAGCCCATACGCTCATGACGACTGAATGAAAGAGGGGGCCTGCGGGCCCCCTCTTTCATGTATGCACTGCGACAGTGGTCACTTGCGCAGCTTGATCTGCTCGATGGCGTGCTCGTTGCCCTTGGTGAGGATGAGGTTGGCCCGCTCCCGGGTCGGCAAGATGTTCTCTTGCAGATTCAGGTAGTTGATATCCTGCCAGATGTTGTTGGCGATCTCGGTCGCCTCGCTTTCGGCCAGCTTGGCGTAGTGGTGGAAATAGGAGTCGGGATCCGAGAAGGCGCCGCTGCGGAATTTGAGAAAACGATCGATGTACCAGGTGCGCAGCAGCTCGGCATCGGCATCCACATAGATGGAAAAGTCGACGAAGTCCGACACGAACACGCGATGAGGGTCCTGGGGATAGTCCATGCCGCTTTGCAGCACATTGAGCCCTTCCAGGATCAGGATGTCCGGCTGCTCCACCACCTTCTTCTCGTCGGGCAGGATGTCATAGATGAGGTGGGAGTAGACGGGGGCCTCGACCTTCTCGTGGCCGGCGCGGATATTGGCGACAAACTCCACCAGATGGCGGATGTCATAAGACTCGGGGAACCCCTTGCGGCGCATCAGGCCACGGGCTTCCAGCTCCTTGTTGGGAAACAGGAAGCCGTCGGTGGTGACCAGCTCCACCCTGGGGTGCTCCGGCCAGCGCTCCAGCAGTGCCTGAAGGATACGGGCCGTGGTGCTCTTTCCCCCCGCCACGCTGCCGGCGATGCTGATGATATAGGTGCCCTTGCCGCGGGACTGACCGAGAAACTGCTCCAGCACCCGGCTGCGGCGCTGCTTGGCCTTGACGTAGAGATTGAGGAGACGGGAGAGGGGCAGATAGATCTCTTCCACTTCCCGCAATGACACCTTCTCGTTGATCCCGCGCAGGGTCTGCAGATCGTGCTCGGTCAGGGTCAGGGGGACCGCATCGCGCAATAACGCCCATTGTTCGCGGGTGAATTGCAAATAGGGGTTATGCTCTGTCGTCATGGTGTCATCACTGTTTCTTGGGCAGGGCGACCATACACCAAGGGATCGGGAGCGACAAGGGACGCGTCCGGTCGGGACGGAGAAGGAGCGTTTTTTTGCCTGGATCCCGGCATAAATGCACATTTTGCAAGGTGCAATGGTTGCATCCCCAAAATCCTTACCATAAAATGCGCGACGCTTGGATGTCTGTCGTCTATTTGCCCAGCAAAAGCGACAAAAACAACGGGTGCAAGCAGAATTACCGTTGTGGCATTTATGCAACTGGAGGGGTTCCCGAGCGGCCAAAGGGATCAGACTGTAAATCTGACGGCTCTGCCTTCGAAGGTTCGAATCCTTCTCCCTCCACCATATTTCTCTGCGGTTTGAGTTCTTTGGGTTAGAGAAATGCGGGCATCGTATAATGGCTATTACCTCAGCCTTCCAAGCTGATGATGCGGGTTCGATTCCCGCTGCCCGCTCCAAGATGCTGATATGGCTCAGGTAATTCTGAGAGCCACACCTTAGGGTGAGTTCGGCAATCGAACCAGCCTGTCAGCACCAACCTCTCTACTCCCCTTGATTCAAATCCATCATATAAACTGTTCTGTGGTTAGCTTGCCACCGCGTACTCAGCGTTAGTTTAGAGGGACGATCATGTCTAAAGAAAAATTTGAGCGTAATAAACCGCACGTTAACGTGGGTACCATCGGCCACGTTGACCACGGTAAAACCACCCTGACCGCCGCCATCACCAACGTGCTGGCCAAGCACTTCGGTGGTAAAGCTTTCGCCTTCGACCAGATCGACAAGGCACCGGAAGAGCGTGAGCGTGGTATCACCATCAACACCTCCCACGTAGAATACGACACTGCAACCCGCCACTACGCCCACGTAGATTGCCCGGGTCACGCCGACTACGTTAAAAACATGATCACCGGTGCTGCCCAGATGGACGGCGCAATCCTGGTAGTAGCAGCGACTGACGGCCCGATGCCGCAGACTCGTGAGCACATCCTGCTGGGTCGTCAGGTAGGCGTTCCGTACATCATCGTGTTCATGAACAAGTGCGACATGGTAGATGACGAAGAGCTGCTGGAACTGGTCGAGATGGAAGTTCGCGAACTGCTGTCCGAGTACGACTTCCCGGGTGATGACCTGCCGGTAGTCCGTGGTTCCGCACTGAAAGCGCTGGAAGGCGAAGCTCAGTGGGAAGAGAAGATCCTGGAACTGGCTGGCCACCTGGACACCTACATTCCGGAGCCGGAGCGTGCCATTGACCAGCCGTTCCTGATGCCTATCGAAGACGTATTCTCCATCGCAGGCCGTGGTACCGTAGTTACCGGTCGTGTAGAGCGCGGTATCGTCAAGGTTGGTGAAGAAGTGGAAATCGTTGGTATCAAAGATACCACCAAGACCACCTGTACCGGCGTTGAAATGTTCCGCAAACTGCTGGACGAAGGTCGTGCAGGTGAGAACGTTGGCGCACTGCTGCGTGGCGTGAAGCGTGAAGACGTAGAGCGTGGTCAGGTACTGGCCAAGCCGGGCACCATCAAGCCGCACACCAAGTTTGAATCTGAAGTGTACGTGCTGTCCAAGGAAGAAGGTGGTCGTCACACTCCGTTCTTCAAGGGCTACCGTCCGCAGTTCTACTTCCGTACTACCGACGTGACCGGTACCATCGAACTGCCGGAAGGCGTAGAGATGGTCATGCCGGGCGACAACATCAAGATGGTTGTTACCCTGATTGCCCCGATCGCGATGGACGACGGCCTGCGTTTCGCCATCCGTGAAGGTGGCCGTACCGTAGGTGCTGGTGTTGTAGCCAAAGTTATCGCTTAATCTTGGCTTACATAAATAAAGCAAAGCCCCTATAATAGGGGCTTTCTTATGCAGGGGCGTAGTTCGAATTGGTAGAACAGCGGTCTCCAAAACCGAAGGTTGCGGGTTCGAGTCCTGCCGCCCCTGCCATATACCTCGTCTCGTACGGGGCTTTTGTGTCTTTGGTTACGTCAGATACAGGTGGGTTGTATGAGTGTTAGTTCTGAGGGTCAGGGCGGAAGCAAGGATACCCTGCTTTGGGGCCTGGTTTTCATCATCCTGGCGGCCGCTGTAGTGGGCAATTACCTGCTGAGCGACGTTATTGCTGCCGTCCGCGCCCTGGGTGTGGTCGTTGTCATCGCTGCTGCCGGTGCAGTGGCCCTGCAAACCACCAAGGGCAAGGCAACACTGGCGTTTGCCCGTGAGTCTCGCCTGGAAGTCCGCAAGGTCGTATGGCCGACCCGTCAGGAAGCCATTCAGACAACCCTGATTGTGCTGGCGGTGACTGCCGTGATGGGGCTGCTGCTGTTCGTGTTGGACGGCGCCTTGGTCTGGTTGGTCAACCTGATTACCGGTGTGTAAGGATAAGCCATGACTGAACAACGTGAACAGCGTATGAGATGGTATGTCGTGCAGGCATTTTCCGGCTACGAAGGCCGTGTTGCCAAATCCCTGCGTGAACATATCAAGATGCATGGCATGGAAGAGCTGTTTGGTGAAGTGCTGGTCCCGACCGAAGAAGTGGTCGAGATGCGTGCTGGCCAGAAGCGCAAGAGTGAGCGCAAATTTTTCCCGGGATACGTCCTGGTCCAGATGGTGATGGATGAAACCACATGGCACCTGGTACGCAATGTACCACGTGTAATGGGTTTCATCGGCGGTACCTCCGATCGCCCTGCTCCTATCTCCGATAAGGAAGCGGATGCCATCCTCAATCGTCTGCAAGATGCCCACGACAAGCCGCGTCCGAAAACCCTGTTTGAACCGGGTGAGATGGTCCGGGTTGCCGATGGTCCGTTCGCCGACTTCAACGGTACCGTTGAAGAGGTGGACTACGAAAAGAGCCGCGTGAAGGTCTCCGTACTGATCTTCGGCCGCTCAACGCCGGTAGAACTGGATTTTGGTCAGGTCGAAAAAGGCTGATTAATCTCTGTACGTTTAACGGTTGTCAGGGGCAGCGATTATCTCTATAATTCGCTGCCCCTTTATTTGTTGGGGAGCCGTTTGCAGGAGCATGTCTCCGAGGCGTTAGAACCCATTTTTGAGGTATTTTTGTAATGGCTAAGAAAGTCACAGCTTATATCAAGCTGCAAGTTAAGGCTGGCAGTGCTAACCCCAGCCCTCCCGTTGGTCCCGCTCTGGGTCAGCACGGCGTGAACATCATGGAATTCTGTAAGGCGTTCAACGCCCGTACAGAAAAGCTGGAAAAAGGTTCTCCGACTCCGGTCGTGATCACCGTTTACAGCGACCGTTCCTTCACCTTCGAAACCAAGACTCCGCCCGCTTCCTTCCTGCTGAAGAAAGCCGCTGGTATCCAGTCTGGTTCTGCCAAGCCGAACAAAGACAAGGTTGGTAAGGTGACTGTGGCTCAGCTGCAAGAAATCGCCAAGACCAAAGAGCCGGATATGACTGGTGCCGATCTGGATGCAAAAGTACGTTGCATCGCCGGTTCCGCTCGTTCCATGGGCCTGGTAGTGGAGGAGTAAGACAATGGCTAAACTGTCCAAGCGTATGCGCGTTATTCGCGAAAAAGTTGACGGTACCAAAGAGTACTCCATCAACGAAGCCATTGCCCTGCTGAAAGAACTGGCTACTGCCAAGTTCGTTGAAAGCGTTGACGTTGCCGTTAACCTGGGTATCGATGCTCGTAAATCCGATCAGAACGTACGTGGTGCAACTGTACTGCCGCACGGTACCGGTCGTGACATCCGTGTCGCCGTGTTCACCCAGGGTGCCAACGCCGAAGCCGCCAAGGCTGCCGGTGCTGAACTGGTTGGTATGGACGACCTGGCCGAGCTGGTCAAGAAAGGCGAGATGAACTTCGACGTCGTCATCGCATCCCCGGATGCCATGCGTGTTGTTGGTCAACTGGGTCAAATCCTGGGCCCGCGCGGTCTGATGCCGAACCCGAAAGTGGGTACCGTCACTCCGAACGTAGCCGAAGCCGTCAAGAACGCCAAGGCTGGTCAGGTTCGTTACCGTAACGACAAGAACGGTATCATTCATACCACTCTGGGCAAGGTCTCTTTCAACGAAGTTCAGCTGAAAGAAAACCTGGAAGCGCTGCTGGTTGCCTTGAAGAAGGCCAAGCCGTCCTCCGCCAAGGGTGTATTCATCAAGAAAGTCAGCATCTCCACCACCATGGGTGCCGGTGTTGCCGTAGACCAAGCTTCCCTGGAAGCTCAGGCCTAATTGATGGGTTTTACAAGGCGCAAAATTTAATCTATAATTTTGCGCCTTGATTGGTTGGGGGTTTCGACCTCCGTCCAAGACCGCAGGAGGCCGCAAAGCCTTAATTCTTCCTGCGTAGACGGTGCCGGAAACCCAGCGAGAAAGATTCTTTCTCTTCTGGAATCCTGCTACCGCATCGTTCCCCTCTGTTGTAAAGGTAGGGGGGATGTGTCAGTACTGGGTCAACAGACCCGGATTCAATCCAGGAGTTAAGCCAATGGCATTGGGACTCGAAGACAAAAAGGCAATTGTTGCTGAAGTCAACGAAGCTGCCAAAGGCGCTCTTTCTGCAGTTGTAGCCGATTCTCGCGGCGTCACTGTAGACAAGATGACCGTCCTGCGTAAGACCGCTCGTGAAGCTGGTGTGTACATGCGCGTTGTGCGTAACACCCTGCTGCGTCGCGCGGTAGAAGGTACCGAATACGAGTGCCTGAACGACGCATTTACCGGTCCTACCTTGATTGCTTTCTCTAACGAACACCCGGGCGCTGCCGCTCGTCTGTTCAAAGAGTTTGCCAAAGCGAACCAAAAGTTCGAAATCAAGGCTGGCGCTTTTAACGGTGAGTTTATCGCCGCAGCACAAATTGATCGTCTGGCCACGCTGCCGACTTACGAAGAAGCAATTGCGAAGTTGATGGCTACCATGAAGGAAGCCTCTGCTGGCAAGCTGGTTCGTACTATCGCTGCTGTTCGCGACCAGAAACAAGCTGCTGCTTGATTCTCGCCTATCTAGGCTGTTTGAGTTTATTCAACATCAGGAATTTTTGTCATGTCTATCACTAAAGACCAAATCATCGAAGCCGTTGCTTCCATGTCCGTAATGGAAGTTGTTGAGCTGATCGAAGCTATGGAAGAGAAGTTCGGTGTTTCTGCCGCTGCTGCCGTCATGGCCGGCCCGGCTGCTGCTGAAGCAGTAGAAGAGAAGACCGAGTTCGACGTAGTTCTGACTGCTGCTGGCGCCAACAAAGTTGCCGTCATCAAGGCCGTTCGTGGCGCTACCGGTCTGGGCCTGAAAGAAGCCAAGGACCTGGTAGAAGCTGCTCCGACCAATCTGAAAGAAGCCGTGTCCAAGGACGAAGCTGAAGCTCTGAAGAAAGAGCTGGAAGCTGCCGGTGCTTCTGTTGAGATCAAATAATCTGCATTTATGTAGATTAGCCTGATAAAACAGGCTAAGGCTGGTGAATCTTTATTCACCAGCCTTTTTGCGCTGTAGACTGAGAGTATTTCACACCGTTCACGACTCTCGGTGCACCAGCAATCCGGACCGCCTCATCGTCCGGGCCAACACAAAACGGTGTTGAGACAGAGCTGTCCCGTGGGGACAGAGTGGGTCACTTATCAGCGAGCTGAGGAACCCTATGGTTTACTCTTATACCGAAAAAAAACGCATACGTAAGGACTTCGGTAAGCGAGACCAGGTACTGGACACGCCTTATCTGTTGTCCATTCAGCTGGACTCCTTCAAGCAGTTCATCGAGGCTGACCCGGAAGGTGAGTACGGCCTAGAAGCCGCCTTCCGTAGCGTTTTCCCGATCACCAGTTACTCCGGTAGTGCTGAGCTTCAGTATGTCAGCTATCGCCTGGGTGAGCCGGTATTTGACGTAAAAGAATGCCAGATCCGTGGAGTGACCTACTCCGCGCCGCTGCGTGTCAAGCTTCGTATGGTTCTGTACGACCGTGAAGCAGCTGCCGGCACCGTCAAAGACATCAAGGAACAAGAAGTTTACATGGGCGAAATCCCGCTCATGACCGAAAACGGCACCTTTGTCATCAATGGTACCGAGCGGGTCATCGTCTCCCAGCTGCACCGCAGCCCGGGCGTCTTCTTCGACCACGATAAAGGCAAAACACATTCATCCGGTAAGGTGCTTTATAACGCTCGCGTTATCCCCTACCGTGGCTCCTGGCTGGACTTCGAGTTCGATGCGAAAGACAACCTGTTTGTCCGTATCGACCGTCGTCGTAAACTGCCAGCCTCCATTATTCTGCGCGCCCTGGACTTCAGTTCCGAAGAAATCCTGGCCACCTTCTTCGAGACCATCGGTTTCGAAGTCAAGGATGGCAAGTTGATGATGGATCTGGTGCCCGAGCGCCTGCGTGGCGAGACCGCGACCTTCGACATCATTGCCAATGGCGCCGTGGTGGTTGAAACCGGTCGTCGTGTCACTGCCCGTCACATCCGTCAGCTGGAAAAAGACGGCATCACCCAGATCGAGGTGCCGGTAGAGTATGTTGTTGGCAAAGTTGCAGCCAAGAACTACGCGCACCCGCAGACTGGTGAAATGGTTGTCACTGCCAACCAGGCGCTGAGCCTGGAAGCGGTTGCCAACCTGTCCCAAGCCGGCTTCAAGCACTTCGAGGTTCTGTTCACCAACGAACTGGATCACGGTGCCTACATGTCCGAGACCCTGCGTATCGACTCCAGCTCCAGCCGCCTGGAAGCCCTGGTCGAGATCTATCGCATGATGCGTCCGGGCGAGCCGCCCACTCGCGAAGCGGCCGAGCAGCTGTTCGAGAACCTGTTCTTCTCTTCCGAGCGTTACGACCTTTCTACCGTAGGTCGGATGAAGTTCAACCGCCGTTTGGGTCGTGAAGACGAGACTGGCGTTGGCGTGCTGACCAAGGACGATATCGTCGAGGTCATGAAGCGCCTGATCGACATCCGTAACGGTAACGACGAAGTGGACGATATCGACCACCTTGGTAACCGTCGTATTCGTTCCGTCGGTGAAATGGCCGAGAACCAGTTCCGTGTCGGTCTGGTCCGTGTCGAGCGTGCGGTGAAGGAGCGCCTGTCTCTGGGCGATCTGGACACCCTGATGCCGCAGGATCTGATCAACGCCAAACCGATCTCCGCCGCGGTCAAAGAGTTCTTCGGTTCCAGCCAGCTGTCCCAGTTCATGGACCAGAACAACCCGCTGTCCGAAGTGACCCACAAGCGCCGTATCTCCGCGCTGGGCCCGGGCGGTCTGACCCGTGAGCGTGCCGGTTTCGAAGTTCGAGACGTACACCCGACCCACTACGGTCGTCTGTGCCCCATCGAAACGCCGGAAGGTCCGAACATCGGTCTGATCAACTCGCTGTCCGTGTATTCCCGCACCAATGAGTACGGTTTCCTCGAAACCCCGTACCGCAAGGTGATCGACGGTGTGATCACCGACGAAGTGGATTACCTGTCTGCGATTGAAGAAGGCAAGTACGTGATCGCACAGGCCAACGCCGCGACCACCGAAGATGGCCGTCTGAAAGATGAATTGATCCCGTGCCGTCACAAAGGTGAATCCACCTTTATGAACGCCGACCAGATCCAGTACATGGACGTGAGCCCGCAACAGATCGTCTCTGTGGCAGCGGCCCTGATCCCGTTCCTGGAACACGATGACGCGAACCGCGCATTGATGGGTTCAAACATGCAACGTCAGGCTGTACCGACCCTGCGCGCCGACAAGCCGCTGGTTGGTACCGGTATGGAACGCGCAGTGGCCGTTGACTCCGGTGTGACCGTAGTGGCCAAGCGTGGCGGCATGATCGACTATGTCGATGCCTCCCGTATCGTTATCAAGGTCAACGAAGATGAGCTGCTGCCTGGCGAAGCCGGCATCGACATCTACAGCCTGACCAAATACACCCGTTCCAACCAGAACACCTGTATCAACCAGCGTCCGTGCGTGATGTTGGGTGAGCCGGTGATGGCTGGCGACGTACTGGCTGACGGCCCGTCCACCGATCTCGGTGAACTGGCGCTGGGTCAGAACCTGCGCGTCGCGTTCATGCCGTGGAACGGTTACAACTTCGAAGACTCGATCCTGGTGAACGAGCGTGTTGTTCAGGAAGATCGCCTGACCACCATTCACATCCAGGAACTGGCCTGTATCTCCCGTGACACCAAGCTGGGTCCGGAAGAGATCACTGCTGACATCCCGAACGTGGGTGAAGCCGCTCTGTCCAAGCTGGACGAGTCCGGTATCGTCTACGTGGGTGCCGAAGTGAAGGGCGGCGACATTCTGGTCGGCAAGGTGACTCCGAAAGGTGAAACCCAGCTGACCCCGGAAGAGAAGCTGCTGCGCGCCATCTTTGGTGAGAAGGCGTCCGACGTGAAGGACTCTTCCCTGCGAGTGCCGAACGGTGTGTACGGTACCGTGGTTGACGTGCAGGTCTTTACCCGCGATGGCGTGGAAAAAGACAAGCGCGCCAAAGAAATCGAAGAGATGCAGTTGAAGGAAGCGAAGAAGGACTTGACCGAAGAGTTCAAGATCCTGGAAGACGGCATTTTCGGCCGTTCCCGCAACCTGCTGCTGGCCGCCGGTTACAGCGAAGATCGTCTGAACAAGCTTGATCGTTCCAAGTGGTTTGAGCTGGCCATCGAAGATGAAGCCAAGCAAATCGAGCTGGAGCAGATCGCTGAACAGCACGTTGAGCTGAAGGCCGAGTTCGACAAGAAATTCGAGAACAAGCGTCGCAAGATCATCCAGGGCGATGACCTGGCGCCGGGCGTACTGAAGATCGTCAAGGTCTATCTGGCCGTCAAGCGTCGCATCCAGCCGGGTGACAAGATGGCGGGCCGTCACGGTAACAAGGGTGTTATCTCCAAGATCTGTCCGGTCGAGGATATGCCCCATGACGAGTACGGCCGTCCGGTCGACATCGTACTGAACCCGCTGGGTGTACCGTCTCGTATGAACATCGGTCAGATCCTCGAAGTGCACCTGGGCCTCGCGGCCAAGGGCATCGGCGAGAAGATCGACCGCATGATCAAAGAACAGCGTGAGCTGCACGAGATGCGCGAGTTCCTGCAACAGGTCTATGACCTGGGCGAGAAGGACTCCCAGCAAGTGAACATTGCTGAACTGTCTGACGACGACGTGCGTACCCTGGTGGGTAACCTGCGTAAGGGTCTGCCGGTGGCTACACCTGTCTTTGATGGTGCCAAAGAGCGCGAAATCAAAGCCTTGCTGAAGCTGGCCGATCTGCCGGAATCCGGTCAGATCTCCCTGTTCGACGGTCGTACCGGTAACGCCTTCGAGCGCAAGGTCACCGTGGGTTACATGTACATGCTGAAGCTGAACCACCTGGTAGACGACAAGATGCACGCGCGTTCTACCGGTTCCTACAGCCTGGTTACCCAGCAGCCGCTGGGTGGTAAGGCGCAGTTCGGTGGTCAGCGGTTCGGTGAGATGGAAGTGTGGGCCCTGGAGGCTTACGGTGCGGCATATACCCTGCAGGAAATGCTGACCGTCAAGTCTGACGATGTGAACGGCCGTACCAAGATGTACAAGAACATCGTGGATGGCGACCACCGTATGGAGCCGGGCATGCCCGAATCCTTCAACGTATTGCTGAAGGAAATCCGCTCTCTGGGTATCAACATCGAGCTGGACGAAGAGTAAGAGCTCGCTCTTATTGTTCGAGAATTGACGTGGGCGCCCCGCTGTTTCGGCAGCCGGGGCGCCGAGGTTAGACTCCTGACAGGGGAAACACGTGAAAGACTTACTCAAGTTTTTGAAGGCTCAGACCAAGACCGAAGAGTTTGACAGTATCAAGATCGGTCTGGCCTCTCCTGACATGATCCGCTCCTGGTCATTCGGTGAGGTCAAAAAGCCTGAGACCATCAACTACCGGACTTTCAAGCCGGAGCGTGATGGTCTGTTCTGCGCCCGTATCTTCGGACCGGTGAAGGACTACGAGTGTCTGTGCGGCAAGTACAAGCGCCTGAAACACCGTGGTGTGATCTGCGAGAAGTGCGGTGTAGAAGTGACCCAGACCAAGGTCCGTCGTGAGCGCATGGGCCACATCGAGCTGGCCAGCCCGACTGCCCACATCTGGTTCCTGAAGTCCCTGCCGTCCCGTATCGGTCTGCTGCTGGACATGACCCTGCGTGACATCGAGCGCGTGCTGTATTTCGAATCCTATGTAGTGATCGAACCCGGCATGACCAACCTCGAGCGCAGCCAGATGCTCTCCGAAGAGAACTATCTGGACGCACTGGAAGAGTGGGGCGACGAATTCGACGCCAAGATGGGTGCCGAGGCCATTCTGGCTCTGCTGCGCGCCATCGATCTGGAAGGCGAAGTCAAAGCCATGCGTGAGGAGCTGGATCAGACCAACTCCGAGACCAAGCGCAAGAAGACCACCAAGCGTCTGAAGCTGATGGAAGCCTTCCTGCAATCCGGCAACAAGCCGGAGTGGATGATCATGACAGTGCTGCCCGTGCTGCCGCCGGACCTGCGTCCGCTGGTACCGCTGGACGGCGGTCGTTTCGCGACCTCCGATCTGAACGATCTGTACCGTCGCGTGATCAACCGTAACAACCGCTTGAAGCGTCTGCTGGATCTGGCTGCGCCGGACATCATCGTGCGCAACGAAAAGCGCATGCTGCAAGAGTCCGTGGATGCCCTGCTGGACAACGGCCGTCGTGGTCGTGCCATCACCGGTTCCAACAAGCGCCCGCTGAAATCCCTGGCCGACATGATCAAGGGTAAGCAAGGTCGTTTCCGTCAGAACCTGCTGGGTAAGCGTGTCGACTACTCTGGTCGTTCCGTTATCACCGTAGGTCCGACCCTGCGTCTGCATCAGTGCGGTCTGCCGAAGAAGATGGCACTTGAGCTGTTCAAGCCCTTCATCTACGGCAAGCTGGAATCCCGCGGTCTGGCGACCACGATCAAGGCCGCCAAGAAGATGGTGGAGCGCGAAGAAGCCGTCGTCTGGGACATCCTGGACGAAGTGATCCGCGAACACCCGGTTCTGCTGAACCGTGCGCCGACCCTGCACCGTCTGGGTATCCAGGCGTTTGAACCGACCCTGATCGAAGGGAAGGCCATCCAGCTGCACCCGCTCGTTTGTGCTGCGTATAACGCGGACTTCGACGGTGACCAGATGGCGGTCCACGTACCGCTGACCCTGGAAGCCCAGCTGGAAGCGCGCGCCCTGATGATGTCCACCAACAACATCCTGTCGCCTGCCTCCGGTGAGCCGATCATCGTTCCTTCTCAGGACGTGGTTTTGGGTCTGTACTACATGACCCGTGCCCGTATCAACGCCAAAGGCGAAGGTATGGTGCTGTCCGGTCCTAAAGAGGCCGAGAAGGTCTACCGTGCCGGTCTGGCCGACCTGCATGCTCGCGTCAAGTGCCGCATCACCGAGTACGTGAAGAACGAAGCCGGTGAGCTGGTTGCCAAGACCGAGATGAAGAACACCACCGTTGGTCGTGCGATCCTGAGCCTGATCCTGCCCAAAGGCATGGAGTACGCGCTGATTGACGAGCCCAAGGTACTGACTGCTGCAGAGCAGGCTGACCTGGACGCCAACCCGCAGAACTGGATCAAGTGCGTCTCCAACAAGGCGCTGGGCAAAAAGCTCATCTCCCGTCTGCTGAACACCTGCTATCGCAAGCAGGGCCTGAAGGATACCGTCATCTTCGCTGACCAGCTGATGTATACCGGTTTCCACTACGCGGCCCTGTCCGGTGCCTCTGTTGGTATCGATGACATGGTCATCCCGGATGCCAAGAAAGACATCATCGCTGCTGCAGAAGCCGAAGTTGCCGAGATCCAGGACCAGTTCCTGTCCGGTCTGGTAACCGCGGGCGAACGTTACAACAAGGTTATCGATATCTGGGCCAGCGCGAACGATCGCGTCTCCAAGGCCATGATGGACAACCTTTCCAAGGAGCGTAACGTCAACTCCCTGGGCGATGAGGAAGAGCAAGCCTCCTTCAACAGCATCTTCATGATGGCCGACTCTGGTGCGCGGGGCTCCGCCGCCCAGATCCGTCAGCTGGCCGGTATGCGTGGCCTGATGGCGAAGCCGGATGGCTCCATCATCGAAACGCCGATCGTGGCGAACTTCCGTGAAGGTCTGAACGTACTGCAGTACTTCATCTCCACTCACGGTGCTCGTAAAGGTCTGGCGGATACCGCACTGAAGACAGCGAACTCCGGTTACCTGACCCGTCGTCTGGTTGACGTGGCCCAGGACATGGTGATCACCGAGGACGATTGCGGCACTACCGACGGTCTGTGGATGACTCCGCTGATCGAGGGTGGCGACGTGGTCGAGCCGCTGCGTGAGCGCGTGTTGGGTCGTGTGGTGGCCGAAGACGTGATCAAGCCGGGTACCGAGGATGAAGTGCTGGTAGCGCGCAACACCCTGCTCGACGAGCAGCTGTGTGACCTGCTGGAGCGCAACTCCGTCGACCGCGTGAAGGTACGTTCTGCCATCACCTGTGAGACCGACTTCGGTAACTGTGCTCACTGCTACGGCCGTGATCTGGCCCGTGGTCACCTGGTTAACAAGGGTGAGGCTGTCGGTGTTATCGCCGCTCAGTCCATCGGTGAACCGGGCACCCAGCTGACGATGCGTACCTTCCACATCGGTGGTGCCGCATCCCGAGCGGCTGCCGAGAGCAGCATCCAGGTGAAGAACACCGGTAGCATCAAGTTGCAGAACGCCAAGTTCGTTCTGAACAACTCTGACAAGCTGGTTATCACCTCCCGTTCTACCGAGCTGACCATCATGGACGAGATGGGCCGTACCAAGGAAAGCCACAAGCTGCCTTACGGTTCCGTGCTGGAAGTGAAGGATGGCGAAGCGGTGAACGCCGGTGATACCGTCGCGAACTGGGACCCGCACACCCACCCGATCATCACCGAAGTGGCGGGTCGCCTGCACTTCGAACACATGATCGACGGTGTGACCATCACTCGTCAGACCGACGAGCTGACCGGTCTCTCTTCCATCGTCGTGCTGGATGTCAACGAACGTCCGAGCGCCGGTAAAGAGATGCGTCCGACCGTGAAACTGGTCGACCTGAATGGCAAGGATGTGATGATCCCGGGCACCGACGTTCCCGCCCAGTACTTCCTGCCGGGCAAGGCGATCGTGAACCTGGAAGATGGTGCCAACGTGGGCGTGGGTGACGCGGTTGCGCGTATCCCCCAAGAGTCCAGTGGTACCAAGGACATCACCGGTGGTCTGCCGCGCGTTGCGGATCTGTTCGAAGCACGTCAGCCGAAAGAGCCGGCCATCCTGGCCGAGATCTCCGGTACCATCTCCTTCGGGAAAGAGACCAAGGGCAAACGTCGTCTGGTCATCACCCCGACCGATGGTGGCGAGATCTATGAAGAGATGATTCCGAAATGGCGTCACCTCAACGTGTTCGAAGGTGAAAAAGTTGAGAAGGGTGAAGTGCTGGCGGACGGTCCCGAGTCTGCTCATGACATCCTGCGTCTGCGCGGTATCAGCCCGGTCGCCAACTACATCGCCAACGAAGTGCAGGACGTTTACCGTCTGCAAGGCGTTAAGATCAACGACAAGCACATCGAAGTCATCGTGCGTCAGATGCTTCGCAAGTGCGAGATCCTGAGCGCTGGCGACACCGACCTGATCGAAGGTGAACAGGTTGAAGTGGCCCGTGTGAAGATCGCCAACCGTAAACTGGTTGCCGAAGGGAAGACCCCGGCTACCTACCGTCATATCCTGATGGGTATTACCAAGGCATCTCTGAGCACCGAGTCCTTCATCTCCGCGGCTTCCTTCCAGGAGACCACCCGCGTGCTGACCGAAGCAGCCGTTGGTGGCAAGCGTGATGAACTGCGCGGCCTGAAAGAGAACGTGATCGTGGGTCGTCTGATCCCGGCTGGTACCGGCTTTGCCTACCACCACAGCCGCATCAACCAGCGTGCCGCCGCAGCTCGTGCTGTCGGTGTGCCGCAGGTGACTGCCGATGAAGCTCAGCAAAACCTGGCGGATCTGCTCAACGCAGCCGGCAGTTTTGACGAAGAGTAATCTTCCGCAGCAGTGATCGAAAAGGGCCCCTTCTAGGGGCCCTTTTTTTATTTCCCATCCGGCGCCCAGCGTGCACTGGGCTGGGGCAGGGGGATGATCCAGTGCAAGGTTATAGAGCAAAAAATCAAAAAAAGTTGACATTGCCCCGTCGCAACTGAAAACTCGGGAAAGTTGAATGGGTATTACAGGGGTAGAACATGGCTGTCGGTATCGAGGAAGTACTGCTTCCCGAAGAGCAACTGAGCGGTCGCGCTTTTACAGACGAAGACAGGGAGCTGTTGCGTTCATATGGGGGCCTTATCGAAGGCCTGGCCGATCTGTTCGGCAAGCACTGCGAGGTGGTGCTCCACTCCCTGGAAAATCTGCATGAGTCCGTGATCCAAATCTCGAATGGTTTCAATACGGGTCGAACTCTGGGGGCGCCGATCACCGATCTCGCCCTGCGGATGCTCAAGGACATCGAGAGCACGGGTCAGGATCACACCCAGAGTTATTTTGCCCGCAGTCGGACCGGTGCCTTGATGAAGTCGAGCACCATCGCCATCCGTAACCGCGACAAGCAGGTGATCGGCCTTATCTGCATCAACCTGCACATCAATGCACCTTTCCACGAGTTCGTGGCCGAATTCTTCCCGACGCCACAGCAGGTGGAGCGGCAATCACCGGAGACCTTCGCCAACAGCGTCGAAGAGCTGGTTGCCCAGACGGTGGACAACACCATCGACGAGATCAATCGTGATCCCTCCGTGGCCAATAATGCCAAGAACCGTTTTATCGTGACCCAGTTGTTCGAGAAGGGCATATTTGATATCAAGGACTCGATCAACCTGGTCGCCGACAAGCTGAATATTTCCAAACATACCGTGTATCTCTACATCCGACAGCGCAAGCAGGGTGAAGAAGAGAGCGAGTAAGCGCCATAGATAGGGGATAGATAACAATGGCTAAAGAAGTGATTGCAACCGACAAGGCGCCTGCCGCAATTGGCCCTTATGTCCAGGCTACCAAGCTGGGTGAGCTGGTCTTTACCTCCGGGCAGATCCCGCTCGATCCGGCCACCATGGACATCGTTGCCGGTGGCATCGAGGCTCAGGCAGAGCAGGTGATGAAGAATCTGGTTGCCGTCTTGAAAGCCGCAGGGGCCGATACCAGCAAGGTGCTGAAGACCACCTGCTTCCTGAGTGACATGAACAACTTTGTGGCCTTCAACCAGGTGTATGCCCGCTACTTTGGCGAGTCCGCCCCGGCACGTTCCTGCGTGGAGGTCGCTCGTCTGCCCAAGGATGTACTGGTCGAAGTCGAAGCCATCGCTTACGTCTGAGCCTGTTTCATTGGAAAAGCCCCTCCCAGGAGGGGCTTTTGCGTCTGTGAGGTAGAATGGATACACCGCTGTGCAGGAGTGCGATCATGAGTCTGAATTTTGCTCTGCTGGTCACCGGGCCCGCCTATGGCACCCAGACGGCCAGCACGGCCTATCGTTTTGCCCTGAGTCTGGTCGAGCAGGGACACCGCTTGTCCCACCTCTTCTTCTATCAGGAGGGGGTGTGCAATGCCAATGGCCTCCATGCGCCAGCCAGCGATGAGACCGACCTGGTGGCATTGTGGCGCGAGTTGGCCATCCAGCAGGGTATCCGCATCGATGTGTGTGTGGCTGCGGCCATGCGCCGTGGCGTGCTGGATGAGCAGGAGGCCAAGGGAATGGGGCGGGAGCATTTCAATCTGGAAGCGCCATTCTGCCTGAGCGGGCTCGGTCAGTTGGCGGAAGCCGCACTGACCGCTGATCGCTTCGTTCAGTTCTAGGGGGACAAAATGACCAGAATAGCGTTTATCTCACGGCGTGGTCCCCATGGTTCGGCGAGTGGCCGGGAGGGGCTGGATGCTCTGCTGGCCACCTCTGCATTGACGGAGTCCCTGGCACTCTTTCTGGTGGGGGATGGCGTGATGCAACTGGTGAGGGAGCAATCACCACACGCCATATTGCAGCGTCACTACGCCCCGACCTTCAAGATGCTGGAACTGTATGACATCGAAGAGATCTATGTCTGTGCGGTGTCACTGGCTGAGCGAGGACTGACGGCGGCGGATCTGCTAATCCCAGTGATTCCGCTCTCTCCTGCGGAAATTCGCCGTAGCTGGGCGGGTTTCACCACCCACATCTGCTTCTGAGGTGCCCGTGATACAGCTGATATTGAACTCTCCCTTCATGAGCCAGGATCTCGAGTTGGCGTTGCGTTACCGCATGGAAGGGGATCTGGTGGTGTTGATGCAGGATGCCGTGATGGCGGCGGCTGCCCCCGGGTGGTGCGAGCGCTTGGCAGAGGTCCCCCTGTACGTCATGAAGGAAGACCTGCAAGCGAGAGGCTTGTCATCCGGGATCGGGATGGAACTCGATATGCCGGGTTTGATCAGGTTGATCGCCGAGCACGGATCACCGCAGACCTGGGGCGGTTAGGCTTGGTTTTCCTTTTTATCTCAGTTGCTTAGCATAATGTCATTCGACTGTCATTTGCCATTTCGGTGTGCAAATTGTATAAATCTTGACTCCCCAGACAACAGGGCATAAAATTTCGCGTCCCCGTATCTGCGGGGAGGATTTTTCACACGTTTATGAAGTCATTATCAGGAGCCTTTTGATGGCAACTATTAACCAGTTGGTTCGCAAGCCACGCATCAAGCTCGTTGTGAAAAGCAACGTGCCGGCGCTGGAAGCGTGCCCTCAGAAGCGTGGCGTATGCACCCGTGTATACACCACCACCCCGAAGAAGCCTAACTCTGCACTGCGTAAAGTATGCCGTGTACGTCTGACCAACGGCTTCGAAGTCACCTCCTACATCGGTGGTGAAGGTCACAACCTGCAAGAGCACTCTGTTGTTCTGATCCGTGGCGGTCGTGTAAAAGACTTGCCAGGTGTTCGTTATCACACCGTTCGTGGTGCGTTGGACTGTGCCGGTGTTAAAGACCGTAAGCAGGCTCGCTCCAAGTACGGCGTGAAGCGTCCGAAAGCTTAATGGTTCTCCGTTAAGTAAGGCCAAACGTTAATTCGTTTCTAGTTAGATAACTTTCTAGTTTTGGGTAACCCCTGAAGTTACGGAGAATTTGAAATGCCAAGACGTCGTGTTGTTGGTCAGCGTAAAATCCTGCCGGATCCCAAGTTCGGATCTGAGCTGCTGGCTAAATTTGTCAACGTAGTAATGGTTGACGGTAAGAAATCTGTTGCAGAAGCCATCGTTTATGGCGCCCTGGACATCATTGCCACCAAATCTGGCAAAGAGCACCTGGCCCTGTTCGAAGTCGCTCTGGACAACATTCGTCCGGCGGTCGAGGTTAAATCTCGTCGCGTCGGTGGTGCAACCTATCAGGTGCCGGTAGAAGTTCGTCCGGTACGTCGCAATGCTCTGGCAATGCGCTGGTTGGTTGATGCCGCTCGTAAACGTGGTGAAAAATCAATGGCTCAGCGTTTGGCTGGCGAGCTGCTGGATGCCGCTGACAATAAGGGTTCGTCTGTCAAGAAACGTGAAGACGTTCACCGTATGGCTGAAGCGAACAAGGCCTTCGCTCACTTCCGCTGGTAATCCGCTTGCGCAGGGTCTTATGACTCTGCGCACCTTTAATTATCTGGGGACAAGCGCCCTAGTAAGAGGATGACAATGGCTCGTACAACCCCCATTGAGCGTTATCGTAATATCGGTATCTCCGCTCACATCGACGCCGGTAAGACTACTACTACCGAGCGCGTTCTGTTTTACACCGGTGTAAGTCACAAGATCGGTGAAGTTCACGATGGCGCCGCCACCATGGACTGGATGGAACAGGAACAAGAGCGTGGTATCACCATCACCTCCGCCGCGACCACCGCTTTCTGGTCCGGTATGGGTAAACAGTTCCAACCGCACCGTATCAACATCATCGATACCCCGGGCCACGTTGACTTTACTATCGAAGTAGAGCGTTCCATGCGTGTTCTGGATGGCGCCGTGATGGTGTACTGTGCCGTAGGTGGCGTACAGCCCCAGTCTGAAACCGTATGGCGTCAGGCTAACAAGTACAAGGTTCCCCGTATCGCGTTCGTCAACAAGATGGACCGTACCGGTGCCAACTTCCTGCGCTGCGTTGAGCACATCAAGACCCGTCTGAAAGGTAACCCGGTTCCTCTGCAACTGAACATCGGTTCCGAAGAGAACTTCAAGGGCGTTATCGACCTGGTCAAGATGAAAGCCATCAACTGGAGCGAAGCTGACCAGGGCGTATCCTTCGACTACGAAGACGTCCCGGCTGAGTTGCTGGAACAGGCGCAAGAAATGCGCATGAACCTGGTTGAAGCCGCTGCTGAAGCGTCTGAAGACCTGATGGAAAAATACCTGGGTGGTGAAGAACTGACTGAAGAAGAGATCAAGAAAGCTCTGCGTCAGCGTGTTCTGAACAACGAAATCATCCTGGTTACCTGTGGCTCCGCGTTCAAGAACAAGGGCGTACAGGCCATGCTGGATGCCGTGGTCGAGTACCTGCCGGCTCCGACCGACGTTGCTGCTATCGACGGTCTGAAGCTGGATGGCGAGACCAAGGACGAGCGTCACGCTTCCGATGACGAGCCGTTCTCTGCTCTGGCATTCAAGATTGCTACCGACCCGTTCGTGGGCAACCTGACCTTCTTCCGTGTTTACTCCGGTGTGGTCAACTCCGGTGACTCCGTGCTGAACTCCGTTAAAGAGAAGCGCGAGCGTTTCGGCCGTATCGTTCAGATGCATGCCAACAAGCGTGAAGAGATCAAAGAAGTTCGCGCAGGCGACATCGCTGCTGCCATCGGCCTGAAGGACGTCACCACCGGTGATACCCTGTGTGACGAAAGCGCACCGATCATCCTGGAGCGTATGGAATTCCCGGAGCCGGTAATCTCCATCGCCGTTGAGCCGAAATCCAAGGCTGACCAGGAGAAGATGGGTCTGGCTCTGGGCCGTCTGGCTCAGGAAGATCCGTCCTTCCGCGTATGGACCGACGAAGAATCTGGTCAAACCATCATCGCCGGTATGGGTGAGCTGCACCTGGACATCATCGTTGACCGTATGCGTCGCGAGTTCAAGGTAGAAGCCAACGTAGGTAAGCCGCAGGTTGCCTACCGTGAAACCATCCGCAACACCGTCAAGGACATCGAAGGCAAGCATGCCAAGCAGTCCGGTGGTCGTGGTCAGTACGGTCACGTCGTTATCGACATGTACCCGCTGGAAGAAGGCAAAGCCTACGAATTCGTCAACGACATCAAGGGTGGCGTGATTCCGGGTGAATTCATCCCGGGTGTTGACAAGGGTATCCGCGAGCAGCTGAAGTCCGGCCCGCTGGCAGGCTATCCGGTAATGGATCTGGGTGTGCGTCTGCACTTCGGTTCCTACCACGATGTCGACTCTTCCGAACTGGCGTTCAAGATCGCTGCTTCTCTGGCGTTCAAGGCTGGCTTCATGAAGGCCAACCCGGTACTGCTCGAACCGATCATGAAGGTCGAAGTCGAGACTCCGGAAGACTACATGGGCGACGTGATCGGTGACCTGAACCGTCGTCGCGGCCTGATCGAAGGCATGGAAGATGGCCCGTCCGGCAAGATCGTACGTGCGCTGGTGCCGCTGGCCGAAATGTTCGGTTACGCCACCTCCCTGCGTTCTGCTACCCAGGGTCGTGCTTCCTACGCCATGGAATTCGCCAAGTATCACGATGCCCCGACCAACGTCGCCCAGGCCGTGATCGAAGAGCGCAAATCCAAGTAATTTAAGATTCCCCGCCTACGACGGTAGGCGGGTTTAACCTAGAAGGACTACGTCGTGTCTAAAGAAAAATTTGAGCGTAATAAACCGCACGTAAACGTCGGCACCATCGGCCACGTTGACCACGGTAAAACCACCCTGACCGCCGCCATCACCAACGTGCTGGCCAAGCACTTCGGTGGTAAAGCTTTCGCCTTCGACCAGATCGACAAGGCACCGGAAGAGCGTGAGCGTGGTATCACCATCAACAC